>DHDL01000016.1:16068-34631 GCA_002399345.1 Thermoanaerobacterales bacterium UBA4877
TCTTACCGGTGATAAAAAGGAAAGAGACCACATAAATATATAAAATGAGGTGTATGAACATTGAAGTCTTTTAATGACATAAAAGAAGCTCTTAAAGCTTCGACGAAAAGGAAAATTGCGGTGGCTTGTGCACAGGATGCGGACGTGCTCTGCGCCGTAGAAAATGCGCGTAAGCTTGGCATTGCCGATGCTATACTTGTAGGCAATGCAGACGAAATAAAGGATATAGCAGGAAAGAAAGGAATAGACATAAGCAATTACAGCATAAAAGATGTAAAGAATAAGAATGAGGCAGCTAAGGAGGCCGTCAGGCTGGTATCCAGCGGCCAGGCCAACACGCTTATGAAAGGAATAATAGACACGGCAGATTTTCTCAGAGCCGTATTAAATAAAGAGGTAGGTCTTCGCACAGGTAGGACAATAACTCATGTTTCTGTATTTGAGGAACCACATTCAAACAGGCTTATGCTTTTAACGGATGTGGCCATGGTTGTAGATCCCGACCTTAAGGCCAAGGTGGATATTATATTGAATGCCGCGGAGGTTGCAAGGAAAATTGGTATAGAGCAGCCCAAGGTGGCTGCATTAGCAGCTGTAGAGGTTGTAAACCCTAACATGCAAGCGACCTTAGATGCAGCGGCACTGTCTAAAATGTCTGACAGGGGCCAGCTTAAAGATATAGTGGTTGACGGCCCACTGGCATTGGACAATGCCGTGTCGGTAGAAGCTGCTAAGCATAAGGGAATTGTGAGCCCTGTTGCCGGCAATGCAGATATTCTTCTTGTACCTGACATAGAGGCCGGTAATATTATGTATAAAACCTTAACATATTTTGCGGGCTATATGCTCTCCGGCATAATAATGGGAGCAAAGGCTCCGATTATACTCACGTCGAGGTCGGACAGTGATGAAACAAAATTAAACTCTATAGCCTTGGCAACCTTGGTTTCTTCTAAATAGCATATCTACCCGAAGGGGATTCATGTTTTATATTAAACGTGTGTTCCCAAGGGTTTGATATAAAATTTTTAAGAGGGGGTTATTGTAGATGGAACTTTTCAGTCATATGGAGAAGAGTGATTACGAACAGGCGGTTTTTTGTCATGATAAGGCATCAGGTTTAAAGGCAGTTATTGTCATACATGATACCACTTTGGGACCCGCTTTGGGAGGGGTCAGAATGTGGACATATGACAGTGAAGAGGATGCCGTTACAGATGCTTTAAGGTTAGCAAGAGGCATGACATATAAGAATGCCGCAGCTGGTCTTAACATGGGCGGTGCAAAGACCGTCGTCATGGCTGATCCCAAAAAGGATAAGTCGGAGGCTCTTTTCAGGGCACTTGGCAGATTCATAGAATCTTTAAACGGCAGATACATCGCAGCAGAAGATGTTGGTACCAGTGTACAGGATATGGAATATATCAGAATGGAGACCACACACGTGGCAGGTCTCGGCCAGGGCAGCGGCAATCCTTCACCATTTACCGCGCTGGGTGTATTTCAGGGGATTAAAGCTGCCACCAAAGAGGTATACGGCAGCGATGACCTTGCGGGTAAGAAGGTCGCCATACAAGGTATGGGCAATGTAGGTTACGGTGTGGCAAAGCTCCTGAAAAAAGAGGGCGCTCAGCTTATAGTTACAGATATATTTGAAGATAACGTAAATAAGGCTGTAAAGGAACTTGGTGCAAAGGCTGTAAAACCTGATGAAATAATTGGGGTAGATTGCGACATATTTACACCATGTGCTCTTGGCGCAATAATAAACGACGATACCATAGACCAGCTTAAGTGCAAGATAGTAAGCGGTTCTGCAAATAACCAACTCAAAGAAAACAAGCACGGCGATATACTACAGAAAAAGGGTATTCTCTATGTACCCGATTATATTATTAATGCGGGCGGTGTCATCAATGTAGCCGCAGAGTTTGAGCCGGGTGGATATAGTAAAGAAAAAGCCACGGCAAAGGCGGAAGCTCTCTATGATGTGGTAACACAGGTCATAGAAACATCAAAGAAAGAAAATATACCGACATACAAGGCAGCCGACAGAATAGCTGAAGGCCGTATTAATTTAATAGCTGGTGTCAGGGACGATTATATAGGTTAATGATTTCAAATGTTGATGTGTGTGATATAATATATACAATAGCCAATCAGATACAATCTTGATTAAAAACATAATTAGTAGCAGGAATCCTTGTCATAAGAGTTCCTGCTATGTCGTACAAAAGGAGGAAATGATTTGGAAAAAACGTACACAATTCTCACAATTAATCCCGGTTCTACATCAACTAAGTTAGCTGTTTTTAAGAACGAGAGTCCGGTTTTTACGGAGACGATAAGGCATAGCACCGAGGAACTGTCTAAGTATACCGGCATAATCGATCAGTATGAATTTCGCAGGGATGAGGTTTTGAAGTTATTAGACAACAAGGGGATTTCCATCTATGATTTAGATGCCGTAGTGGGACGCGGTGGCCTGGTTGAACCAATACCGAGCGGAACCTACCTTGTAAACGATAAGATGATGGAAGACCTTAAGGCTAGCCGGCAGGGTGAGCATGCATCCAATCTTGGCGGCATGATAGCTAATGAGATAGCTAAGAAGGCGGATATACCGGCTTATATAGTGGACCCTATAGTTGTGGATGAACTGGATGATATCGCCAGGGTTTCAGGTATGCCTGAGCTGCCGAAGATAAGTATATTTCATGCATTGAATCAAAAAGCAATGGCCAGGCAGGCGGCCAAGGATATGGGCAAAACCTATGAGGACCTTGATTTTATCGTTGTGCACCTGGGCGGAGGAGTTTCGGTCGGAGCGCATCATAAGGGCAGGGTTATAGACGTCAACAATGCTCTTAATGGTGAAGGACCTTTTTCACCTGAGAGAACAGGCGGACTTACTGCAATGCAGCTTGTGGATTTGTGTTATTCCGGCAAGTATACGCGTGATGAGCTAAAGAAGAAGATCGCTGGTGAAGGCGGCTTGGTAGCTTATCTTGGTACAAATGATGCTCAAGAAGTTGAAAAAATGATAGAGAAGGGCAACGAGAAGGCAAAGTTGGTTTATGAGGCCATGGCTTATCAGACGGCCAAAGAGATTGGCGCTATGGCGGCAGTTTTAAAAGGTCATGTGGATGCCATTGTGGTTACGGGTGGAATAGCCCATGATGATGTATTTGTAGGTTGGATTAAAGACAGGGTTAAGTTTATAGCACCGGTTAAGTGTTATCCGGGAGAAGATGAGCTTGCGGCTCTTGCTCTAGGAGGACTTAGGGTGCTCAGAGGAGAAGAGAAATACAAAGTCTATGAATAGGCCCAGGTGATCGAATGAATTATAAACGGATTACATTGATTACAGGCTATTTTGGCAGCGGCAAGACAGAGATAGCACTGAATTATGCCATGCATCTTAAACAGAATGAAGATCGAGTCGCTTTGGTGGATCTGGATATTGTAAATCCATATTTCCGCTCACGTGAGATGAGAGAATCACTGAGGGAAAAGTATGGCATAAGGGTTGTATGCACCGAAGAGAAGTATATGGATGCCGATATACCAGCACTGTCTCCGGAGATTTATGTAGTGCTCGAGGATAAAGGGCTACATACAGTGGTGGATTTGGGCGGCGATGATGAAGGTGCCGTCGCCCTCGGCATGTTTAATGAATATATAAAGGATGAACCCTATGAGATGATATTTGTAGTGAATGTCAATAGACCATTCACCTCGGCGGCGGATGACATAATAGAGCGGATGAGGTCTATAGAACATGCATCCCGGCTTAAAATAACCCATCTCGCCAACAATACACATATGAGCTATGAGACTACTGAAGAGGACGTCTTAAAAGGCCAGGCCGTTACTGAGGAAATATCCAGGTGTACCGGCCTGCCCATAAAGTTTATATCCGGCAGAAAAGATATCCTTGAGAAGTTGCCCAAGGGTATAAAGAAAAATGTTTTCCCGTTAAATTTATATATGAAACCACCATGGAGATGAAGGAGGGATTTTTTAATGGCTGCAAGAGGTAAAGTCGTTTTTGACAGTGAGCGGTGCAAAGGTTGTGAGCTTTGTGTAAACGTTTGCCCGGTTCATATTATCGAGCTTTCAAAGGAACTCAACAGCAAGGGTTATAACTATTCTCAGATAAAAAATGGTTCTGATGATAAATGCATAGCCTGCGGTTTCTGCGGCATGACATGTCCTGATTTTGTTATAAAGGTTGAGAAATTGTAAATACGGGAGGGGAAATTAAATGGCTAAGGTTTTGATGAAAGGGAATGAAGCTCTTGGTGAAGCGGCTATAAAAGCCGGCGCCAGATACTATTTCGGTTATCCTATAACACCTCAGAATGAGGTAACGGCATACATGTCTAAAAGGTTGCCGGAGGTCGGAGGTGTCTTTCTACAAGCGGAAAGTGAAGTATCCGCTATAAATATGGTCTATGGAGCGGGAGGCGCCGGAGCACGGGTGCTTATTACATCCAGCAGTCCCGGAATAAGCCTGATGCAGGAAGGCATTTCTTATATTGTGGGTGCTGAGATACCTGCGGTTATTGTAAACGTCATGAGGGGCGGGCCTGGCCTTGGAAGCATACAGTCCAGCCAGTCCGATTATTTCCAGGCCACAAGAGGCGGAGGAAACGGCGACTATAATATGGTAGTACTTGCGCCTGAGTCCATACAGGAAATGGCCGATATAATGCAGGATGCATTCGACATAGCTGATCAGTACAGGAATCCCGTAATGATAATGGCCGATGGTATGCTGGGCCAGATGATGGAGCCTGTCGATCTTGATAAGCCTAAAAAGGAGAAAAAAGATCTGCCTCCAAAGACGTGGGCAACGACAGGCACGGCTCATCATAAAGGTAGAAATATAATAAACTCTTTGTATCTGTCTCCGGATGCCTTGGAAAAGCATAACATGGACTTAAAGAAAAAGTATGATGATATGGCTAAGACCCAAGTCAGATATGAAATGTATAATTGCGATGATGCAGAAATAATAGCCGTTGCCTATGGTACTACGGCCAGGATAGTTAAGAATACCATTGCGATGGCGGCAAAAAAGGGTATAAAGATGGGCCTTATTAGACCAATATCGCTGTGGCCGTTCCCGCAGGAGCCGTTTGATTTAACTGCGGACAAAACATTGTCTTACCTGTCCGTTGAGATGAGCACCGGCCAGATGGTAGAGGATGTCAGGCTGGCTGTAAACGGAAGAAAACCGGTGGACTTTTATGGCAGAACCGGCGGTATGATACCTGAGCCAAAAGATATACTGGCACATGTTGAGAACATGATGGGAGGTGTTTGTAATGCCTAACGTTGTTTATGCAAAACCAAAGGGAATGACGGATGCTACAACCCATTATTGCCCAGGTTGTACTCATGGCATAATACATGGTCTTGTAGCCGAGTGTCTTGACGATTTCGGTGTGTTGGAGAATACCGTAGGTGTTGCTCCGGTCGGCTGTGCGGTGCTGGCATATAATTATTTCAATTGTGATATGCAGGAAGCCGCTCATGGCAGAGCTCCGGCGGTAGCTACAGGGATTAAGAGATCTCTTCCCGACAGAACAGTATTTACCTATCAGGGTGACGGAGATCTGGCTGCCATAGGTACTGGAGAGGTAGTGCATGCTGCAGCAAGAGGAGAGAATATAACGGTTATATTTGTAAATAATGGTATTTACGGTATGACAGGCGGACAAATGGCACCTACGACCTTGTTAGGCGAGGTGACAACTACTACTCCTTATGGGAGATCGGTAGAGAAAAACGGATATCCGATAAATGTCTGCGAAATGATTTCAACTTTGGAAGGTGCGGCATATGTATCCAGGGTATCTGTGCATGATATTAAAAATATAAGGAAAGCGAAGAACGCAATTAGCGATGCATTTCGTACACAGATTGAAAAGAAAGGCTTCTCCTTAGTGGAAGTTTTGTCCACATGCCCAACCAACTGGGGATATACACCGACGGAGGCTTTAACATGGCTTAAGGATAATATGATTCCACATTATCCTTTGGCAACATTTAAATCTCCATGGGGGGTGAAATAATGGAAGACAAAGTTATATTTGCCGGATTCGGCGGCCAGGGCCTTATGACCATAGGACAGCTACTGGCTTATGCAGGCCTGGAAGAAGACAAAAATGTATCTTGGATGCCTTCATACGGGCCGGAACAGCGGGGTGGCACGGCAAACTGCCATGTTATTGTATCGGATGATCCGATCGGGTCTCCCGTTATCACCGAGTCTACCGGCGCAATTATTATGAACAGACCTTCATTAGAGAAGTTTGAAAGTTATCTTGTAGCGGATGGAATCCTTGTAATTGATTCCGCCATGGTTGATATAAAAGCAAGCAGGAAAGACGTGGAAACGATATATGTGCCTGCGGAAGATATGGCCATAGATTTAGGCAACCCCAAGGCAGCTAATATGATAATGTTGGGTGCATATGTAAAGAGAAGTGGAGTCGTAAAAATGGAGTCGCTCTTTGATGCACTGAAACATGTCTGGGGAAGTACCAATAAAGAAAAGTTTGTACAACCAAACATCGAGATAATAAAGAAAGGTGCGGAACTTATAGGCGAACCGGTAAAGTAAAACATTAACACATATCCCCCATCATGAATAATATATAATGAATTTAAAATTAAGGAGGTAATTCATGATGGAGGAAAAAGGCGGCTGTGGCGGATTTGGATTTGGAGGCAGCTGGTGGATTATAATTCTGTTGGTTATAGTTTTATGCTGCAACAACAATAATGATCATATCTGCTAACTAGTTTTTTACCTATTATTTGGCTGAATTTATTCAGCCATTTTTTTATTCTTTCTACATAAGCGGATGGCCTGTACTATATGGAGATTAATCATTTCATAATCTTACTTTTATATTCATAATGATTATAAGGGTGAGAATGTATGAAGGTTGTAATTATAAAGAAGGCAGTGATGATTGTTATAGTCATTGCATTGATATTAACGATATGTTTTTTAAATAGGGATACTAAGACTTTGAGTGATCAGGTTGAGCCAAAGAAGATTGCTATCATCATAGATGACTTTGGTAATAACGGTGAGGGTACTGATGATATGTTAAAAATTAAAGAACATTTAACCGTCGCCGTAATGCCAAACTCCCCTTATTCTATAAATGATGCTGAAAGGGCACATAAAAAGGGGTTTGAGGTGATCGTTCATCTCCCTATGGAGCCTATTAGAGGGAAAAAAAGCTGGCTCCCGCCTGATTCGATTACATCCGATCTCAGCTTGGAGGAAGTGCTCAAAAGAACACGGGCGGCATTCGATCAGATACCCTATGCCGTCGGTTTTAATAATCATATGGGCTCTAAAATTTCAACCAACCGTGACATGATGTATGTTATACTTAAAGAAGCAAAAAAACGTGATTTCTTTGTGCTGGATAGCAGAACGGTCGTTGGATCGGTTATAGACGAGGTGTCTCAGGACATAGGAATAAACCATTATGACAGGGACATGTTTATCGACAGTAAAAGTGAGTATGAAGTATACAAGCAGGTATTAAAACTAGCCGAAATATCGGAGGAAAAAGGTTACGCCATCGGAATAGGGCACGTGGGCCCGGCAGGGGGAAAGATTACGGCTAGGGGTATAGAGGATGCATTGCCTGAACTTAAGAAGAGAAATATTGAACTGGTGTATGTATCTCAAATAAAACAGGGGTCATAATGACCCCTATTTTACATATACATTTCTTGCTCCCTCGGTTCTGAGTTGATTAGCAGCATCATCTACCTTTTGCCTTGTGGATTCCACAGATACAATGGCACCACCTGCTTTTATATCCTGTTCATATTTTTTGGCTTGATCGGCAGGAATTCCCCAATCAACCAGGCTACCTACTATACCTCCGCCCACTGCACCGGTGATGGTTGCTGCTAATGGTCCCATTGCTACTATGGGGCCTACACCCGGTATCATAAGTGCACCCGCACTGGCGGCCAGGCCAGCAATGCCACCTAAAACTCCTCCCGTTGTCATACCTGAACTTAGGTTGTTGCCATTGTTGTTATTATTGTTGCTATTAGCCTGTCCTTCGTTGCCTTTGGCGATTACTGACATTTCATTTTCAGTAAGGCCTTTGGAACGCATATTGCGTATTGCTCTTTCGGCCTCGTCAGGAGACGAGAATGAACCTATTACTTTGGCTTGTTCTGCCATAAAAAAACCTCCTTTTTTCTTTGATACTATATATTTTTTGCAACTTGGTGTAAAATATGTATATAATATTTTTTAATATAGTAACGACTAAATATATATTAAACGATGTACAGGAGGCAAAGAATGCATAACAAAACAGCATTGGTACTTGGCGGAGGAGGAGCAAGGGGATATGCCCACATAGGAGTTATAGAAGCTTTGGAAGAAGCGGGCATAAAACCAGATATGATTGTCGGAACAAGCATAGGTGCCATAGTAGGAGCCGGATATGCTTCTGGGCTCACAGTAGGTGAGATGAAGTCTGTAGCGGGTTCCATTACTGTAAAAAAGTTTGTTGAATTAATGGATGTATCCTTGTCTTCTCAAGGACTGATCAGAGGAAAAGGAGTAAGCGATTTTTTAAAGCAGACAATAAAGAAGGAAACTTTTGAAGAGCTTAATATACCATTTTATACGGTATCCACAAATATCCTGACAGGAGAAAAGGTAGTTATAAATCATGGGGGTCTGATCAAGGCCGTGATGGCCAGTATGTCTATACCCGGATTGTTTACCCCCATACATTATGAAGATAAGATATTGGTTGACGGAACCATTGTTGATATTTTACCAATTAAAGTAGCGGTTCAAAACGGCGCAACAAATATAATAGCCGTAGATGTGTCGTCGAATGTTGACGGGGTATCCACCATTAGCAAAGTGTACAGCCGCGTAAGAGGAGCACTGGATAAAGTAGATATAGCCGCGATACCGACTAATTTCAGAGGAGTGCTTAAAAGACATAAAAATGCTGTCTATTTTACAATCAAAGCCCTTGAGCTTATGAATGCACGGAAAGATACTAACCCGACATCAAATGTAGTTATACTTAAACCATCCGTAAAAGATATAAAGTGGTATAGTTTCTATAAATCGGAAGAAGGCATAATGGCTGGATATGATGCTGCCCGCGAGATGATTAATAAATAATTTGCAAATTTGTGATCGGATTTTGAGCTTGAAAAAAACCCGATCCTGTGATATAGTAATAATGCTAATAAAGATGCGCCCATAGCTCAGCTGGATAGAGTAACTGACTACGAATCAGGAGGTCGTGGGTTCGAATCCCTCTGGGCGCACCAGGACTTTTACAACACTCTCGGCAGTGCTTTTTTTATTTTATACTCAGATTAAATCATATGCCTATCAACAATTGACAGGCGTGTATACAGCAGTTTACCTTCAACTGAAGAGTTTACAATAGAATAGCAGTATCTATGAAACAAGGGATTTGAGTGAAAGAATTCAAATCCCTTGTTTTTATGGATAATAATACCTTTAAGATATTTTAAATTTCATTAGTCCTTTTTGTGAAAACTACGTTTATATATATGTACAAGCATTTATTACACGTAATTAAAAGTAAGGCGGTGAGTCGCATTTCGCAGCTTAAATTGATCAGGCAAGCTCAAAAAGGTGATACGGATGCCTTGGAAACAATTATTAACCATTATTATGACAATATCTTTTCCTATTTATATCGCAATACCGGAGATAAAGCTATTGCGGAGGATCTGACACAGGATGTCTTTTTAAAGTTGGTAAATGCGCTTGCCGGTTACCGACCTGTGGGGAAATTTTCTAATTTCGTTTTTACCATTGCAGTTAATGTAAGGAACGACTATTACAGAAAGAATAAATTATCTATTCAGGAGTATGATCTTTTAAATGTGGATGCAGGAGTGGATATTGAAAAGATTTTAATCCGGAAGGATCAAAGCAGTCGGTTGAAAGAAGCAATACAGAAGCTGCCCGATGCACAGAAAGATACGATATTGCTTCGATTCTTCCACGATATGAAAATCAAAGACATTGCCAAAATAACAAGTACAAATCCTTCAACTGTAAAATCACGGGTCAGTAACGGATTGAAAAAACTTAAATCATTATTATCGGAGGTGGATACACATTGAAACAAAACAAACCCCATCAAAAATTTACTTCCATGTTTCCCGTCCCCGAAACGGATGCTGAAAAAAAACAGGCTATCATTGATAAAGCGAAAAAACTCTTGACTTTGAATACTAAATATACCGGTGCGCAATTAAACTTTGTAAAGTACCAGCTTCTAAGCATTTCTAAGATCTTTTGGGTATTACAATTTTTCTGTTTTGTATATTTGCTTCTTAATAGTTCGTCGGCGAAAGGGATGGATGATATTCAAATTCTTTTTTTGACTATTGTACCTATCATGACATTTTATATTTTGCCTGAGATGCTGAAATCCCGGATTTATCATACAAGCGAAACAGAGGCGGTTTGTTTTTATAGCCCGGAAAAGGTAATTGCCACAAAGATGGTATTAATAAGCTTAAGCAATATTTCGGTTATCAGTGTGGCATCCCTGATATGTGGCTTCAATCTGCAATTTAATATCGGTGAATTACTCTGCAGGGGCTTTATTCCATTTAATATTTCGGCTGCTTTATCAATGATTGTATTTAACTTTTTTAGAATAAAATCATCCTATGCCATGTTATCCGTTTCCACCGTATTAACGGTGGCGTTAATCCAGCTGCGCTATACAACTATTTTACTAACAGATGCGTGGTTTGCTGTATTTATTGTAAGTTTATTGTTTGTAACATTGGCGGTAACGATTACTAAAACCCGGTTTGGGAGAATAAGGGAGGTGTATTATGAGGCTGAATATTAAAAATTTGACGAAAAGATATAAAGACAAGGTGGCGGTAGATGACCTCTCCGTTTCCCTTCAGTCAGGTGTATATGGTCTGTTAGGACCCAACGGTGCGGGGAAAACCACTTTGATGCGTATGATTTGTGACCTTAGCAGGCCGGATGAGGGAGGAATTTTTTATAATGGGCAGCCAATCCGGAAATTAGGAGAAGAGTACCGTAAGGTTTTAGGGTATCTTCCACAAAATTTTGGTTATTACCCAAGCTTTACTGTGCGGAGATACATGGAGTATCTTGCATCTTTAAAGGGATTGAATCCTAATTTTAGTAAAAGGAAAATTGATGAGTTGTTGGAAACGGTGGGATTGGCTGAGTATAGCCAGGAAAAAATTTCCTCCCTGTCCGGGGGTATGCGGCAGCGCCTGGGGATTGCCCAGTCGATGCTAAACGAGCCGGATATCTTGATTTTGGATGAGCCGACTGTCGGACTTGACCCATCTGAACGTGTAAGGTTTAGAAATCTGATCAGCACATTTTCGCAGGATAAGATTACGATTTTGTCTACCCACATCGTTTCCGATGTTTCTTACATTGCCGATGAGATCCTGCTGGTACAGCAAGGAAAGCTGCGCTATCAAGGCAACGTTCAGCAAATAACTTCAGGCGTACGGAATAAGGTTTGGGAGGCTCTTGTAGAGAATCAGCAGGCTGATGTGGCTAAAGAACAATTTGTTATAAGCAATATACATCACACCACCCGGGGAACCGTAATGCGTATCATTTCCGACAGTTGCCCATTCCCTGGTGCAAAGGTTGTAGAACCTACCTTGGAGGATGCCTATCTTTATTACACGGGAGAGGAAAGCGGTGAACAGCTATGAGATTTGAACTGTATAAAATTTTTAAGAAAAGAGTTGTCTTGATCTTAATTTGTGTAGGACTGGTTTGGGGATTGTTTTCCGCACTTCAGCCAGCACTTGAGTACACTACTTATACCGAGCAGATGGATAAGCTGACCGGGATTAAAGCAATACGATACGATCGGGATTTGCAGAATAAATACGCCGGTCGTTATTCAATGAAGGAGCTTAAATCACTTTATAAAAAGGAAGAGGATATTTATAACAATCAGGAATATCAGCGGCCTGAAGACGAGGACGGTGGGTATTCTTATTCCGATGCCTCAGGAAATACAACTTCGCTTACGGACGAGGCGTACTATAAACATCTTAACCGCTATAATGTTATATCTCTTGTTGGATCACGAACCTTTTACAATCCAAGATTTGTTAAGGATCTCATAGCAACGGGAGATTTGACCGAATTCTACCTCGGATCTATCGTTCGCTATCCGGGGGAAGAAAAACTAATTCCTTCTCCTGATTCGAGTACCCCTATAGTCAAAAAACTTGTGGAGTTGTATGACGACTTGCAGTATCCATTTAAAGGTGCTTACATAAATGGATGGGAGGATTTTTTCAATACGATTCCCGTATTCTTTCCATGGATGGTTGGGCTGATCATTGTGATCGGCATTGTTCCAATGTTTGCGGAAGAAACCAGCTCCGGTTCCGACAAGGTGCTGCTTACGACACGTTACGGCAAGACACGTATGATTCGGGATAAAATAGCGGCCGGTTTTCTTTATGCTTCCTTTGTATTTTTGCTGTTTGCGGTATTTTTTATTGCCCTTTATACCGGTATATATGGAGCATCCGGATTAAGTGCCTCCATACAATTACTAGGTCATTGTAAACTATCGCCATATGATATGTCGATTAACCAAGCATTGATAGGATGGGTACTTTGGGGGTGGCTGGCGGCATTAATGATTTCAGCCGAGACAATGCTGTTTTCTTCATTGGCTTCCAATACATTTGCTGCCTTAATACCTTCTTTTATTGTTTACATCGTGCCTATGATGGGCTTTGCTGAGATTTCTCCTAAGCTGCACAGGGTATTGCAATTGCTTCCGGTAAATATAATTGGCGATGTAGACCGGTTATTCAGTATGCCGGACTATTATACAATATTCGGTTCGCTGGTTGAAAAAAAGATACTTATTGTTTTTGTAGGTATTGCGGCAGTCATAATTTGTTCACTATTGTCTGCGGTGATTTTTAAGAAAAAGGAAGCATCTAATTAATTTACTTAACGTTTTTAAAACGACCTGATACCTGAAGGAGAGTGTTCGCATTATCTTAATGGCTGCATTTTGTTGGATATGAGCCAATGAAATGCAGATTTTTCATATATAATATGGCAATAGTGCCCAAGTGGGTGATTTGATTGATTAATTCGACGCTGCGATATATAATATATATGATAATTAGTTGACTAAGGATTTAAAATTCATATCTATTAAATACAGTATGTGCATATAAATCCCTACTGGACAATCAGTTAATTGATTGTATACATTTCAAAACTCTGTATTCGCCATGTATCCCGATGATATTAAAATCCGATATAAATGTAAATACATTTATATTTTGCAAAGGGGGTGATCAGACTGAAAGACAAATTTCCGGATTTGACCTATATAATAAACGCAAACAATTTTCAAAGGATTCAAGATGCAATATCAAAGGTAGCAGGGACATCTCTACTGACTATAGATTATAAAGGGAAACCTATTACAAAACACAGCAACTGCAGTGATTTCTGTAAATTCGTAAGATCTGACGGCAAATACTCCAGACTATGTGAAAAATGCGACTCGAGAGGAGGGTTGGAAGCGGTTCGCCTGCAGCATCCTTATATATACATATGTCACATGGGACTGTTAGTTTATGCCATACCCATAATTGTAGACGGTCAGTATTTAGGTGCTTTAGTAGGCGGTCAGGTATTTTTAAGAGAAGAGGATATAGAAAAAAAAGACCTGGAGTGGATATTTGAGGATCGTTTTATAAAAGAGAGGTTGTTTGATAATAAGGAGATTAAAGGCACATACAAAAGAATTCCAACAGTTTCACTCAGTAGAATTAAATCAGTTGCCAACATGATATCTATTATAAGTAACTATATAGTAGAGGAAGCTCTTTTAAAAATAAAATTAAATGAAATGAATGAAGAAATTCTAATGACAAACAGAAATAGGAGCACAGAAGAGGTTTTATTAAAATCAAAACTAAATGAAATGACAGAAATAATATCAATGGCAAATAGTAATACGGATATGGCGAATATGAACATAATGAAGAGAGGAAATAATAAAGACTACGAAGAGGTGGAAACACATGGGCAAAAGGATAATTTGATATTGAGACCGGCCATTGATTATATTCAAAATAACTATTGCCGCAATATATGCCTTGATGAGATGGCAACCCTATGTAATATAAGTTCTAGTTATTTTAGCAAGCTCTTCAAGAAGATAACCGGTGAAAACTTCTCCAACTATATAAATAAACTCAGAATGGAAAAAGCGAGACAACTTCTTGAAACATCTAATATTTCTATTAAAGACCTTTCTATCGATCTGGGATACGAGGATTGCGCATATTTTGTAAAGGTGTTTAAAAAGATAGTTGGACTTACACCGACTTCATACAGACAACAATATATAACTAAATACTACAAGGACAAGTAATTTTTGTCAGTAAAATTATATATGAAACTACAATCATTCAAAAAAGTAAATGATTTATTACATTAACATAGTAAGATATTGCAATGTATATTGATCACCGTTCTGTTAAAATTTAATTACAGACTTAATTATGGTGTAAATTAGGTTTGTAAAAATAAAAGAAGGAGATGTGAATCATGGGTAAACGTTTGCAGATCGATTATATCGATGTTAAAAAGGTTCAATTCGGAAGTAAGTCCGGGTTGGCCGGCGGTGTGTTAACAGTCAATAGAGATGAGCTTTATAACCTTATTAACAACGATTTGTTTGCATGGCTAAATATCGAGCTGGTCTGCCCTGGCGAGAGCTGCCGGATGTTGTCGGTGCATGATATTATGCAGCCGCGCTGTAAAAAGGAACATCCGGAGGAGTCTTATCCGGGTATCTGGGGCAAGCTGGCACCTGCTGGCGAGGGCGAAACGATAGCTCTCAGGGGTGTGGTCGTTTCAGATATCTACTATGCCAAGTGTAACATAAAGTATTATTTAGATGTAGGTGGCCCATGTGCAAAGTATAGTAATTTTTCTCGGCACTATCATATTGTTATTGATGCCGCACCGGCTGAAGGCGTCAGTGATTTAAGCTATGCTCGGGCGTTAAAATATGCTTCCCTGACAGCAAATGTCTATTTGGCTAAGCTGGGTATTGATTTAAAACCGGATGAGACAGAGGTCTTTGAGCTGGGACCGGTTGGACCGGGTAAAGATGGTAAGCCCTTGCCAAAGGTTGCATACTTTGTTACGCACATGGCCTCACATGATACCTGGAATATATTGTATTATGGGCAGAGCGCACTTAATTTCCTACCTATCATTGTTCAGCCTACCGAAGTTTTAGACGGAGCATTTTTATGGCGGTATTGGGAATGCAACTATTATCTGCAGAATGAACTCTATATAAAGGAACTTATGAAGCGTCATGGTAAGGACCTTGAATTTGTAGGGGTTGTTTTTGCAAATAACGTCATGAAAATCCAAGGAAAGGACACCATGGGAATGATTGCGTCTACATTATGCCGGGACACCTTAAAAGCTGACTGCGTTGTGGTAAATAAATCGGGTATGGGGCACTGCCAGCTTGATTCGGCTTTGGCTTTTAACTGGATGGAAAAGATGGGTATGACCTGTGTGATGAATCAATCCGCTGTTTCCAATGATCGTCCTGGTGACATGCTGGTTATTTCCGATCCAAAAATTGATGCTGTTATCAACAGCGGCCGTAATTATACACTGCATCACCCCAAAGTTAAACGGCTGATTGGTGAAAAAGCCGGGGTACCAAGTTTGGCTGGCATTGATCCCTGGGGACCCTTTGATCACACCACAAATTATGCATATCAGGGAATATGGTCTCAGCTGGGAGATTGTTATGTGACTACAGATTCAAATATTCCGAGGAAGGAAGAGGTGTGAGCTATGGTTAAAAAGTATCGAGTGGTTCATTATATAAACCAATTTTACGGCGGGTATGGTGGAGAGGATACGGCGGGTATGGCTATGCTTGTTAAAGAGAAGCCTGTCGGGCCTGGCCTAGAATTGGAAAAGATGTTTGACGGCAAGGCGGAAATTGTGGCTACCATCATTTGCGGGGACAACAAGATTGCTGAAAACCTGGAGACAATGGTTCCTAAGGTGGTAGAGACAGTAAAAAAATATAATCCGGATTTGTTTATAGGCGGGCCGGGATTTAATGCCGGAAGATATGGCATGGCCTGTGGTGCAACTACGGCTGCAGTTGCCGAGACGCTGAAGATTCCCGCTGTTACGGCATTATTCGCTGAAAACCCGGGTACTGATATATATAAAGACAGCTGCTATATTCTTGAGACTGAAAACAATGCCAGGAATATGAAAGAAGTCTTAAAGAGATTAGTTACGTTTTCACTCCGCCTGGTGTCCGGAGAGCCAATCGGGGATGGTAAGAAGGAAGGATACCATGGGAGTGGTCCGGCTGTTGAAATAGATTATTCAGTGCCTGCACCGAAGCGTGCTCTCAAAATGCTTTTGGCGAAGTATTATAATAAACCATTCAGGACTGAAGTTGTTATGCCTAATCACGAGAAGATCCCGACACCGGTGCTTGATAAACCGCTGTCTGAGGCAAAAATCGCACTTGTTACCGATGGCGGCCTGGTGCCGAAAGGTAACCCCGATAATATGGTTGTTACCAATTCCACTTGTTTTAAGTCTTATTCCATCAAGGGAAAGGACAGATTGAAGCCGGAGGATTATGAGGTGAGGCATCAGGGTTATAATAATGCCTATGTTCTTGAAGATCCTAATAGACTTGTACCCGTTGATGCTATGAGAGTCCTTGTGAAGGAAGGATTCATCGGTTCCTTGTTTGATTCATATTTTACCACTGCAGGTGTAATGACCGGTATGGACAAGTGTAAAAGTTTTGGCGAAGGCATTGCAAAAATATTAAAGGGTAACGGCATTGATGCGGTTATATTGACATCCACATGAGGAACGAGTTCTCGCTGCGGTGCAGTGATGACAAAGGAGATAGAGCGCTCAGGTATACCCATTGTGCAGGTAACAAACCTGTCGAAGATTGCCGAGGGTATAGGGCCCAACCGAATATTCCGTGGAAACAGTGTTCTTCATGTATTTGGTGATCCATCACTACCAAGGGAAAATGAGCTCGAATATCGTAAAAATGCTGTTATGCAGGCTTTAAAGATGCTTAAAATTGTGCCGAAAGAAGGTAAGTCAATAGTCAAAGAGATTGCATAGTATGCTGCAATATCAAAATAAAAGGGGGTATATCTTTATGGCTGAAATTAATATATGTAAGGATGAAAAAAAGGGACCAATGTATGTAAATGTTGTGGATCCCACTGCAAAGAAAATATGGCCGGCTGAATTATGTCAAGACCCGCAAGGCTTTTTTCTAAAGCCGTCTTCAAATCAAAAAAATAAAACAGAGTTGTTTATAAGTCCCGGCTGGATTGATTTACATGCCCATGTATATGATGGTGTGGGGCCGCTGCCGATATCACCGGATTCTATCGGATATGACACCGGGGTTCATTATATAGCGGATGCCGGAAGCGCCGGTGAAGCTACTATTACCGGTTTCAGGAAATATGTTGCGCCTGCTTTTAAGACTCCTGTAAAGGCCTGGCTTAATATATGCTCGGCTGGTCTGGTACAGATACCCGAAGCTGCGGATATTGCCGCCATGGATGTGGCAAAAACAGTAAGAGCCGCCCAAGCTAATCGTCCCTTCGTCTGTGGCATTAAAATAAGAGCGGAAAAAACGACCGTTGGTGCTTTAGGTATACAACCGGTAAAACTTGCGGCTAAAGCTGCACGGGAGGCCGGAGTGCGTCTTATGGTGCATATTGGTCTGCCCATGCCCTGCATTGAAGATATACTTGACGTTTTAGCTCCGGGTGATGTTATATCACATGTTTACCATGGCAAATTAAATTCTCCCTGGAATGCCGAGGGTAAGCCCATTCCAGCAATGAAGAGGGCCTTGGATCGCGGCGTTCTTATGGATGTGGCTCACGGAATAGGCAGCTTCAGCTTTGAAGTTGCAAAAAGAGCAATAGCGGCAGGATATCCTCCCTTTACTATCAGCACTGATACTCATATTCTTGGGATAAACGGTCCTGTCTATGATCTTCCTACCACAATGACTAAATTATGTTCCGCCGGAATGGATCTTGTGGATGTTATAGAAGCGGTGACTGCTTCACCTGCCGGTATACTGCAATTAGAAAATTGGTGCGATTTAAAGGGAAAACTACACAATGCTACATTATTTAAGCTTAGCACCTCCGCTCCTCCATCCAGAGAATTTATTGACTGCGTCGGTAAGAAGATTTCACCTGAGAAATATATTATTCCTACAGCTATAATTAATAAAGACGGTATGAGACAGCTGGACTATCCACCTGAAAATGTAGAGCTGGATATTGACCCGGCAGTACACATATAAAAAAGATAAGAAAAATGTAACAGTACTGATATGATACCTCTAAAGTAGACAAAGTAAATAACCAAA
>DHDL01000016.1:34882-73680 GCA_002399345.1 Thermoanaerobacterales bacterium UBA4877
AGTATGCTATTTAAATTTGATATAAATATCCTAGCCGGGTGTATACATAGACTTATTTTTCTTGACGATATTACTTCAATATGCTAAACTAATTTCAAGTTAAACCGTGATAGAGGCAAGCTATATCTAGAAAAAAATAAAAGAGGAGGTGTAGGGTTTTGTTTGATTTGGCTTTAAAAAACGGGATCATTGCTGATGGTACGAGAAGTGAGCCATATAAGGGGAATGTATATATAAAAAATGGCAAAATTGGATTAATTGACAGCCATAATTCATTTGGCAGCAAAAAGGTTTTAGATTGCAGCGGCAATGTCATCTCACCGGGATTTATAGATATTCATACACATATTGATGCTTGTCCGTTAAATAAAAAAGAAAAGCAATCATTGCTGAACGAGGGTACAACCTTTGCTCTTGGTGGAAATTGCGGTATATCATTGATCCCGTCAAATGATGAAAGTAGAAAAGGGATTCAGGATTTTTTTAATAGGACAGTAGAGATCGTGCCTGAAGATAAAAACCTTAAAATAAATAATATGAAGGATTATATTAAGCTTACCGAGGGCAAGCCGTTACCAATTAATTACGCATTATTGGTTGGACACGGGACCCTTAGGGCTTCTGTCATGGGTTTTGAGGATAGGAAACCAACAAAAGACGAATTGGAAAAAATGAAGGCATCATTGGATGAGGAAATGAAAAACGGTGCTTTTGGTATGTCTTTAGGTTTGATATACCCACCCAGCAGTTATGGTGATGTAGATGAGTTTACAGAGCTTGCCAAAGTAATTAAGAAAAACAATGGTATTTTAAGTGTCCATATGAGGAGCGAATCTACTAAAATATTTGAAGCTGTAAATGAAATGCTTGAGGTTGCAGAAAAATCCGGAGTGCATCTACAAATATCCCACCTGAAGTTAATGGGTAAACCTCAATGGGGAAGGTCTGCAGATTTATTAAACAAAATAAATAAGGCAAGAAGTCAAGGTATTGATGTTAATTGTGATCAATATCCATATGATGCCTCTTCTACCGGGCTTGCTGCGTTGGTGCCCGATTGGGCATTAAGCGGTGGCAATGACGCAATGCTGGAAAATCTGAAAGCTAAGACCGGCAGACTTATAAAAGATATGGAGGATATTTTAGAGATGCGCGGCGGAGCATCGCGGGTATTAATAGCAAGTACACATGATAAGCTGCCGGAGGTTGAGGGCAAAAGACTGTCGGAAATAGCTGAAGAGAATAATTCCAACCCGATAGATGAGGCTATAAGGATTTTAATGGGATGCGGCGGCGGAGTTCAGTGTGTGTATTTTTGCATGGATTTGGACGATGTATGTAACATAATTAAAGATATGGATATAGCGGTATGTTCTGATTCCACAGATTTTTCTTATGACGTGGATTATAATCCGCATCCCAGAAATTTTGGGACAATGCCCAGGTTTTTTCAGACTGTCAGAGAAAGAAATATTATGAGTATTGAGGATGCGGTTTATAAGGCTACAGGGCTGCCTGCGAAAATCTTACATCTGCCTGACAGAGGTGTTTTAAAGAAAGGAAATATTGCGGATATAACGGTATTTAATTACAAAGAAATTACCGATATGTCGACCTATTTAGAATCGGTTGCTAGGCCTAAGGGTATTACACATGTTTTAATTAGAGGTATACCTGTAATGGAAAATGAAGTGGAAACAGGAAATATGCCGGGGAAAACAATTTTAAAATAGAGTTAGCAGGTAGGAAATTTCTGCCACATTAAAAGCGTTGGGGGGAATGTATTTATGGAGCTGGAATTCGGTAAATGGGCAATCATGAAGGGCCCGTCAATATTGGCATTAATTCCTTTAATAGTTTACATTATTTTAGTTTTTAGAGGTAAAAACAATGTCTCCGGTCTTATGATCGGTATAGCTATTGCGGCAGTTCTTATGGGCCTGAATTTAAAAACCCTGGCAGAAGTGTTCCATACGGCACTGGGGTCCACTACGGTTATGATCGGAGTTATCATTCTGGCCGGGTCCGGTCTTGGCGAGCTTATGACCAAAGCACGTGTAACGCATACGTTGGTCTACTGGATTGTTAAAAAGATTGGTGTAAATACCCAGACGAAAGCAAAAATAGCGTTAATAGCAAGCTCCATTTTAGTCTGCGGTATGTTAGGCACCCTAGGCGGGGGGAATGCTATAATAGCCCCTGTTATGATTCCGATAATGGCCTCATTAGGCATAAGCCCGACAGTAGTTGCAACGCTGCTTAAGGTTTCCGGTGAAGTCGGTTTAATACTTGGGCCGCTAACAGGTGTAACACTTATAACCATGGAGGTTACTGGGCTTTCTTATGTACAGCTTTTGACTCAGGCTGCCTTGCCTTTTTCCATCGTTTGGTTGATCGGCTCCTGGATCGGTGCTAATAAGATTCAGAAGGAATTAGCCGGCAAGGAAGTATATGACTTATCAGAGGATGTAGAGTCTATTGATGCGATGGATATTAAGCCTAAAGAAAAAAGAACTACAATTGCTTTTTTGGTTGCCTTTTTTGGGCTTGTAATATATGGAGTAATATCCAAACAAGGTACTGATTATGCCCTTATGGTAATGATTATTTTAGCGGCTGTAGTAGCGATTTTTGACAGGATTGAAATCGATGAGGCTGTGTCATTAATGAGCAAGGGAATGGCAAGCCAATTTGAGATGTTTTTGATATTCTTAACGATTGAGGTATTATTAGGTCTTGTAGAAGCAGGAGGAGGGTTTGACGCTCTTGGAAGTTTATTGGGAGGTTTAGCTAAGAATGCAGGTCCTTTTGGCGTATATATAACAGCCTGCATTGTAGGAGGATTCGGGATTGAGGCTGCAGCTGTTGCGGAGATACAGATCATAGCCGGGATGTTCGGCGGCCTGGCCACCCAGTACGGCCTGCCCATGGGTGTATTTGCCACTGCTATTTTGGCTGCAACCAGGCTTACCGGTGCGATGTATCCTACCTCAAATTTTGCTGGGCAGATGGGAACTGCCAGATCGACAAATACGAAAGACGGTTTGAGAGCTTCTTGGATTGCAGTTGCCTTTACATGGGCCTGGATAATCATCTGGGGACTTATCGGGCCGAAGATATTAGCATAAAAACCATGTAGCATTTTTATATAATACCTCTGAAGTAGAAAAGGTAAATAACCAAAATCTACTTTAGTAGAAAAAAGGTACCTGCTCATTATCCTATTTCATGAAAACTGCCACCAAATCAGTGGCAGTTTATAGATGCATATTTTAGATATTGATCCGACTACTGGAAAGAAACGGTATCATTTAGATACATTTTTTTTTCTTTCTATATTCATAACCGTATAACTACCGAGACTATTTACTGCAGATCGCAGGTCATCATCATTGACCTCGTATTTCATTCGTACAATTGCCTGTTTTTGTGGCAGGTCTACCTGTGCCCAAACACTGTCTATAGTATTCAAGGCGTTTTCAATCCTTACGGCACAATTACTGCAAACCATACCGTAGATTGTAAGTACTGCCATATATGGGTAATGAGCAGGATTTCTGTCAGATACTCTTATGCGTCCGACATTTTGTGAATCTCCGCCACCACAGCATCCTGTTGTGAGTCTTTTGCGGTAACTTTTAAAAGCATAGATCCCGGCAATTATAATGGCAACGATAACTAATATATAAACATAATTTACGCTTCCCATTGATTATCCCCTCCCATTAAACAAATAGGATATAAAGATTAACATTATCGGATATCTTGCCTTTTGGATTTTTTGATTTGGGAACGTACCATGTGTGCATTGGTTTTACTACCGTTCTTTTTTAGGCAGTTGCTGCCCATAGGGCAGTTTGCACAGTCATATCCGCAGGAGAGTTTGCCCTCCTTCTTATTCTTTACAATACGGGCTATTACGAGAGCAGTAATAACAATCAAGGCGGCAACCACGCCTATATTTGCCAGATTTTTAATTATCCAGTTTAACATATTATTGCCTCCTTCCGGTTGATACTATATATATAATATCATTTACCCTTCAGTTTGTGAAAAAATAATAATTATTATACGGTTTGCTCGGCAAGCCTGGCTGATTGATGGTTAGGATCCGGACGAACCAGCAGATAGATTATGGCTGTCAATACTGCAAGAGCGGCTATTGTTCCACCACCAAATGCAACCTCTCCCAATAACAATCCACCTATTTGATATACTATCAGTGATACGCTGTAAGCCATTACATTTTGGAAAATTAAAGCGAACCAGAAGTACTTTTTTGAACCTATTTCCCTAGCCATGGTAGAAATTGCCGCAAGGCAAGGAGAATCAAATAAATTGAAGAACAGGAAGGACACGGCTGCGATTCCGGTCGGGAAGAACGCTGCAAACTGCGCATGCATAGAAGTTGTATATTCCTCGACTTCTCCCAATCCGGAGAGAACTCCCATAGTGGAAACAATGGCTTCCTTGGCAGTGAATCCGCTAATTGTTGATGCTACGGCCTGCCATGTGCCAAAGCCCAGTGGTTTAAAGATCCAGGCAATCAAGCCGCCTATGGTTGCTAAGAAAGAAGACTGGGTATTTACAAGACCAAAAACTCCATTTTGTATGCCGAAACTGCCTAAAAACCACATCACGGTGCAACAGAGGAAAAGTATTGTTCCGGCCTTTTGCAGGAACGCCGATACACGATCCCAAACATGAAGCATGACGCCTTTAAATGATGGGATATGGTATTGAGGTAGCTCCATAACGAAGGGAGCAGGATCACCCGCGAAAATACTTGTCTTCTTTAGAATAATACAGGAGATGATAACAAGGGCTATACCTGCAAAGTACATCATCGGAGCCATCCACCATGCACCGCCCATCAGAAAGCCAGCTATCAATGCAATAACCGGTAGCTTGGCGCCACATGGTATAAACGTGGTGGTCATCATTGTCATCCTGCGGTCTTGTTCATCTTCGATTGTACGGCAGGCCATAATGCCGGGAACACCACAACCGGAAGATATAAGGAACGGTATGAAACTCTTACCTGAAAGCCCGAACCGGCGGAAAACACGATCCATTATGAAGGCTATACGAGACATGTAACCGCAGTCTTCCAATATAGATAGGAAGAAAAACACAATAGCCATCTGAGGTGCGAAACCAATTGGTGCCGCAAGCCCTCCCAGGATGCCTTCCACAACAAGGGATACTACCCAGTCGGCCGCACCTATATTTTCCAAGAAACTTTGTACTCCGGGCTGTATCCATGTACCAAACAGTACGTCATTCGTCCAGTCGGTAACTATACCTCCGACAGTGGAGACGGCAATATAATAAACTGCAAACATTACCAGCCCAAAGATAGGAAGCGCGAGCCACCGATTGGTAACTACTCGGTCAATCCTATCTGAAATAGTAGATTTACCAGCATTTTTCTTATTATAACATCCCTTTAGTATAGATGCTATATATACATATCTTTCATTTGTGATTATTGACTCTGCATCGTCGCCTAATTCTTTTTCGGCAGCGTTGATATCCTGACCAATATGATCAAGCAATGATTTGCCCAGATTGAGCCGAGCGATTACCTTTTCATCCCGTTCGAAGATTTTTATAGCATACCACCGCTGTTGCTCCTGAGGCAGATTATTGATTGCTGCCTCTTCAATGTGTGCCAGTGCATGTTCAATAGGCCCGGAGAATGTGTGCATAGCGGTGGTTGCGGGAGAATGCGCCGCACTGATAGCCGCATCGCAAGCCTCGGATATTCCGTCGCCCTTTAATGCGGAAATTTCTACGACTTTACAGCCGAGCCTACGGCTGAGTTCTGCGATATTTATGTTGTCCCCATTCTTTTTAACCAGGTCCGTCATATTGATGGCAACAACCACTGGGATGCCAAGCTCGGTAAGCTGTGTAGTCAGATAGAGATTCCTCTCCAAATTGGTGCCGTCTACTATGTTTAAAATAGCATCCGGCCGTTCATTGACCAGATAGTTTCTAGCCACAACCTCTTCAAGGGTGTATGGGGATAGTGAGTAAATACCGGGCAGGTCTGTTATGACAACATCTTTATGTCCTTTCAGTCTGCCTTCTTTTTTTTCCACCGTAACGCCAGGCCAGTTGCCCACATATTGATTGGAACCGGTCAAAGCATTGAACAGCGTTGTTTTTCCACTGTTTGGGTTGCCTGCTAAGGCGATTTTCAAGTCCACTGACAAATTCCTCCTTTTTAGTTAGATCTGTCTAACCTCCTGGAATTAAAAATAGGGGTTTCCCCCATGATTTTATTTTATTTCGATCATATCTGCGTCCGCTTTCCGTATGGAAAGCTCATATCCTCTTACTGTTACTTCTATGGGGTCACCCAGCGGAGCAACCTTGCGGACATATATATTTACTCCTTTGGTTATCCCCATGTCCATGATACGCCTTTTAACAGCACCTTCACCGCAAAGTTTAATAACTTCTGTGGTTTCGCCGATTTTGGCATTTTTTAAAGTTCTCATTGATATCCCTCCCTTATAGCTAAATCATGATTTTATTTGCCATTTCTCTGTTTATGGCAATACGGGAATCTTTAATGTTAACGATTATATTGCCACCCATAACGGCAACGACGCTTACATTTCCTCCCGCAACAAACCCTATGTCTTCCAGATGCTTTTTGACATCTGGTTTTCCGTTGATTTTGCAGATGATATTTTTCTCACCGATTGTTGCAAATGTTAGCGGCATCATGGTATTCCTCCCTTATGTGTATTCTGTAATCATCACGTAATCTTTCTTTTTTGTATTAGTTAGATTACCTTAACCAACTTAAGTTTAATATCTCTAACCCTATTTGTCAATAGGCGGGATGGTATTTATCTTGATTATTTTATTGGAGTGTGCTAATCTAAAATCATAAGTAGAAGTATATGAAAAGACGGTGAGAATGCTGTGAAAATATTAAAAGCGTCCGAAGACTATCTTGAAGCGATGCTTATGTTACAGGAAAAGCAGGGTTTTATACGTTCTATTGATATCGCTGAAGAATTGGGCGTTACGAAGCCGAGTGTCACATATGCAACAAAACGGCTGCGTGAAAACGGTTATATAACCATGGACAAAGATGGACTTATTACACTTACCGATTCAGGAATGGAGATTGCTTCCCGGATTTATGAGCGTCATAAGGTACTTACCGAATTTTTTGTTGAACTCGGTGTAGATGAAAAAACTGCCCGTGAGGATGCTTGTAAGGTAGAACATGATGTCAGTGTAAAAACTTTCGATGCTATCTGCAGGCATATGGGAATTATGAAAAAGTAAAGCTTTGAAAGAAGAATTCTAATATATTTATAAATTTTATGTCATAGGGGGAAATTATGAACGAGACATTGACAATACTTGTCGGTATCGGCATACCTTTGCTAGGTACGACATTAGGTGCGGCAGCAGTTTTTTTTATGAAGGGTGATATGAATCCTAATCTTCAGAAGTTGCTTTTAGGTTTTGCTTCAGGTGTTATGATTGCGGCATCTGTCTGGTCGCTGCTCATCCCGTCAATAGATATGGAGGAAAAAGCGGGCGGTATTGCATGGCTTCCCGCAACAGTTGGCTTTTTATTCGGCATAGCATTCCTACTGCTGCTGGATACGGTCATTCCTCATTTACATGTGAATTCCGATAAACCAGAAGGTAGGCCCAGCGGCCTGGGAAGGACGACTATGCTTGTGTTTGCCGTGACTTTGCATAATATTCCCGAGGGTATGGCTGTGGGTGTCGTGCTGGCCGGTATGCTTGCAAGAAACGGTGCGGTCATTACAATGGCTGATGCTTTTGCATTATCAATCGGGATTGCTATACAAAACTTTCCGGAGGGTGCAATCATATCCATGCCTTTGGAGGGCACTGGCCTGTCTAAGGGTAAGTCATTTTACTATGGTTTTCTATCCGGAGTAGTGGAGCCTATTGGCGCTATTATTACCATTCTACTGACATCCCTTATCACACCAATACTGCCATACATACTTGCCTTTGCTGCCGGTGCCATGATTTATGTGGTGGTGGATGAACTTATTCCGGAAGCCCAGGCAGGCGAACACAGCAATATTGCTACCATCGGTGTGGCTATCGGGTTTGCACTTATGATGGTACTTGATGTAGCCCTTGGGTGATTATTATGGAGGCAATTGATGATTGATTTTTTAGCTGCTCTATTGCTTGATTTTTTAATAGGAGATCCTTACATATTACCTCATCCGGTTAAGTTTATGGGAAGGATTATATCATTTGAGGAAAAGACGGCCCGCAGATTTTCGCGGGGCAGTGGTTCACTAGGTTCACTCAGGACATGGGGGGCATGCATGGTATTGATAAACATTATAGCCTCCTTTCTTGTTCCTTATTATATATTGAAGTTATTAAAGGGGTATGGTCTTATCTACCATATTATTAACACATATTTTTTATATACATGTATTGCAGCTGGATGCCTGCAGCGTGAATCCATGAAGGTATATAAAGCTTTTACTAAAGGAATAGATAATACAAGGCATGCGCTTTCTTTTATAGTAGGCAGGGAAACGACACACCTCGATGAAAAAGAGATAATAAGGGCTACGGTGGAGACCGTGGCGGAGAATACGTCGGACGGGGTTATAGCACCTATGATGTATGCAATGATAGGGGGTGCTTCCCTGGCTTTTGTGTACAAAATGGTAAATACCATGGATTCAATGCTGGGATATTTAAATGAGAAATATAAAGATATTGGTTTTTATCCCGCTAAGACTGATGATTTATTAAACTTCCTTCCGGCCCGTATTACGGGAGTACTCATGTGCATCTCTTCTGTTTTTAAATTTAACGTTTCGCAAGGTTTCAAGATTATGATCAGGGACAGAAGGAATCATAAAAGCCCCAATTGTGCCTATCCGGAGGGCGCAGTCGCAGGCTTGCTGGGAGTGCAGCTTGGAGGAGATAACACATATTTTGGCGAGGTTGTTAAAAAACCAAAGATTGGTGACAGTATTAGGGAATTAGAGAAAAATGATATTAAAAGATCAGCTGATATAATGTACAGGACAGAGATAATATTTGCTGCCATTTATTTTATATTATTGT
This sequence comes from Thermoanaerobacterales bacterium UBA4877, assembly GCA_002399345.1. Taxonomy (GTDB): domain Bacteria; phylum Bacillota; class Thermoanaerobacteria; order Thermoanaerobacterales; family UBA4877; genus UBA4877. Next base: position 43,994 of record DHDL01000016.1, read on the forward strand.
GGGTGATATCATGATACACGGTGGAGATACAGTATCGTATATAAAAGAATATGATGGTGACATAATCGATTACAGCAGTAATATAAACCCGCTGGGCCCTCCGGAAGGGCTTAAAGATGAGATGGATAGGGCGTATACGGAACTGCGTGCTTATCCTGATATACATTACAGGGAACTGAGGCGTAATGTGGCTCGTTATCTTGGGTGTGATGCACGGGATGTCATAGTAGGGAACGGCGCTCTTGACATTATAAGTAATGTTTCTTTATTGTTTAATAGGACAGTTACGTTTACACCGTGTTTTTCAGAATATATAAAGCGGCCGGCCGTATACGGAAAGCAGGTTTTGAAGCTTGGGCTGGATAATAATTTTCGCATAGATCTTAAGCTATTATCAGATAAACTTTGCAGCGGCGACCTGTTAATATTGGGAAATCCTAATAATCCGACCGGGCTGCGTATACCGGGAAAAACACTGATAGGTATTTATGAGATTGTAAAGCAGAAACATGCTTTTTTGTTGTTGGATGAGGCATTCTTTGAATTTTGTCCATCTGATTATGACAGCATAGAGTTACTGCGTGGTGCCGATAACGTATGCATAATAAGAGCGGCTACTAAGTTTTTTGCACTGCCGGGGATAAGGCTGGGATATGGTTGTACATCTGATGTGTTTGCCCAAAGCTACAGGAATATTGAAAGCCCATGGAGTGTAAATGCATATGCGAATGCAGCCGGAAGGTATATATTTAAGGATAAAGACTATATAAATCGTACCAAGAGGTATATAAAAGATGAAAGGGAATACCTAATAAACGAGCTGGGCAGGATAGGTTGGATGAGGGTATACAAGAGTGAGGCAAATTTTATACTTCTGAAACTGCTTAAATATGATGAGGATATCGTATTTGACAGGCTTATACATAATGGAATCATGATAAGGAAGGCCTCGAGCTTTGAAGGTTTAGACAAAACCTACATACGGATTGCCGTGAAAGGGCATGAAAGCAATGAAAAGCTTATAGGACTGATGAAGGAATTGGAACAATAAGCATATAAAAAGTCGCAATTCACATGTTGTGGATTGCGACTTTTTGGGAATATCTTAACCTTTATTTACCCCTTGCTTAACAATTAGTTTGAAGATACAGTCTATAATATAGGTGGTAAGAGAAATGGAAGGTAAAGAAAATGATGAAGCTAAAGCGGATTCCATAGACAATATTGCTCTCTTCAATGAGGGCGACAGGTATGGCTTGGCCGGCGGGAAATTCATCGTACGGTATGACGGCAAAGATACCGTGGTGCCGCTCACTCCCGATACCGACGATGAAAATGTATATTTTGCCGATAAGGCCGTCTACGTATCAGACGGGGTGACGGGGGTGGCGTACGGCGACGCCGCAGAGCCGGAATCGCCGGTCATGGTGCTCATGGGCCGCGATAAGGGCAAGACGTGGGACAGTTTCAAGGTTCCGGATACAAAGGCCGGAGACTATGAACAGAAGTATATGGGATTCACGACCAGGGATAACGGATGGCTGCTTTTGGCAGGAGGGACATCCACGGGCCATCAGCAAAACAGGATCTTTCAGACGGCGGACGGGGCGGAAAGACCTGTGATGAGATAGGCAATACCGCCGGGACCTACGAGCGCGTGGTGACGGGGTCGGGCTTTGCCGGTAAGGACGTCGGATTCGTATCATTCAGATATGATAATGACGCCGACCCCGCGGTATACCGCACGGAGGACAGAGGCAAATCGTGGTGACCTGCTGGATGTGACGGTGTTTTATGAGACTTCAGACTACGGTAAGACGTGGACCTTCAATGAGAAATACAGCCTGGCCCGCATATGGGCGGATGCAGGAGTTTACTCCTTCTCCATTACCAACTACTGGTGCATCTGGGCTAAGCCGGACGGATCGACCGGCATTTTGGCTGGGGATCAGTAAATAGGCAGTATATCCGTTCGGGATTATGACGCTTCTAAGCCTATAACACAATTTGAAGGAAGCAATGTGAGCTCGTTTATCACCAAGGAGCTTGCGGGCTGCAAGTATCCGGCGACGGATTTCGTGATACGCCATACCGCCGCCGATGGTTCCTATGAGTATGAGCATCACATCTACCTCATACCCGAGGGCAGCAATTATGCCTATGACCTGTGCTTAGATACCGCATGGGGAAATGAAAGGGAGTACGCGGTCGCCAAGAGCTTTGAGATGAATAAGGAATGCTTGTAGGCTTAAAAACAAATGTAGTCATTTAGCCGGATAAAAATTGAGAGAAAAAAGGATATAATTTACGAATCCGGCAATGCCTTGTCGGATTTTTGCTATTAATGAGATAAGAAAGAATGTATATTCTATAATTGTTTAAAATTTGACGAAGTTTTTAGATGTGTAATCACAGATTTTTAATTCAACTTTCATTTGTGCAATTTTATTTTAAGTAGGTAAACGTTTGGAAGTGTGATTATTTGCTATATTAAAACTTTATTTAGGAAAACGATTACCTTCCGGGAAATCATGTAAGACAAGCTTTTATCATGTTGACTTTGTTCAGATAGAGCGTACAATAATAGTAGACTGAAGGATACGATGATTATATATAATTAACTGCAAGTTTTTATTCAATTGGGGGCTGGCTATATGCAATTTGAATTGTTTATTGCTATTTTTTTGCCAATCATAATAGGCATCATAGTATACATGATAAAAAGTGAAAAACTACGTAACATTTTAGTGATTGCATGCACTGCTCTTGTTATGTTATCCTCAGTGCTGATTGTGCATCATGGGAATTTTTCATTAGAAATGGGACAGCTTGGATCACTTCCATGGAATAGCATAATTGAGGTGCTGGACCTTGCATTAGGACTTTTTATACTCTATATATCTATCTCATTAAAAAATAAAAATTTAATATTGTTATCTGCTTTGCAGGTTCTTCCCATGTTTATTTTTGAGAATTTTACCGGGGCGAACCTTGAAATTAATAAAGTAATTTATGCAGATCACCTTTCGATAATTATGAATATCATTATTTCATTTGTCGGGACGCTAATTTGGATATTTGCTATCGGCTACATGAAAGACGATGAGGAACATAAGAAAGTATATCCCTCGAGACAGAACAGGTTTTTTGCAATAATTCTTGTTTTTATCGGTGCGATGAATGCCCTTGTGTTCTCCAACAGCCTTATTTGGGTGTATTTCTTCTGGGAAATTACGACATTAAGCTCTTATCTCCTTATAGGGCATGACGGGACGGAAGAGGCACAAGAATCGGCCGTGAGGGCTTTGCTGCTTAACAGTATCGGCGGTGTTGCGTTTGTGGCTGCAATAATAATTGCCTATTATCAGATTGGAACGGTGGATATCCAGAAGATTATAAGCTCTAAGTCATCCGGACTGGCCATGGTGGCTATAGGTCTTTTGTGCCTTGCAGCTTTTACAAAATCCGCCCAGATACCGTTTCACAAATGGCTGCTTGGTGCCATGGTTGCGCCTACGCCTGTATCGGCTTTGCTGCACTCAAGCACGATGGTAAAGGCTGGAGTTTATTTTATCATACGGTTGGCTCCAACCTTCTATGGTACGCGTATGGCATTTGTAATTTCACTGTATGGAGGTTTTACCTTCGTAGCGGCCTCACTAATGGCTATAGGCCAATCTAACGGTAAGAAGATTTTAGCGTATTCAACCATCTCCAACCTGGGGCTTATAATTTCAGCGGCTTGTATTGATAATACCACGGCCGTTGCCGCTGCCATAATGCTGATGATTTTTCACGCTGTGTCCAAGGCGCTATTGTTTCTTTGCGTCGGTACGATTGAGCATGGCATAGGCAGCAGGGATATAGAGGACATGAGAGGGCTTATAAACAGGATGCCGTTTACGGCTACAATAACGGTCATTGGTCTTGTAACCATGCTTTTGCCGCCTTTTGGCGTGCTGCTGAGTAAATGGTTGGTTATAGAAACAGCGGCGAAAAATCCTATACTTGTGTTTATGATTGCCATAGGAAGTGCATTGACGGTAGTCTATTATACAAGATGGCTGGGATTGCTGCTTTCGCGGTCCTCGGATAATGAAACTATAAAGTATGAAAAGATTTCGGGATATATAAGATTGCCGCTCACGATACTGTCTGTGACCGCCATAACAATAAGTACTTTTATCACATTCATACTGAACAGACTTATTGTGCCGGCTGTGACTCAGTATTATAATTGGCTGGGTCTTGTAGGCATGGAGGGTACTATAGAAGAAACATACGGTTCTTTTTCACTGTGGCCGGTGTTTTTGGCACTGGGGATTGCTTTTGCCGGATGCTATATTTCTTTAAAGAGCCAGTCAGGTTTTGCACATCCATATATGCCTGGTGAGACATCTAAGAGTTATAAGGTTATAAAAATAAACGGTAAAGAGGATGCTTTGCCCGACCTCAAAGTAAGAAACTACTATTTCGGCGGCCTGCTCTCGGAAGAAAGGCTTACACCATGGCTTAAGCTTATTGCCACAGCGTTGATTATATGTGCGTTTGGAGTGATTTTACTATGATTTTAAAAGTATTGTTTGCACTTATTTGTATGCCTTTAATAGGGGGGCTTATAGTCGGAGCTGACAGGAAGTTGACTGCGCGGATGCAGGGACGTTTCGGACCGCCTCTTCTTCAGCCGTTTTATGATGTAGTAAAACTGTGTCTTAAGCAAAGAGTGTCTGTAAATGAGTTCCAGGTATTAAGCGTTTTTATATATTTTGCTTCCTCAGCCTTAAGTGTGCTGCTTCTGTTATTAAGAAGTGATCTTCTGATGATAATATTTGTTATGTCCATAGGTGCCGCATTCCTTGTGGTAGGTGCTATGTCCGTAAGATCTCCTTACAGCCAGGTGGGGGCCCAGAGGGAACTTATGCAGATGTTGTCATATGAACCTTTGCTTATATTGGTGACCGTCGGCATGTATCTTGTAACCGGCAGCTTCAAGGTAAGCAAGATAATGATGAGAAGTACGCCGATGATTGCGGAATTGCCTCTTTTATTTTTTGTTATGATAATTATTCTTGGTATAAAGATGAGGAAGTCGCCCTTTGACATATCTGCATCGGAGCATGCTCACCAGGAGATAGTGAAGGGAGTGCTCACAGACTATTCAGGCCCGTATCTTGCAATGACGGAGGTCGCTCACTGGTATGACCTTACATTGCTTTTGAGTATTGCAGCATTATTTTTCTATCCGTACTGGATATGGGGAATTATTTCAGCATTGGCGCTTGTTGTGGTTGAGATACTTATTGATAATGTGTCGGCCAGGCTCACTGTGAAGTGGATGCTTTCATATTCATACATCGTAGGTATTACGCTGGCTGCCGTTAATATAGGCGTGTTGTATTTTGTGAGATGAAATGTTTGCAATCCTGATCGTTGGATAAATATACTTAAAAAATTGAGTCGTAGTATATAATATAAAGGGGTATAGATTGGGGTGATATCATGAGCTTTTTGAATAAAGCGAGTAAGCTTTCTCCATGGCTGGTGCATTATGATTGTGGAAGCTGTAATGGATGCGACATAGAGCTTTTAAGCTGTCTTACACCTCTATATGATGTGGAGAGGTTTGGCGTTGTGAATGTAGGTGACCCCAAGCAGGCTGATATATTGGCTGTAACGGGATCAGTCAATCAGCAGAATAAAAGTGTTCTCAAGAATATTTATGATCAAATGTCTGATCCCAAGGTGGTTGTAGCTATAGGTGTGTGCGCATGTACGGGGGGTATATTCAGAGATTGCTACAATGTGGTTGGGGGCATAGATAAAGTGATTCCCGTGGATGTCTATATTCCCGGGTGTCCGGCCAGGCCGGAACAGATAATAGACGGTATACAGTTGGCTATAAAAAAACTCTCCGAAAAAACGAAAGTATGAGAGGAGTATAGCGATGTTAAAAGCGAGAGAGGTAACATTGGATAATCTTTTGGATGAGGTGAAGAAATATCACATTGCAGGATATAGATTGGTAACGACTACCTGCGTTGATCTTGGGGATAAATTCGATATACTGTATCATTTTGATAAAGACTACAAGCTTGAGAATCTAAGGCTTACTGTTGATAAGGGTACCAAGCTCAAGAGTATTTCATCTATATATTTTAGTTCAATACTGCCGGAAAACGAGATGCAAGATATGTTCGGCATAAAGTTTGACGGCCTGGTGGTGGACTACGGCGGAAAGCTGCTTTTGGGAGAAGATTCCCCCCTGTCGCCAATGGCACATATACAGATCGTCAAAAAGGAGGATACCGGCAATGTCTGATAAAAAAAGTTTTATACCCTTTGGACCCCAGCATCCGGTGCTGCCTGAGCCTATCCAGCTAAGGCTGGTGGTAGAGGATGAAAAGGTTGTGGAGGCACTGCCTACTCTAGGTTATGTTCACAGAGGCCTGGAAAAATTAGCTGAAGTGAAGACTGTAGACCAGATGGTATACGTTGTGGAGAGGATATGCGGCATATGCAGTTGTATGCAGGCCATGACATACTGCCAGGGTATAGAGGAATTGATGGATGTAGAGATACCTGAAAGGGCTAAATATCTGCGGACAATATGGGCAGAGCTTCATAGAATGCACAGTCTTTTGCTTTGGATGGGGCTTCTTGCGGATGCATTCGGATATGATAGCCTGTTCATGCAGATCTGGCGTATAAGAGAGAGAATAATGGATATACTGGACAAAACAGCGGGGAACAGGGTTATAATATCTGTAAATATCATAGGTGGAGTAAAGCGGGACATAGACGGTGAGATGGAAAAATGGGTGCTGGATTCTTTAGATGATATAGAGAAAAACTTCAAAGAGGTCTTTGATGTTATGAAGGATGATTACAGCATAAAGAAAAGAACCGTCGGTATCGGCGTCATATCCAAAGATGATGCCTATGAGATGGGTCTGGTCGGACCTATGCTGAGGGGTAGCGGATATCCTTGCGATATGAGGATGACGGGCTATGCGGCATATGGAGACTTGGATGTTCATCCGATAATCGAGAAAGACGGAGATTGTTATGCCAGGATGATGGTAAGAATGAGAGAGGTTTTTCAATCAATAAATCTTATCCGCCAGGCCTTTGCCAAAATGCCGAAAGGTGATCTGACGGTAAAGGTACGGGGAAACCCGGATGGTGAGATAATATCCCGTGTAGAACAGTCCAGGGGCGAGGTGCTATATTATATCAAAGCCAACGGTGGTAAACATCTTGATAGGCTGAGGGTTAGGACACCCACCTTTTCAAATATATCATCGCTTATGAAGATTCTTCCGGGTGCATCCTTAGCTGATGTTCCCGTGTTGATATTGACCATAGATCCTTGCGTTAGCTGCATTGAAAGGTAGTGATTAAATGTTTAGGATGGGAAAGCGGCTTTTTGAAAATGTCATCAGTGGTCCAGTTACCCGGCTTAAACCGCGTGAGCCCTTTGAAGGAGAGCGTGGGCATATAGAGATAGATATTTCTAAGTGCGTGTTTTGTATGAGGTGTGCCCGGGAATGTCCCTGCGGCTGTCTTAAAGTAAACAGAGTGGACGGCACATGGGATATAGACCAGTTTAAATGTATCGCATGCGGGACATGTGCCAGCGTATGTGCGCGGCACGCAGTGCATATGTGCTGCAGCTACAGAAAGCCGGCGGAGCACAAGAAGGTAAACATGTATAAAGGAAATCCGCCTGGAAAACGTAAGAAAGCAGCGGGTTCTGCGGGGGAAAAGGCATAGTGCACGAACTCTCGGTAACCCAGTCACTCCTCGATATGTCTGTAAAAGAGGCTGAAAAGGCAGGAGCTGCTGGTATAGATGAGATAAAAATCGTCATAGGCGACCTCACGGGTATATCCGAGGAGTGTGTTCAGTTTTATTTTGATATTATAAGCAAGGACACTATAGCTGAAGACGCCGCATTGTCCTTTAAAAGGATACCGGCTGCCTTCCGTTGCAAAAAATGCGGGCATGTATTTGACAGAAAGAAGCTTATGTTTAACTGCCCTGTGTGCGGTAGCCCGGGTGTGTTGATAGGCAGGGGCAAGGAACTTTATATAGAAGGTATAGAGGTGAGATACGATGGAGATAAAACTGGTTAAAAATATATTAGATGCCAACGATCGTTTGGCTGAGGACAACAGAAAGGTTTTCGACGCTGCCGGGTCGACAGTTATAAATATGATAGGTTCACCGGGAAGCGGGAAGACTTCACTCATTATGAGAACTATTGAAAATCTAAAAGACGATTGCCATATCCAGGTCATCGAGGGAGATATAGCATCCTCCATAGATGCACAGGCGATTGCGGAAAAAGGTGTGGATGCCCTACAGATAAACACGGAGGGCGAGTGCCATCTGGATGCCAATATGATAAGGCAGGCTGTGAAAGATTTTAAGCTTAAGCCCGGCTTGTTGTTTATAGAAAATGTAGGGAATCTGGTGTGCCCTGCAGAGTTTGAGATAGGTGAGAATCATAAGGTAACAGTAATCAGCGTGCCGGAGGGTCACGACAAACCGTATAAGTACCCGCTCATATTTTCTAAGTCGGCGGCTGTCGTCCTTACAAAATCGGATCTCATGCCTTATATTGATTTTGACATGGATAAGTTTAGGTCCGGAATAATGTCCTTAAACTCAGACTGTAAGATTTTTGCTGTAAGCTCGAAGACAGGTGAGGGTCTGGATGGTTGGATAGACTGGCTTAAAGGAATTAGGGGGTAATAATATGTGCCTTGCGATACCGGCAAGGGTGGAAAAGCTAAAGGGGCGTGATGCCCTTGTGGATTTCAGAGGAGTGAAAAAGACTGTATCCGTGGCTATGCTTCCCTGTAAAGTGGGAGATTATGTTATCGTACATGCAGGCTATGCCATAAGTAAGATGGACAAAAAGGATGCATTGGAAGACCTTGAGCTGTGGAGAGAGGTCATGGATCTCTCATGAACGGCAAAAGTAAACAAAATGTAGCTAAGCTGCGGAAAGCCATTGAAAATATAAACCCGGGATATGCAATAAACCTTATGGAAGTTTGCGGTACCCATACCATGACCATTGCCAGGAGCGGAATAAGGGATATGCTGCCCCAAAACGTCAGGCTTTTATCCGGACCGGGCTGTCCGGTGTGCGTTACCTCAGCCGGGGACATAGATAAAGCAATAGAATACTCTAAGATACCCGGAGCCGTGCTTGCTACCTTCGGCGATATGATCAGGGTGCCGGGCAGCAGGTACAGTCTTTCCCAAGCGCGAGCGCGAGGGAGTGACGTCAGGGTGGTTTATTCTGTCTATGAGGCATTAAAGATAGCAGAGTCCAATCCAGACCGCAGCGTGATATTTGAGAGCATTGGTTTCGAGACCACAGCTCCTTCTGTTGCCGATGCAATAATAAGAGCGAAGGAAAACGGCATTGATAATTTCTATGTCCTCTGCCTGAACAAGACAGTGCCCCGGGTTTTGCGGGTTCTTTCATCCTCCGATGAGGTAAGGATAAATGGGTTTATACTTCCCGGACATGTCAGCGCAATAATAGGAGTACGGCCGTACAGGTTTCTGGCTTCGGAGTATGGTATAAACGGCATAATATCAGGTTTTGATACGGAAGATGTACTTCTTACTATTGCCGGCTTGCTAAAGCATATAAGGGATGGTGAGGCAGTTATAGAGAATCAATATTCCAGGGTGGTACGGGAGGATGGAAATACGGCCGCTTTGTCACTTTTGTATGGGGTGTTTGAGCCTTGTGATACGGCTTGGAGGGGTATCGGTACCATTCCTGGATCCGGACTTAAGATTAAAGATGAGTACGGAAGCTATGATGCCGAAAAACGGTTTGGCATAAGTGTGACCGATACGCATGAGCCACGTGGATGCCGCTGCGGTGATGTACTTAGAGGTATTATAGATCCGCAGGATTGTCCGCTATTTGGGAAGTCATGTACTCCCGACCGGCCGGTAGGGCCATGCATGGTATCATCGGAAGGCAGTTGCGGTATATGGTACAGGGAGAGAAAAGCTCTATGAGAAGATATATAAAGATACACGGTATTGTTCAAGGGGTGGGTTTCCGCCCTTTTGTTTATAATGCGGCTTCAAGGTATAATATAAAGGGATATGTAATAAACACTGCCAATGGAGTGTTTATAGATGCGGAGTCGGACAAGCAGTCGATAAACGGTTTTATAAGCGAGATTAAGAATAACCCGCCCGAGCTTTCAGATATATCCAAGATAGAAATAGAGAAGAGGCCAGGCCTGGGCTATAAGGATTTTGAGATACGCATGAGCAGGGACGAGGGTGGTTTTATACCGGTGTCGCCGGATATGGCCACATGCGACGACTGCCTGAAGGAGCTTTTCGATGAAAAGGACAGGCGGTACAGGTACCCTTTTATCAATTGTACCAACTGTGGTCCCAGGTATACCATCATAAAGGACATACCCTATGACCGGCCGCTCACCACGATGGGCAAGTTTAAGATGTGCGATAGCTGTGAGCGGGAGTATAAAGACCCCTCCAACAGGAGATTTCATGCCCAGCCCGATGCCTGTGCCGACTGCGGACCGCAGCTTATTTGGGAAGGTGCAGGGATGCTGCAGGGCGAGCAGGCACTGCAGAAGTGTGAGGATTATATCAGGCGTGGAAAGATTGTAGCCATCAAGGGCCTTGGTGGGTTCCACCTAGCCTGTGATGCGAGGAATGAGCAGGCTGTGCTTGCTTTAAGGGAGCGTAAGAGAAGATATGGCAAACCCTTTGCCATCATGGTTAAAGATGCTGATGCCGCGGGCACTCTATCTGAAATAGACAGTGGAGAACGGGCACTTTTAAAATCGCGGCGTAGGCCGATTGTACTTCTCAAAGAAAAGCCGGGAGTGTTGGCCCACTCTGTATGCCCCGGCCTGGATAGTGTGGGGATTATGCTCCCATATACACCCCTTCATCACCTTCTTTTAAGGGATCTGGATATACCACTGGTGATGACCAGCGGTAATGTTTCCGATGAACCCATTGCCAGTGATAACGAGGAAGCGGCGGAGCGGCTAAAAGGAATCGCTGATGGCTTTTTAATGCATAACAGGGATATATATGCACGCATTGATGATTCGGTCTTTATGTATGAAGGCGGCGCAGTCCCTGTACGGAGGGCACGGGGCTATGCCCCCATGCCCATCATAGCCGATAATTTCGCAGACTGCAGGCAGATATTGGCTGTAGGCGCTCAGGATAAGGTGACCGCATGCTTTTTAAAGGCAGGATATTTTTTTCTTACGCAGCATATAGGTGACCTGGATAACGCCATGGCCTATAAATATTTTAAGGATGTTATAGCAAGGTATGAGAAACTGTTTCGCATAGCGCCGGAAGTGGTGGCCTATGACATGCACCCCGGCTACATAACAACCGATTATGCGGGCAGCATTGAAGGCAAGCTTCATGTGGCGGTGCAGCATCATCATGCCCATATCGCATCATGTATGGCGGAAAACGGGATAGAGGACAAGGTGATAGGCATTGCCTATGATGGTACGGGATATGGTGATGACGGCAGGATATGGGGAGCTGAGTTTTTATTGGCGGATCTTGAGGGCTATGAAAGGCTTGCACATTTAAGGTATGTACCCATGGCCGGCGGTTCGCTTGCCATCAAAAAGATTTATAGGATTGCGCTGTCTTATATGTTTACCTCGGGGGATATTTATAATGAATTTATAGATAAAATAAATTCTAAAGAGTATAAGGCCATAAAGTGGCAATGGGACAGGCGGATAAACTGCCCGGAGGTATCCAGCATGGGCAGGCTTTTTGATGCCGTATCCGCGCTGACAGGGCTTAGAGAGGAGGCTGGCTATGAAGGCCAGGCCGCCTCCGAGCTGGAGGCGATAGCCACGCCGGGGTCTACTCATGAAAGCTATGATTTTGTTATATATGACGAGGAAGGCATGGATATCATTGACCCGTCTCCCATATTAAAAGAGGCTGTACTGGATGTGAAAAACGGAATGGAGCTATGTATTGTATCCACTAAGTTTCATAATACGGTGATTAAATTCACTCTTGCCGAGACTGATGCGATAAGAAAGAAAACAGGTATAAACAAGGTCGCTTTAAGCGGCGGCGTGTTTCAAAACAGGTTTTTATTGAGAGGGATAAGACTTGGGCTGGAATCCCAAGGATTTGAGGTCTATACACATCACAAGGTACCGCCAAACGACGGGGGGTTATCCTTCGGCCAGGCCGCTATAGCTGCATTAAAGACGAGAAGGTAGGTGGAAATCATGGGTGTTGTTGAATTAAAACACGGTGGAGGCGGCAGGGCCACCTCCCAGCTTATAGATATATTTGCAAAGTATTTTGATAACGATATACTGAGCGGAATGGAGGATTCTGCACTGCTGCATATGGAAGGTGATATGGCATTTACAACGGATTCCTTTGTTATAGAGCCCTATTATTTCCCGGGAGGTGACATCGGCAGGCTTTCAGTGTGCGGGACTGTAAATGACCTTGTTTGCCGCGGGGCCCGTCCGCTCTATCTTTCCTCTGCCCTTGTTATAGAGGAGGGCTTTGATATCGCAGACCTTGAAAGAATTGCGCAGTCGATGGCGAAGGCAGCCGGACAGGCGGGCGCGCATATAGTCACCGGTGATACCAAGGTGGTCGGTAAAGGACACGCGGATGGTGTATATATTAACACGGCTGGCATTGGGAAAATTGTGATACCCGGCATATCCGCGCACAATGCCGTACCAGGAGACAAGGTTATGGTAACCGGCAGCATAGGAGACCACAGCATAGCGACGCTTTCCGCCCGGGAGGGAATGGACTTCACAGCTGACGTTGAAAGCGACTGTGCTCCTTTAAGCTGTTTTATAGATGACCTTATGCCTTTTACAGGAAAGGTGCACACAATAAGGGATGCAACCAGGGGCGGTCTGGCCGCTGTTCTAAACGAGATAGCACGTGCAAGCGGTGTAAGCATAAAGATATATGAAGATAAAATACCTGTAAAGCAGGAGGTTAAGAGTATATGCGACGTCTTGGGTTTTGATATACTAACCCTTGCCAACGAGGGTAAACTGGTCATCTTTGCTCCTGCTGACAGTGCGGATGATATACTCTCTGCTATAAGAGAGGAACCCCTTGGCTGTGATGCCGCAATAATAGGCGAGGTTGCTGAAGGCCAGGCCATTGTAACGATGGAAACAACATATGCAACAGACAGGATCATAGACCTTCCCTACGGGGAACTCCTGCCGAGAATCTGTTAATAGATTATAGATTATAGATTATAGATGATAGATTATAGAGGTTAGATGCTTCCGGTTTCGGAAGCATCTTTTGTTTATTGGATAAATACAAATAGAAAGGAGTAAGGAAATAAAAACATGATTTGGCGGTGACTTGATTGAAGAAGGAGTTATCCACGTTCAGTATAGCTGCAACATACATAGGCACGGTGGTTGGAGCGGGTTTCGCATCCGGCCAGGAGGTTATGCAGTACTTTGGATACCATGGCGTGAGAGGTTTCCGCGGTCTTATTGTTGCCACGTTGATTTTTATAGTTTTCGGCTATATGATGATGGCCCTAGGTCAAAAGCTCTCCTCAGATTCTCATTATGAGGTTGTGATGTATGCGGCCGGCCCGTATTTCGGAAGGATCGCAGACTGGATCATAACCATATTTTTGTTTGTTTCTCTGACAGCAATGTTTGCCGGGACAGGTGCCATATTTGAACAGCAATTCGGCCTGCCGGCCATTTATGGCAATGTTTTCATGGCCATTATAACCCTGGTTACGGTGCTCACCGGCATATCGGGTATAATTAATGCTATAAGCGCCATAGCGCCCATACTTATGCTGGGGGTGTTTACCATAGGCGGCATCACATTCCTTACTCATCCTGCAAGTTTATTGACACGCAGCATAGAAGGAGGCATGCAGCCTATTATATCCAACCCCTGGTTTTCTGGATTTATTTATGCTTCATATAACCTTGTTACGGCGGTCGCCATTTTAGGCCCGCTGGGAAAAGAAGTAAACGGGAGAAGAAAGCTTAAGAGCGGCGCTTTTTGGGGTGGCGCGGGGCTGGGTGTAGCCGCCATGATAATACAGATGACGCTGCTAATGAATATGCCGGAGGCTGCGGGCTATGAGGTACCCCTGCTCTATGTGGCAGGAAGTATATCACCCGTCTTCACCATCATATACAGTGCAATCCTTGTAGGAGAGGTATATTCTACAGCCATTGGCGATTTATATGGTTTTGCCGCTAGGTTTGCCGATACAAAAAGCCGCACATACAAAATCTATCTCTTTGTGAGTACCATCGCCGCTGTCATATGCAGCCGGCTGGGTTTTGCCAACATGGTGAGGTATCTGTATTCGGCGGAGGGTATTGCGGGAATTATATTATTGATAGGGATGAGCGTTACAGCTCTTTCCGGCAGGCTTTAAGCTTTTTGAGAAGTGCGCTCATATGCTATAATCGCTGCACCTATGGCTCCCATATATTGAGAGTCTTTAAGCGGTGTAATGTCGGTGTGCAGTAGTTTCTCCAATTCTCCACGCAACGAGGAGGAGAAACCCAGGCCGCCGGAAAGGCCGACCTTTCGTCTTATACCAACCCTTGTTATCATAGGGTTGATTTTTTCGGCCACGGATAAAAAAAGTCCTGCCGCTATGTCCTCCCGGGAGGTGCCCTTGGATATCAGGTTTACTACCTCCGATTCTGCGAATACTGTACATGTGCTGGAGAAGTGTACGGCCTGGCCGCCTTGTGCTAACCTGTCCAGGTCGTTTGCTTCACAATCCAGTATCCCGGCCATCACCTCGATAAATCTGCCCGTACCTGCCGCACACCTGTCATTCATTACAAAATCCTTCACGTTTCCCGCTTCATCTATTGATATTACCTTGCTGTCCTGGCCGCCTATATCGATAACGGTGCGTACTCTGCCATCCATAAAATTAGCGCCCCGGGCATGGCAAGTAATCTCCGTTACAGCTTTATCAAAACCTCCCAGGTTTCGGCCGTATCCGGTGGCAACTATGGGTCCCGAATCACAGTCTTTAATGTTAAGCTTTTTCATTAATAGGTTCATACATTTAGCTGAAGTCTCCTTGGGATTCCAGCCGGACTTTATGCATTTAAGGCCCCGCACCTGCCCGTCAAATGCCGCTGCCTTGGTATATGAGGAGCCTATATCTATGCCTATTCCTAACATATTAAAGCATCTCTAAGAAAGCCTCGACCCTGGTTTGTAACTGTCCGGAGTCTTCGTCACTGTAGTCTGTCTCCAAATGAAGCAGGGGTATTCCGGCTTCCTTTAAAGCTTTTTCCACTCTGGCATATTCTATGGAATAACTTGTACAGAAGGTCAAGTCCTCATATATAACCCCATCGGCATTGTATTCCTTAAATAATCTGATTATATCATCCGTCCGCTTGTCATTAGGCGTAAAACAGGCGCAGTTTACATCCATGCCATCATGGGCTATGGAATCCATGAGCTGGTCCATGCTGGAGCCATCTTTAGGTTGTTCTCCGCGGTCAAAATATCTTGTGCCGGTGCATGTTTCTTCACATACTATGCTTGCACCGCTCTTTTCTATGATATCATGCAGTTTCCAGTTTGGCAGAGCCTGAGGAGTACCACTAAGGAGTATTCTCTTGGTATCCTTTTTAAACGGCGAAACGTCATTTTTAACTCTGTCATCCAGTTCATCGCAGAGCTCATTTAGTTTTTCCGTAAACCTTACTGGATCGTCAAAGAATGAAAGCTGTGTTACCAGCAGCGCATCCCTGCCGGACACGGGAGCCGGATTATGTTTCCTTAGGTTATAAAATCTCTTAAGAGCATCTTTTTTGTTGCGAATGATTTTCATACTCTCAAGAAGTTTCTCCGTGGTGATCTTGTTTCCCGTTACCTCTTCAACTTTATCTTTGAATCGCTCTATTTCACTTTTCCACTCATCGATGTCGCCATCTTTCTTCATCTGTGGTAGCTCCATTACATAAACAGGCATCCGCTCGCCCAGCAGTTCCCACGCTTTCTTCTTTCCGTCGCATGTGGTTTCACCCACTACCAGGTCAGTGCTTTCAAAATAAGGGCATGTCCTGCCTACCTTTGCACCCATAAAGGCTTTTATAAGCGGGCAGGTATTTCTCGGCAGAACCGTTTCCCCGTCCGGTACCCAGAATTGTGAACCGGCGCACAGTCCTATGGCATATCCGTCTGCGGCAAGTATTATTTCCTCCGGTACGAATACGCAGAATGTGGCAATCGCTTTTCTGCCGTTTTTCCTTCCCTCATTTATCTCTTTTACCCTCTGGCCGTGTATATCCCCAGCCAGGCCATAAAAATAGTCCATTTTTTTAGGAGTTTTCTCCTGTGTCAAAAATACATCTTTAAACATAGTAGGAAGAGCCGTCATAAGCTGGTCATGTTTTTCCATATCCACACCAAGATCTTCCCAAAGCTTGCGTGTTTCCATTAAAATAACCCCCTTTGAAATAAGTACACAGTATCAGTGTACAGCACCTAAAATGTATGGACAAATACAAAATATATATAAATATAATATAATTTATAGATAAAAACTATGATATAATTAAGATAGTATATTTGAAGGGGTTGGCACAAATGGACATCAAACAATTAGAGGCATTTTCGGCCACAGCGAGGTTCAAGAGTTTTTCCAAGGCAGCAGATTTTTTGTATCTGTCGCAGCCCACTGTAAGCGCTCATATACACAATCTGGAAAAAGAGCTGGGCGGACCGCTGATAAACAGAAGGTCGCAGCAATTTAAACTTACAGACCTGGGTGAATCGATTCTGCAAAAGGCAATATATCTATTGCAGACAAGGGATGAGATATATGAAGTCTCTCGGGCGCGGTCCCAAAGCAGCTCACTCGGTATTATAATAGCCGCCAGTACCATACCGGCAGAGTACCTGCTTCCTGATGTGATATCGGAATTCATGTGCAGTGATTTGACAGTGCATTTTAAGGTGCTGGAGAAAAACAGTGAGGATGCCATTGAAATGGTCAGGCACGATTTGTGTGATATAGGTGTGGTAGGGACATTCATTAATTTTTATGATTTGACTTATAAAAAATTGCTTGATGATGAATTGTTTTTTGTTACCTCATTTGCTTCAGATATCGATCCTGTTGTTTCCATTAATGACCTAATGGATATCCCTTTTGTTTTAAGAGAGGAGAGATCGGGCACATATATGGCCCTCAAGGACGCACTAAAAGATGCCGGCAGCAATATCTCGCATCTTAATAATATCATGGTTATGGGAAGCAACGAGGGTATCAAAAGTATTATAGAAAAAAACAGGTATATGGCCTGTCTGTCCGGCTTTTGTGTGAAGCGGGAACTGAAAGAAGGGTCACTTAAAAAAATTGTTGTTAAAAATGTTAATCCACATCGAAGTTTTTATTTGACATATTTAAAGAATAAGATATTTACGCCTGCGCAAAGTAGGTTTATAGATAGTATAACTGATATGGGCAGGGCCCGGTAACCGGGTAAAACGGCTGGTTATCGAGAGAAGACCCATAAGTTTTTGATTTGTGGCTGTAGACGAGAGTAGCTCCATGTTTTTTGGCTTCTGATTTTACTATTGGGGTCACGTACAAGAAACTCACCGTCTCTGTACCCATACAAAACAATGAAATGCCCTCTGGTTGTGAAATCCCCCGGACGCATGCTGCATATGATGGGATGTCCTTGGGAGAGCTCGCTTGCCATTCTCTGCTCGTCCAAAGCGATCACTTTGGAATGCAGTCCTAATTTATTAGCGCCGTCGGTCATAAGAGACCATAAAGTAGCGCCGCTCTCATCAATATATCCGTTTTCCTCGCTGAATTTTGCAACTGTTTTAGGATTGATTGCGTCATCTCCTGTAAGTCCGGACGCAACCATTGCAAGACAGGTGGGCCCGCAGCCGTCCAGCCCGATTATTCCATTACCGTATGGAGCATAGCCCCAGTCTTCATTCCACTGTATCAGCAAAGGGATCTGGCCTGGCCGGTGTCTTATATTTATATTTTGTTTCCAGGTATCCTTCTTTTCCGGATAATCTAATGTAAAATCAAGCAGTTCAGGGTTCTTTGACAGTGATTCAAGAAGCACGGGCGGATATTCTTCCGAGTGCCTAAGTATTTTTAATACTTTCTGGTCTTTCAGAGCCATAGCTTCCAGAGAATACACCGCCTCATCCGGCACCTCTTTGCTTATCTTGGTCTTGTCAAAGGTTATATCGGGAGTTACTACATTCGTATTTTCTTCAGTTCTTAAATTCCTTTTTGGTAAATAACCTGCCAAAAATATTTTACCTATACAAATAATAAGCACCAAGACGATAATTCGCTCAATTATATTAAAAAAACACTGTATAAAGCTTCTCCTTGTCCTTCTCCTCACGTAAAATCCCCTTTCCAAAGTGTTTCTCCCTATGCGTTTTATGCTTTAATCTATCAGCATTCGATATGCTACCTTATATTATACCAATATATTATACCAGAAATGGACCGGCTATATATGAGGAATTCTTTTCCTATATCTTGATATTTCCTTATATAAAATATACAGGATTTATGTAAGGCCTTGTATTTGCTGATTTTGCCGGTGATTATGAAGAAATAAATTTTTGATGAGGTATAAGACCGTTAAAAAAATGACGAAATTTGAAACATTTGTTGACACAAATTTAACATAAGGGTATATTTAGCCGAAAATTGGCTTTTATGATGTTTTAAGTATATTTATTTTTTTGTTAAAATAATAATGGAATATGCACTATGTTATAAATATGAAAAGGGGGTATAGATTTTGGAGAAGGATACAGGTTACTTTAAAGAAAAGGAGAAAGCGTTTACTCCGATTCTGGCAATTGAAGAAGCGTCAAGGTGTCTTTTGTGCTATGACGCTCCTTGTACAAACGCCTGCCCGGCTGGGACAGACCCAGCAAAATTCATACGCTCTCTGCGCTTCAGAAATTTCAAAGGAGCAGTTTCCACTATCAGAGAAAATAACATTTTAGGCGGGATATGCGCTAGGGTGTGTCCCACAGACAAATATTGCGAGGGTGCCTGCAGTTTATGCGGTATTGACAGGCCTATAGAGATTGGTAAGATTCAGCGGTTTTTGACGGATTATGAACAGGCAATAGGTTTTAAGTGTTTAGAGACTGCGGAGGCTACAAAGGATAAGGTGGCTATTATAGGTTCGGGGCCCAGCGGACTCTCTGCGGCAGCTAAACTTTCTGCGGAAGGGTATAAGGTAACTGTTTTTGAATCAAGAAAACAGCTGGGTGGCTGGTTTACCTATGGAATTCCGGAAAATAAACTTCCTATGAAGGTTGTGGAAAATGAAATACAATATGTCAAGGATTTGGGAGTAGAATTCGTACTTGATTGTAAGGTGGGCAAGGATATTACACCTGCGGGCCTCAAAAAAGACGGATTTGCGGCAATTCTGCTGGCAACGGGTATGCACAAGGGCAGGGATATTGATATAAAGGGAAATGATTTAAAAGGTGTTATAAACGGCATTGACTTTTTAGCAGAAGCAAAAACATCGGGAGGCAATATCAAAGTAGGAAATAAGGTCGTTGTTATCGGCGGAGGAGATGTCGCCGTGGATTGTGCCTCTACGGCAAAGCTTCTGGAAGCGGAGGATGTAAAGATAGTTTATAGGAGAACCATGGAGAAAATGCCTGCGGACAGGGAAGAACTGGCATATCTACAGCAGCTTAATATACCTGTCTTTACCGGGCTTAAACCGGCGGAGGTAATAGGTGAATACGGAAAGGTTACTCAGTTTAAAGCGGTAGGTATGTTTGATGATTCCAAGCTGATCCTTGATGCCGATATGGTTATTTTTGCAATTGGCCAGCAGCCGGATGAGAGTGTCGTGCCCGCCGATGTTAATGAAAAGGGAATGTTTAAAACATGTGACTATATGACCAGCGTAGACGGTGTGTTTGCCTCCGGCGATATAGTAGACGGAGATAAAACAGTCGTGTATGCCGTTAAAGAAGGCAAGGAAGCGGCCGAGTCAATAATCAATTATTTAGAAGACAAGAAAGAAGGTGTAAAGTAATGAAAAAGAAGGATCTTTCTATAGATTTTTGTGGAGTAAAGTGTGAAAATCCATTTTTCCTCTCGGCATCACCGGTGGACAATTGCTATGATATGTGCGCCAAGGCTCTGGATACGGGCTGGGGAGGCGTTATGTTCAAGACCATAGGTTTTTATATTGCGGATGAGGTTTCGCCGCGGTTTGATAACCTTAGGAAAGAAAATACACCATTTATTGGCTTCAAAAACATGGAACAAATAGCGGAGCATCCATTGGAACAAAACCTTGAAGACATAAGAAAATTAAAAAGGGATTATCCCGATAAGGTTATAGCTGTTTCAATAATGGGCCAGAATGAAGAAGAATGGGAGAAACTGGCGCAGCTTGCCACAGAAGCTGAAGCGGATATGCTGGAGTGCAATTTTTCTTGCCCGCAGATGACAAGCCATGCGATGGGTTCGGATGTGGGCCAGAGCCCGGAACTGGTAAAAAAATATTGCCAGGCCGTAAAACGGGGAACCTCTCTTCCTTTCCTAGCCAAGATGACTCCTAATATAGGCGATATGACTGTGCCTGCTATAGCATCGGTCGAGGGTGGGGCAACAGGTATAGCCGCAATCAACACCGTAAAAAGTATAACGGGCATTGATCTGGATAAGTTTATAGGATATCCTATAGTGAATGGCAAGTCTTCAGTATCAGGATATTCAGGAAAAGCAGTGAAACCTATAGCTTTGAGATTTATACATGATATGGTAACAAATGATAAACTTAAGGATATCCCAATGAGCGGTATTGGCGGGATAGAGACATGGGAAGATGCTGCAGAATTTATACTGCTGGGTGCAACGAATCTGCAGGTGACGACATCCGTCATGCAGTATGGATACAGGATAGTAGAAGACATGATTGAAGGCCTGGCCTATTATATGGAAGGAAAAGGATTTAACAGACTTCAGGATATGGTCGGCTTAGCGAATAAAAATATGATTTCAGCGGAGGATTTGGATAGGAGTTATATAGTATACCCTGAATTTGACGAAGAGGAATGTGTGGGCTGCGGGAGATGTTATGTATCATGTTACGACGGCGGGCATCAAGCGATCAACTGGGATGATGGGAACAGGAAACCCGTTCTTGATAAAGAAAAATGTGTAGGATGTCTTTTGTGTGAAAATGTATGCCCTGTAAGGTGTATTTCAAAGGGCGATATAGAATTCAAAAAGGGCTGCAAGCCTGAGACCGTCGTACTTTGATTGGAAAGGATAATATATGAGCCAAATAATATGCAGTGCTATAAGCGTCGGTTTGTTATCCGGAATATGGGGTTTTATAAGCTCTCCTCTCGGACTGCTGTCCTGGGTGGGTTTTGTGGGATGTACAAGTTATTATGCTGCAGGAGGCAGGAAGGAAGGACTGAAAAAATCCGTAATCTGTAATATGACAGGTGTTTTTTGGGCAATGATGACTATTATGGCAGGTAATTATTTCGGTACGCCCGCAGTATCAGCTATAATGACGGCAATATTCACCTTTGTTATGTGTGCTCAATCTAAATATGAGCTGCTCTCTTTTATACCTGCAACATTCTGTGGAAGTTTCTCTACATTTGGGGCAGGGGGAGACTGGAAAGTAGTAATATTATCGCTTCTTTGTGGAGCAGCTTTAGGATATTTCTCCGATATAGGAGGAATATGGTTTTATAGAATATGTCATCCGGACAGTCAAAAAGTATAGCTTATACGTAGGGTGCTTACTTCGATTGCAATATTTATCGTGGGAAGGCATCCTTTTTTTGTACCGATGCAGGTGTGTATAAACCGTTGGCAGATAAAGTGCAAAAACTGTATATTATAAACCGGCCGGAGTTGACAAAAATATTATGTGTGGTCTATAATATAAGCTGTAATTAAAAGTTCATGCGCCCGTAGCTCAGGGGATAGAGCAATGGTTTCCTAAACCATGTGCCGGACGTTCGAATCGCCTCGGGCGCACCATTGAAAATCTTATGTCTCAAGTAATTGAGACATTTTTTATTACTACAAATCTTCAAATATAGATATTTCCTCTATTGGCACTTTTTCTGTAGGGGTTATATTTTCCTTTTTCCAATCGTAATATGTGTACGTTTACTCGTGTCGCTAATTCTTCCTATGTCAGATCTGTCAGCTTTCTGTATTTTTTAAGCTGTGATTTAAATCCGTATGTCTGTTTATTCATTTTTATCAAACCTGTAAGCGAGATAAGATGACAGGTTTAACGAGCTGTTCATCCGGCAACTCATTAGTTTCTTTTATTAACGCTTGCATTATAGAATTGCAGGCGTTATAATAACTTTACTGATGACAAGACAGATGTAAAGATAGGAGGAATGGAGAATGAAAATAAAAGAGCTTACAATTGGTGCTGTGCTAACAGCCCTTGCCATAATTATTCCTATGGTTTTCGGTGGTGTACTGGGCGTGGTCTTACCGCCTTTTTCAGCGACGATTACGGCTCACGTACCGGAGATGTTGGCTATGCTGGTGAGTCCGACGGCTGCCGTGATGGTCGGTCTGGGTTCGGGGCTCGGTTTTCTTATGAAAATGGGTCCGATAGTAAGTGCCCGGGCGCTTACTCATGCCATATGGGGAGTTTTGGGTGCAGTGCTTATAAGAAAAGGTGTGAGTTTTAGCAAGGTATTATTTATTGTTCTACCAATCCACGCTGTGCTGGAAGGCCTGGTGGTCTTACCTCTGGGCGCAGGTGCGCACATGGCGGGTGTTGTGGCGCTGGGTACGGTAGCGCATCATACTGCGGATGCTTTAATATGCATGGCTCTGGTATACGCTCTCAAACCGGCTCTTAAAAAAACGAGAAGATAACAACCTGGCAATTGACATACATATATATAGTGTGATAACATATTTAATATGAGGAGAGAAAATATTCATATAGCCGTCATTGATGGACAAGGTGGAGGTCTTGGACGAGCTATTATTGCGAAGATGAGGCAGGAGAAACTGCCTGTTAATATAATGGCTCTGGGGACCAATTCCACTGCTACATTCAGTATGATTAAAGCAGGCGCCGATGCAGGTGCCACAGGCGAGAACGCCATTTGTGTGAATGTGAATAAGGCAGACCTTATCATAGGACCGATTGCCATTGTCATGGCTGATTCTTTAATGGGTGAGCTTACGTCTCGTATGGCTGAAGCTGTCGCATCGTCTGCGGCTTTGAAGCTTTTGATACCGTCAACCCGGTGCAATGTAAAGGTTATCGGGACTAAGGATGCAACAATGCAATATTATTTAGATGAGCTTACATATGGAATAAAAAATTATATCAAAAGTCATGAAGACTGATTCTTCATGACTTTTTTATTGAGGTGAGAGGTGATTATGACATGCATATACCTGATGGTTTCCTTGATGTAAAGACTGCAGTGGCTACATATACGATATCTGCGGCTGTCATACCCTATGCCATGGGCCAGGCCAAAAAGACAATGCGTGATAAAAATATTCCCTTTATGGCTTCTATGGCTTCCTTTGTGTTTGTGGCCCAGATGATTAATTTCCCCATAGCCGGGGGAACGTCCGGCCATCTTTTGGGAAACGTACTCCTGTCCTATCTCTTTGGACCGTGGGTCTCAACCATTATAATGAGTGTGGTTATAACACTGCAGGCCCTTTTGTTTGGTGACGGTGGAATTACGGCCCTGGGCGCCAATATATTCAACATGGCTGTTGTCGCCAACCTGGCAGGTTATCTGATTATGAAGCTTTTTGGCAAACTTAAGATTAGCAGGAATGTGTCTTTGTTTGCAGCCTCTTGGTTTTCAGTGATGTTGGCTGCTCTTTTTGCCTCGGCGGAGATTGCGCTTTCCGGCCTTATAAGTTTTAGGGTCGCTGCTGTAAGCATGCTCTTCTGGCATGGTTTTATAGGCATAGGCGAAGGGGCACTTACCGCATTTATTACCTCGGCAATATTAAAGGCCAGGCCGAAGGACAAGGGGGCCGCGCGATGAAAAAATACCTTCCTATTATAATCATGGCGGTGATTATCCTTATCATACCGCTGTCGTCGGCACATCCAGATGGTTTGGAACGGGTTGCGGAGGACAATGGTTTTATGCATCTTGAGAAAAATGTGATTAACGCACTTTTCGGTGATTATACAGTGCCACATATAACCGGCCCTGTGTCTTCGATTCTTTCGGGAATAATAGGGGCAGCTGCGGTTTATATTTTAGTCCGGGTTTTATTCGATTTGGGTAAAAATAAATAAAAGGGGGCAGATAACAGATGAATGATAAGTACACAAAACTTACGGATTATATTAAACAACTTTCCAGTGTAATCGTTGCATTTTCCGGCGGCGTGGATTCCACGCTTCTCGCCAAGGCGGCCTTTGATGCACTGGGAGATAAAGCACTCGCAGTAACGGCCGTCTCACGGTCATACCCCGAGAAGGAAAGGGAGGAGGCAGCCAGGTTTGCCTCACAGATAGGGATAAGGCATGATTTTATTGAGTCGGATGAGCTAGCAATCGAAGAATTTGTCCATAATACGCCGGACAGATGCTACTATTGTAAGAAGGCCCTGTTTGGTAAGCTTAAGGATATGGCGGACAGGGAGGGCATAAAGTATATAATTGATGGGACGAATGCCGACGACATCAAAGATTACCGGCCAGGCCGGAAGGCAGCTAAGGAATTTGGTATCGTAAGCCCATTTTTAGAGTTGGGATTTACAAAGCAGGACATCAGGGACGTATCCAAGGATCTGGGCCTGCCTACATGGGATAAACCGGCCTATGCCTGCCTAGCATCCCGCTTTCCTTATGGAGAAGAGATTACCGATGAAAAGCTCAGAAAGGTTGACATGGCGGAGGATTATCTGCAGAGACTGGGCTTTAAAGGTATCCGGGTCAGGAATCATGGGAATATGGCCAGGATAGAGCTTCAGCAGGAGGATATTCCCCGCATGCTTGATGATGATATAAGGCAAAATGTTGTAAATATGCTTAAATCCATAGGTTATTCATATGTGTCGCTGGATTTGCAGGGATACAGAAAGGGAAGTATGAACGAGGTGTTATAATGGATACGAAACAACTTTTGGAAATGGTTAAAGACGGAAAGATTTCAGTGGAGGATGCTTTGACGAAATTAAACGGGTACAATGACCTGGGCTATGCCAAAATAGACTATGACAGGAAAAGACGAAAGGGATATCCCGAGGTCATCTTCTGTCAGGGCAAGACAGCAGGCCAGGCCGCAGGAATTATAAAAGATATGCGTGACCATGGGCAGGATGTTTTGGGAACAAGAGTGGATATAGAAATGTATGAAGATCTTAAAAAAGACTTTCCCGATCTTAAATATAATGAACTTGGCAGGATAATATACTTTAAGGAAAGTTCGGCAAAATCCATAGGAAATATACTAGTTGTTTCGGGCGGTACCTCGGATATACCTGTTGCGGAGGAGGCGGCCTCAGTATCAGAATTTTTCGGAAATAAGACGACCAGGCTGTATGATGTAGGCGTGGCCGGTCTGCATCGGCTGCTAAGAAATGTGGATACGCTAACAAACGCCAGGGTTATAATAGCCGTAGCAGGCATGGAAGGGGCGCTGGCCAGTGTCGTAGCGGGACTGGTATCCTGCCCTGTAATAGCGGTGCCTACCAGTGTGGGTTACGGGGCTAATTTCCACGGACTTTCTGCTCTGCTGTCCATGCTTAATTCATGTGCCAGCGGGGTGACAGTAGTAAATATAGACAATGGTTTCGGAGCCGCATATACGGCCGGTATAATAAACAGGATAGGAGAAAAGATATGAGGACTTTGTATTTTGACTGCGCCTCGGGGATAAGCGGGGACATGATCATATCCTCGCTGGTCAGTCTGACCGGTGCAAGGCACAAGTATCTTGACAGACTGAAGGAAATTGCACTTGAAGGTTATCATGCCGAGATAAAAGACGTGGTAAAAAGCAGCATAAAGGCGCTGGGTTTTAAAGTGATTTTAGATGAAGAGCAACATCAGCATAGAAACCTTAATGATATATTTAGTATAATACGAGAAAGCAGGCTTAATAATGATGAAAAGAAGCTCTCCCGGGAGATTTTCGAAAAACTTGGCCAGGCCGAGGCTAAGGTACACGGCCAGCCCATAAATGAAGTTCATTTTCATGAGGTCGGTGCGGTGGACTCGATCATAGATATTGTCGGAACCTCGATACTTATAAATATGATAAAACCGGATAGAATTATATTTTCACCGCTACCTGTCGGAGGTGGATCTGTAGATACGGCTCATGGCAGGCTGCCCGTACCTGCGCCTGCCACATCGGAGCTGCTAAAGGGTGTGCCGGTGTATGATAACGGCATACATACCGAGCTTGTGACCCCCACAGGCGCCGCCATAGTCAGTGCGCTATCGGACGGTTTTGGAGGCATGCCGGAGATGACAATAAACGAGGTTGGGTATGGCAGTGGTGAAAAGGACCTGTCCGTACCCAATTTGCTTAGGGTATTCCTGGGCGAGGCTGAAGGTTGTGAAAAAGACAGGGTATATCTTTTGGAAACAAACATAGACGATATGAATCCCCAGGCCATGGGGCATATAATGGACAGACTCTTTAAAGAAGGAGCTCTTGATGTATTTTTGCAGCCTGTTATAATGAAAAAATCACGGCCGGCCGATGTCTTGTCTGTAATATGTAAAACAACTGATTTAATCAAGATGCAGGACATTATATTCAAAGAAACCACAAGCTTCGGTATAAGAAGGCAGATTATGGACAGGTCTAAGCTGGATAGGGAGATAATAAGCACTGAGACGGATTACGGGACTGTCCGTATAAAACTCGGTTATCTGGGAGGGAGATTAATAAAGGCCATGCCGGAATATGAAGATGTAAAGAAAGCGGCAGAGTTAACCTCCCTTCCATTTAATACAATATATAACGACATACTTTGCAAATGCAAAGACATGTTAAAGTAAAAGAAAAATATTGTCCTATAATGATATATCTTGACACGTATGTTATACTAGAACTGTAAATTTAAATGTGTTAAAAACCAATTTTATTGGTTTTTATAAATTTTCCATAAACTTTCCCTTTAATTAAGGCAGGATGAAGATCCTGCCTTTTAGTTTATGATACTGTCTCCAGTATTTTTATGTTGGCTGCCTCATTTCTTCTGACTGCCTCTATATCATAATCCGACATAAACATCTTGTCGTATATCTTCCATTCACCGCAGATATCCATACCTATGAGTTTTTTGGCGGCAATGAGTATATTAAGGTAATCAATAAGCTCATTAATGTCCATTGAACCCTGGTTCCAGTTTGTAGAGGCACAGGCGCTGTTTAGCACATCTTTATCTATGCTGACATATAACGACTTTGTTTTTATTTCCTTTATAATCTCATACATTTTCTTGCTGCTTGTTTGTGTCCGGGACAATATTATATGTATAGGTTTAGAAAAAGGATGAATGAATTTAAGGGCTTCATCATCGGGATTAACCCCTATGATAATAACGGATTTCAGCCATTTTAAGCGGAAAGATTCCCTTATCCATGAACCGCAGGATATGTATCCTTTATTCATATTCATAAGATCGGTATGATTATCGAACACTACTAATGTAAAAGGTATTTTTATATTTGCCAGTATGGCCAGGCTGAGATGATGAAAATCGCCGCTTCCTATAAGAGCGGCTGAACTATTGGTAAAAGAAAGGCATGATGATACCCTTGCCATATGGGTGGTATCAGACATCATTCTGAGCCCATTTAAGGATCTCAGATTTATTACGTTTTTCACCCTGGACATTACATCATGTTGTATCATCAGCGCCGGGTCGAGATTTAAGGCGACAAGATCAGATATCTTATCCATATTAATTCCTCCCCAAGCTTACATGTATATTATACATAATTTTCATATATTTTTCAATAATACTTGTTTTATTTTCCATTGCTTGAAGGTTTAAAACTACTCTGATATAATTAATTTTTAGGGGTTATATTTCATAAAGAAGGTGAGTGCGTGCTTAAGTTTTTAGAAAAGATAGTGAATGGATATAACGAACGGGAAATAAAAAAACTCCGGCCTATTGTAGACAAGGTTTTGGACCTGGAGGATAAAATAAAAAGCCTTAGTGATGGGGATTTAAAGGCAAAAACAACTGAATTTAAAGAAAGAGTAGCAGGCGGAGAGTCTTTAGACGATATACTACCAGAAGCATTTGCAGTTGTAAGAGAAGCATCCGACAGAACGCTGGGAATGAAACATTTCCCGGTGCAGGTAATGGGCGGCATCGTGCTTTATCAGGGGAAGATAGCCGAGATGAAGACAGGCGAAGGAAAAACATTGGTCGCTACCTTGCCTGCCTACCTTAATGCTTTGTCCGGCGAGGGCGTTCATATTGTTACGGTGAATGACTATCTGGCAAAGCGTGACCGTGAGTGGATGGGCAAGATTTTTGAGTTTCTAGGCTTAAAAGTCGGCCTTATACAGCATGACATGGATGATGAAAAGAGAAAAGAGGCCTATGCGGCGGACATCACCTATGGCACCAATAATGAATATGGTTTTGATTACCTGAGAGACAATATGGTTATATATAAAAACCAGGCCGTACAGAGGAAGCTAAGCTATGCCATCGTAGATGAGGTGGACAGTATCCTTATAGATGAGGCCCGTACACCACTCATAATATCGGGTATGGGAACAGAATCCACTGATAAATATTATAAAGCGGACAGGTTTATAAGGACACTTAAACCAGAAGACTATTCGATCGATGAAAAGGCCAATACGGCTACCCTTTCGGATTCAGGAGAGCATAAGGCGGAGCAGTATTTCAAGATAGATAACCTGGCCGATATTGACAATATGGAGATAGACCATCATATAATCCAGGCCTTGAGGGCACATACGCTCATGAAGAAAGACATAGATTACATTGTCAAGGACGGAGAGGTTGTAATAGTCGACGAGTTTACCGGCAGACTTATGCTCGGCCGCAGGTACAGCGACGGTTTGCACCAGGCCATTGAAGCCAAAGAGGGCGTCAAGATACAGAACGAAAACAAGACCCTGGCAACCATAACATTCCAGAACTATTTCAGGATGTATGACAAGCTGGCCGGCATGACCGGTACTGCCAAGACTGAGGAGGACGAATTCCGCGAGATATACGGCCTGGACGTGGTTGTTGTACCCACGGATAGACCTATGATCAGGGATGACAGGTCTGATGTGATATATAAAACAGTAAATGCCAAGTACAATGCCATAGTAGATGAGATAGAGAAAGTCCATAAGAAGGGGCAGCCGGTGCTCGTAGGAACTATATCCATAGAAAAATCGGAAATCCTGAGTGGCCTGCTAAAAAAGAAGGGCATACCTCATCAGGTATTAAATGCCAAGTACCATGATAAAGAGGCCGAGATAATAGCACAGGCCGGTAGAAAGGGTACTGTCACCATAGCCACGAACGTGGCAGGGCGTGGTACCGATATAATGCTTGGGGGGAATCCCGAGTCCATAGC
>DHDL01000021.1:0-8018 GCA_002399345.1 Thermoanaerobacterales bacterium UBA4877
AAATTTTCCAATGATGTTTATTTTATCTACAGGGTATTTAACCGGCGGATATGCGGAATTGGCTGAACGAAGTTCACATTCCTCACCATTTTGGTAAAAATATCTGATTGTTGATTTATCATTGACATTAATTAAAGCTATATCACCATTTTCCACCATCGGTTGTACTTTGAAGATGACTAAATCATCATTACTTATGTTCGCATCTATCATACTGTCTCCATTAGCCCTAATGATAAATGAATTGGGTAAGTATCCATGATATGTTTTAATACTTTCAATTGGAATCCATTTATCTATATCTCCTAAAATTGGGATATATGTAACGGGCTCTTTTTCTGCTGTTAAAATTAAATCATTTCTATCCTCAGTGTTTATCTGTTCTTTGTTAGTTATTTTAGTGTTATTCTTTTCCCTTCTAAATTTTAGAAATTCCAAAAAAATATCTAAGTCTTTTTTATCAGTTTCTGTAAGGTTCTTAAATTCATATGAGAGTAAAGGATTTATGATATTATTTTCTTTTCCTGTTAGTAACCAATCTGAAGTAACATTAAAAAAAATACTTAATGCTAATAGATTTGTTGCTGAAGGGTTTGAATTGCCATTTTCCCAGTCACTTATATTTCCTGATCGGACATTAATAGCTTCAGCTAATTTAGCCATTGATAAATTACTTCTTTTTCTTAACAAACGTATTCTACTACCTAAATTATCCATAGAATCCCCCCTTCTAATTTTTAAAAGAGTATTAATAATAAAATATGCTTTGAAAACAGAATATTATCCTTGACAGTGCTCTGAATAAAGAGTAAACTACATTTAATGGTTACATAAATAATGCATATAAAGGTACAAATACCACAATCTTAATTTTATCACAACTATCTATATAACTAAATATACAGTTGTTAAGTAATACGCACAAGGGGGTGAGCTGGATGAAACATAAACTGACACCTTGGGGAATGGAGGTGAAGAAAAGGCTTATAGACATGAATATGACACAAGTAGATTTTTGCAAAAAGTATGGCATACCGAGGAATAGACTTTCAGAGTTGCTAACAGGTTCCAAGCCAAATTGTAAACACAAAAAGGTGGTGAATAAAGTACTGAAGATGGATGAGATAGCATGATCTATCGTCTTTATGAAAACGTTTATATGCAGGGTCAAAAAATTAAGGAGATGTACTAATGATCGATTATTTATCAAAGAACTTTATTGAGAAAGTGGTATCTATGATAAAAGCTAACACTCAACCGGCTCTGGGTTGTACCGAACCGGTGGCAGTTGCATTTACTAGTGCTGTGGTTTCTAAATATTTTAAATGGGAGTTAGAGAGTTTGAGAATTGCAGTAAGTAAAAATATATTTAAAAATGGTAAATCCGTTATAGTTCCAGGTACCAAGCAAGCGGGTTTGGATTTAGCCGGAGCTCTTGGATTTTTTGGAGGTGATAGTGATAAGGAATTTATGGTATTAGAGGATATAAATGAGGAAGATGTTAATAAGGCAGTTGGCTTCATAGAAAGAGATAAAGTGGAGCAGTTTATGGTAGAAGATGTTCCCGATGTCTATGTAAAGTGTACAGCGGAAGGAGAAGGACATAAGGTAGTAGCAATTACTGCTAATGGGCATGTTTCATTGAAATCTGTAAATGTAGATGATAAACCAATATTTGCAAAAGATGAAGTGGCTAGTGCTTTAGATTCAATTGATGGATTAAAGACATTAAATTTATCACAAATGCGAGAGATAGTTGAAAAAGTAGATATGGAGGATATTGGATTTATAAAAAAAGGTATAGAGCGAAATATTCTAGCTGCAAAGGAGGGATTATCAAAAAACTATGGGCTTGGTGTAGGAAAAACGATACAAGGATTGGTAAATAGGGGGAAGCTAGAGTTAGATATTGCCAGAAAAGCCAGGATGATGACTGCTGCAGCGGCAGATATGCGTATGGGAGGTGGAAACTGTGAGGTAATTACATCAGGAGGTTCTGGAAACCAAGGAATTGGAGTAATGGTTACAACAGCAATGGTGGGGAGAGAATTTGGCGTAGATGAACAGAAAATAACGAGGGCTGCTTTCTTTGGTGACTTAATGAATAGCTATGTAAAGTTATATGCAGGAAAACTTTCAGGAATGTGTGGATGTGCGATAGGAGCAGGTATAGGTGCTGCGGCAGGAGTTACTTGGATGCTAGGTGGAACGGACGAAGAAATCGCAGGCGCTTGTAACAATATGTTTGCCAATATCACAGGTATGATATGCGATGGTGCTAAAGACACATGTTCATTAAAATTGGCTACTTCCGCAGAAGAGTCTGTTATTGCAGCTTTATTGGCCTTAGACGGTTGCGTGGTGAGACCGGGAATCGGGATAGTAGGTAGAGATGTAGAGGAGACAATTAAAAATGTAGGCATGTTAAGTAAAAAAGGATTTAATAAAGTAGATGATACTATTATAGAAATTATTGGAGGGTAATAGAAAGGGGGAAATATTAAATGGATGGAAAGGTTAAAAGCAAAAAGGAAGGTAAAAGAATCAATGCTTTCCTAATTATCTTTATGGTAATATTATTTTGCTATTTACTTACATTAGTATTACCATCAGGAGAATTTAATAGAGAAGTTGTAAATGGGCGTACCAGTGTCGTACCAGGTAGTTTTCATAGTACCGTAAAGAAATATTTAGGTCCGGAGTATATATTAAGGGCTATTCCAAATGGGTTAACATCATCAGCATCAATGATGCTTGTTGTGCTTATGGTTGCAGGTTGTATTAAAGTATATCAGCAAACCGGGTCTATTAATATGTTAACTGCACAATTGCTAAAAAAGTCCCAGAAATGGGGAAGTGAAAAGATACTTGTTCTTATAATGATTATGTTTGGTTGCCTAGGTGGTTTTTTAGGTTGGAATGAACAGATAGTACCATTTATTCCAATAATAATATCTCTGTGTTTAGCCATGGGATATGATGTAATGGTGGGTATAGCGTGTTCTGCCATGATAGATATGATAAGTTTTTCAGTATCACCTTCAAGCGTGTATACTGTGGGAATATCAGACGAGATTGCTGAATTACCAATGTTTTCAGGATTTGGATACAGGCTTATACTTTTGGTAGTATGTGTCGTTATTATGATTGCTTATGTACTTAGATATGCAAAGAGAGTCAAGACTAATCCGGAATTATCATATATGAAGGGTATTGATGATTCGGAGTTCCGTATAGATTATTCTGAGGTTTTAGAGAAAAAAATGAGCAAGAATCAATTGGTTTCATTACTTGTTTTTTTAGGAACTTTTGTAGTAGCGATTGTCGGAGTTTCTAGAAAAGGATGGTCAATGAATGACCTGGCAGCAGCTTTTCTATTTGCAGGTATAATGGGAGGTATTGTTTGTAGAATGGATGCAAACCAGATTATAGACGCTTTCCTTGCAGGCGCAAAATCTGGTCTTGGACCGGCGTTAATAATTGGTTTGGCAAGAGGCATTCAATGGATACTTACTGAAGGAAAGGCTATAGACCCAGTAATTAATATGTTATCCAAACCCTTAGGCCAAATGGGAACATATGGGACCCCTATAGCGGTTATGTTCATTATTGCATTATTTAATGGATTAGTTACTTCTGGTTCAGCTAAGGCTATGGCTCTTATGCCGATACTTATTCCCTTGGCAGATTTAGTTGGTATGAATAGGCAAATCATGATATTAGCATTCCAGTTTGGTGATGGATTGACAAACTCATTATGGTTTACCAGTGGGACATTATTGATGTTCTTAACTATTGCGAAGATTCCCTTGAAACGTTGGTATAAGTTTATTTGGAAGTTAATGGTGATATTATTTATATTTTTGATTATAGCGTTGATGGTTGCGGTACAAATTAATTATGGACCATTTTAATTAGGGGGATTATATATGAATATAGAGGATAGAATTGCAGAAATAGAAGGTTATATTATTGATTTAAGAAGACGCTTTCACCAAAATCCAGAATTATCATGGGAAGAATATGAAACTTCTAAAATAATATCAGAAGAGTTGGATAAAATGAAAATCCCATATAAAAAAGAATGTGGGACAGCCGTAATAGCAACTATAAAAGGAGGAAAACCGGGTAAAGCATTAGGAATCAGGGCGGATATAGATGCACTACCTATAAAAGAAGAAACGGGATTAGAATATGCATCAAAGAAGGAAGGGGTGATGCATGCTTGTGGGCATGATGCTCATACGGCAATTTTACTAGGAACAGCAAGGATTTTAAATGATATTAAGGATGAATTAGTTGGAGACGTGAGACTTGTTTTTCAACCTGCGGAAGAATTTATACAGGATTCCGGAGCTAAGTATCTGTCACAATTGGATTCTATATTAACTTTAGATAGAATCATAGGTCTACATATTTGGGCTAATATTGATTCAGGAAAAGCGGCGTTGAGGGAAGGCCCCATTATGGCATCTGCCGATACATTTGATATATATATTGAAGGTAAAAGCGGGCATGGAGCGCAACCAGATCAAGCTATAGATCCGATTGTAGCGGGTTCTATGGCAGTCAACGCTTTACAGACCATAGTCAGCAGGGAAAATAATCCTCTTGATTCTCAAGTAATAAGTATTACTGCAAGCAATTCAGGATCTTCAAAAAATATAATTCCTCAAGCAGCACATCTTGAAGGGACTACTAGAGCATTTAATAATAATGTCAGGGATAATTTTGAAAGTCAAATACGGAGGATTTTAGAAGGTATAGCTACTATTACAAGGACAAAAATTAAGTTGGAATATCATAATGGGACACCTGCTACGATCAATGAACCCGAGTCTACTAAATTAGGTATAAATATAGCTAAAGAAGTATTTAAAGATGGATTTATAGGAGATTTTCCTTTACAGATGGGCGGAGAAGATTTCGCTAAGTATTTAGTAAACATACCGGGATGCTTCATGTTCTTGGGAGGAGCAGGAAAAGCAGGCCATTTCAGCCAACATAATAAATCATTCCAAATAGATGAAGCTGCCTTGAAACTGGGTGTAGAGTATTTTGTTAGATATGCTTTAGCTTATTTGAAGTAATGTAGCACAAGTGGACGGCTCTTAAGGTCTGATAACCATTGTAAATAGTGGTTTTCAGGCCTCTTTTATTTAGCTTAAAAAGTGCATAATGTAATTATAATAAGATTTTGCAGAATTATCCAGCAATCCAAATGTGTGAGTAACATTAGTACAAGGGTACGGCCATTTTGCGCTGTACTACAAAGATTGGTAAAGTGTTTTTTCCTATATATTTCTTTAAAATATAATGACATATAAAAACAGGGATGGTACAATATTAGTGGGAATAGTAAAAAGTGATTAGATTAACGGGGGATAAAATAAATCTTATGGATTATAATGATTTGTCAAATTATATAATAGCTTATTGCAACTTGCATGGTTTAGAAATATCGAACAAGAAACTTCAAAAGTTAATGTATTATTGTCAAGCATGGAGTTTGGCTTTAAATGGTGAAAAGTTAATTGATAAGGACTTTGAAGCTTGGATTCATGGTGCGGTTTTAAAGCCATTGTATATTAAATATTCTAAATTTGGGTATAATAATTTAGATATGGAAATAGACTTTGCTAATTCTATTTTTGATAGATTAAATAGTTATATACCAGGTTATAGATTGAATATAATTAATAAGGTATTAAGAAAATACGGGCCTTGTACTGCTGATAAGCTAGAAAATATGAACCACAGCGAAATTCCTTGGATTATTGCAAGAGGAAAATTAAATGACAAAGAAATTTGTAATGAAGTAATAGATACTGATTTAATGAAAAGATATTATAAGTCCATGGCCTCAGCAAAGGGGATGAAAGAAATGAAGAATAATATATTTAAGTTTTCAACCGCTAATTTAAAGCGGGCACAGAAAAAACTTAAAGAGAAAGAAGTTTTTAAAGTAAAAGAAGATAATTATAAAGAATATGAGAAATTCATTCTTGATTCTTATGAAGCCACACGAGATACAACGGAGAGAGCAGAGTATGTCAAGACCTTATAAGGCAGTTGAAACTTTAAAAGACAATAGAAAGTTTACATTTGGAGAAATATGGAAATTAAGAGATGATTTAATAAGATTGCTCCCTAGTGATAGAGTAATAAATATGAGGAACTTTCACCCTTCTAGAACTGTAATAGTAGTACAAAATTGTTTAGAAAATAATGATGAAGAATCGTTATTAATAAGGATTGCACCACTTTCAACAACTATAAAATATCAACAAAGATTTGATGTTCTTTTGCAGCCAAATGAGGGAAATATAAAAAATGATGATGTATTAGAAAAGTGCATGGCTCAAATCCAATTAACTCAGCCTGTTTTAAAAAAGGATATGTATGAAAAGGTTGGAGAGATATCTACAGCAAAAAAAGAAGAAATTGCCGCCATTACATTAGAACTACTCGGTATTAATTTATAAAAATATTGATAACAATAACACATGGAGATGATTCTTCTGCACACTTTTAATATTAAGTTATTTAACAGTTATAAAAAATAAAGGGTCTAATAACCATTGTAAATAATGGATTTTAGGTCTTTTTTTATTTATCTTAAAAGTGCATAATGTAATTATGATACTCTTAAGATTGGCCAGAAAATTAAAGTACCTGATAACGGCGATTTACCCTGAGGGTCATAAGTTCTTTATAAGTATAAATTTTCATAACATTATTGATAAATAGCCGGCGATTTTACATATACTTGTCTCTATGACACAAACTGCCAGGCCTTGCCCCGCCAATACTCCCGGGGCATTTTTATTTTATTGAAGTGATTGGCATTATCTTACCTTTGTGCTATAATACTTGGTAAAAAAACTAATAAGGTTGCATATTGATGTTTAAATAGTCATATCAATATTCAGACTGAAAAGGGGAGCTTTTTATGACATCACCAAGTACTAATCAAGAAGGTCATGAGGTGAAAAAGCGAAAACTCGAGGTGCCCCATATCTATCTTTTGCTTTTTGCTATAGCCGCAATTTGTGCTTTGGCTTCATGGATTATGCCTGCCGGTACTTTTGACAGGGCAGCAAACAGTGCCGGGAAAATGTTGGTTGTTCCCGGAACATATCACAAGGTGGCGTCAACGCCTGTGACATTGTTTCAGCTGTTCGGCAGTATTTATAAGGGTTTGGTTGATGCAGGCGACATTATATTTTTTGTCTTCATTTCTTATTCTTCCATTAATTTGATCATTTCCAGCGGTGCTCTTAATGGACTGGTATCTAAGCTTTTAAAGAGGGTGCGTGGTAAATACCGCACTATTATTATACCTGTATTTTTGCTAATTATTGGAATTACTTCTTCTACCATTGGTATTTTTGAAGAGATGTATCCCTTTATTCCAATCTTTGCAGGTATCACTATCGCTATGGGCTATGATGCGATAGTAGGCACCGCCATAGTCGCACTGGCGACATCCATTGGTTTTTCGTGCGCTGTTATGAATCCGTTTAATGTGGGGATGGCGCAGAGCATTGCGGGAGTGGCCCAGCTCTCCGGTTCTGGATTCAGGATATTTTCCCATGTGGTTATGATAGCAGTTGCATCTGTCTACATAATCAGATATGCGCTGCAAGTGGAGGCGGATCCAAGCAAGAGTGCCGTATATGGTGTGTCATTTGACCATCTGGGGGTTGACAAAGATGCCGTAATGAATCAATCTTTTGGTTTACGTGAGAAGTTGGTTCTTTTAACCCTGGCGAGCGGTATCGTGGTGATTATATGGGGATGCTCAGCAAAGGGCTGGTATTTTCAAGAGATCTGTACGGTATTCTTTATTATGGGTATCGTAAGCAGTATCATCATGGGATGGAGTGCGAATACGATCTGCAAAAAAATAGAGAAGTCCATCTCTGAGATTGCAATGGCTGCGCTTGTGGTAGGCGTGGCGCGCTCTATCCTGATCGTACTCAATGAGGGCAATATAATGGATACTATTATTTATG
>DHDL01000021.1:8238-21151 GCA_002399345.1 Thermoanaerobacterales bacterium UBA4877
ATGGCTGTCGTCAGTATGCCGATCATGGCTCCGCTGGCCGATATACTGCATATTTCCAGACAGGTGGCCGTGCTTGCCTTTCAGTATGGTGACGGACTCTCTAATGTTTTATGGCCGACTGCTTCCACGCCGATTATTTGCGCGGTTGCGGGAATACCCATGCAAAAATGGATTAAATGGTTTATCCCTCTCTTTTTACTTTTGCTCCTGACGGAGGGTATCTTAATTGCGATAAGTATTGCCATTGGGTATGTGTAAGACTAAAGTCCCTGAGATTTAATTTTCAGGGACTTTTTATTTTTGTCTTCAATTCTGGGTATGCTCCCTGCAGATATGATATAATGGTCAGAGGAGTGAACTCTATGTTTGATTTAGATACCAAGGAATATTTCAGAGATGTTTTCAAAACGACGGGATGGGACAAGGTGTACAAAAAGGGCGAGACTATTAACATGGAGGATAACCCGGGAGACTACATATATTTTATAATCCGGGGCAAGGTTGTGTATATAATGCATGACGACGCGGGCACAGACAGGATAGTCCTGCTCTTGGATGACGGAGACATTTTTGGCGAGGTGGAGATGTTCGCGGATGAGCAAAACCGGGTGACAAGTGAGACACTGGAGTATTCGGTATTAAAGATGATACCCAAGGGCGATTTTTTGCATCTTTTAAAAGAGAATAACGATCTTAGCATTGCAGTGGTTAAGTCGCTGGCAAATAAGCTTGGACGTCTGGTGCAGAATCTTGAAACCCTGAGCTTTGATAATGCTTACAGGCGGGTAGCGGCAAGCCTGCTGATGATATATGACAGGTATGGTAAGAGACAGGGAAATGGTTATACCGGGCCAGGCCTTAGACTGAGCATGGAGGATATATGCAGGATGGCGGGTGTCGGCCAGGCGGGCGCTTCAGAGGTTTTAAACGAGTTTGCCGGTCTGGGCGTATTGCAAGGCAGCGATGGGTTCTATACGATAGAGAGGCCGGAGATTTTAAGGCAGTGGGCTAAGCCGGCTGCCGGAAAGCGTATCTTGTGAGGATTCATGTGTCATTGACAGGAAGGCGAGCCATATGGCAGAACTGATGATTGCCGCCATGTTCATGACTACGGACAGCCGTGTGTTTTGAAGTACGGAAAACTCCATGAATCCGGAGATATTGACTACTCCTGTGATCCTTACGTCACCGACGGGATCGAGCTTTTTACTTACTCCCGCTCCGGGTTTTAACGGGCCGCGTTCCACAATAATCCTTCCTATCTTATCTAAAGAGCCTAAGGATGCGTCTATAGCTACGATATAGGGGTCTTTTACGGTACTTAATATCATTTTGGTTTTTTGTTTTAAATTTTGAGCGTGAACAGGCTCATCCAGCGTCCCATAAATGCTGCATTCCTTACCGATACGCGGTAAACGGTTTAGCTGGTGCCCGACCAGCGGCCCCAGACTGTCACCGGTGGAGCGGTCCGAGCCAATACACAGGAAAACAAGGCTGTGTATATCCTTACCGTATATATAGCGGCAGAGAGATTTTTTTATGAGCAGTTTAGCAGTTTTATCCTTATAGTTTACCGTGTCCATATACCATCCTCCTTTAGATAATTTTTGCAGAAACATGATTTTATATACATTGGGGAGAAATGTTATGAAGAAGTTTTTTTTGCTGCTTATAGTAATAGTAGGGGGTTATTGTTTGTACTCCGGCTTTACGGGTGCCAATATACAGGCGATGAACCTTTCTTCTGAGATTACTTATGATATATATACTAATTTTATTCCGGATACGGATGGCTTCTGGGGATTCAGGAGCGGAAAGGTTATGCATTATGATAAGGATGGGAAATGTGATCACAGTATCAGTGTGAATGCCGATGAGCCGGTGATTGCCTCGGGTGATATCCTGACGGTGTATGACGGCAAGGGTGGGGATGTTCTCAACGGATATGACAGGCACGGCAAGGAGCTTTGGTCGTACAATGCAGGGGGAAATATAGAGGACGTTAAGATTAAGCAGGGTGATAATGTATTTATGGTTTATCTTAAGGATAATGTGAATCATATGGCGGAACTGAATGAGAGAGGCGCCAAGCTGAATGATTGGGTTGCATCCGATGATTATATAATGGATTATGATTTTGAGGGTGATATGGTTTATGTGGCATCAGCCAACACCTCGAAGAAGCTGGGCGGAAGGATTACTGCCTATGACAGGGAGGGCAGCCTTAAATGGGCGCAAGAGCTGGATGGGTGTGTTCCGCTCATGGTAAAGGCGACGGATGAAGGCATTTCGGCTATACTTAACAAGAAGCTGCTTTCTTTATCGGATAATGGCAAGAAGGTCTTCGAGAAGGATATGGACTCTGACTGCGGATGCATTGATGATGACGGGAATATATTTGTATGCGCGGGGGGAAGGTTGTACGGCCAGGCCGCCGGCGGGCGCTCGCTCTTTAAGATGAACCTGTCCGGCGCTCACAGTGTATATCCCGCACACAAAGGAGTGCTGGTTTTAGGTGACAGGACGGTGAGGCTGTTCAGCCCCGGCGGCAAGGTGATAGCTTCCTATGACGATATGAGGGACATAGACTATCTGGTGCCGCTGAAGAACAAGGACAGGGTGCTGGCCGTAGGAAGGTCGGGGGCGGACTTGATTACGCTTACGCAGGGGGAAGGAAAATGAATGCAGTTGACTTGATAATACTGGCTATGATTATTTTACCGGCCATCCTGGGGCTTTTCAAGGGTTTTGTGCTGACTGTGGCCGGCCCGGTGGCTGCCCTGGTAAATTGGTATGGGGCCTTGAGGCTATGCCCGTATACGGTGAAATGGCTCTATACATTGACTCCGCTGGTAAAGTCGGTGGGCAATATGGCATCAAAATCTCGTAACCCCGGCATAGCGGCGCATGCGATACTTGTCATCACTGGGTTTGTGCTTTGCTTTTTGTTGATTAAAATCATAATAAAGATTATAATTTCTTTAGTGAATAGTGTGGCCAAGCTGCCTGGGCTTAATGTTATAAACAGCGTGGGAGGGCTTGTAGCCGGTCTGGCGGAGGGACTCATAATTGTGTGCTTTATTTTCCTTATACTGAGTCTTGCTAAGGATGCGCTGCCTGCGGCATTTATGACGGCGATTAATGGGTCCAAGCTGGGAAGCTGGTTTTTGACAGACAATCCATTGGCCGGTATTTTGCCGGCTAAAATAAATAAATTATATAAATGGAAGGGGAAGATACTATGAATAAGGAACTAGACGCAAGAGGCCTGGCCTGCCCTAAGCCTGTGGTTATGGCTAAAAAGGCTTTGGACGGCATAGAAGAAGGAAGCATAACCATATCGGTAGATAACGAGACAGCCGTAGAGAATCTATCCAGATTGGCAGAGTCTGTGGGATCAAAGCCCCAGATCAAAAAAGACGGTAAAGTATCCTATATCACCATAGAAAAGAAGAAGGGAAATCAGGCCTGCCAAGCAGAGACAGCCTTTACATCGGATACACCGCAAGGAAAGGGTCTGCTCATAATGATTTCATCCGATATGCTGGGTACGGGTGATGAAGAGCTGGGCACACTTCTCATGAAAAACTATATCTACTCCCTGACCCAGGCCGATATAAAGCCGGCAACTTTGATATTTGTTAATAAAGGCGTATCCTTGGCGATATCCGGTTCACAGTCGCTGGATGATCTGAAGAAACTGGAGAAGAGCGGTACGGAAATATTTGCCTGCGGTACCTGCCTTGATTTTTACGGCGTGAAGGACAAGCTGGCGATCGGCAAGGTGACCAACATGTATGATATTGTCGAGAAGATGAACTCAGCCGCCAATACCATCAAGATTTGAGGGATGACGAGTGTATTTAGTTGCTTTTAAATCTACTCAGCAGGGCCTGCTGGCAGAGAAGAGGCTTAAGAAGATCAAGAGGGAATATAAGATAATACCTACGCCCAGGGATGTGGATACATCCTGCAGCGTGTCAATACTGACCGATGACAAAGATATGTCATGGATAGGTGGTGCTGAGGCCAAGATATATTTAAAAAATGAGGCGGGAAAGTGGGAAGAAAGATGATAGATTAAGGAGTGAGTTTATGCCTGAGGTATATAATGTAGGAGATATAGTTAAGATGAAGAAACCGCATCCCTGCGGCTCGGATGAGTGGGAGGTCATAAGGGTGGGCATGGACTTTCGCATTGTATGCAGAGGGTGCGGACACTCGGTGATGATACCGAGGAAAAAGTTTGAAAAAAGTGTTAAAAAAGTGGTAAAAAGAGCAGTTGAATCCGATAATGAGTAATGCTATAATACAACGTAGGCGTCCTTGCTCCGGAAGTACCGGGGCCATAGTCCGTGAGGAGGTGAGGTAATGAAAGCTTACGAAGCTTTATATGTCTTGGATACCAACATTGATGATGAAAAAAGGCAGAAAATGATTGAAAGGTTCAAAGGCATAGTGGAAAGTGAGGACAGACCAGTCAACATTGATGAATGGGGAAGGAGAAGGCTGGCTTATCCGATAAACAAGAAAAACGAGGGTTATTATGTACTTATGAATTTCAGCACTGACAATAATGAACAAGATGAGCTGGAGAGAGTATTTAAAATAACCGACGGTGTAATGAGGTATATAATAGTAAATAAAATAAATAAGGAAAGTAAAGACAAATAGTAGGGTGGTGTACTGTTTGAATAAAGCAATTTTGATTGGAAGGTTAACAAAGGATCCGGAACTCAGATTTACAGCAGGCAACGGTGTACCCGTCGCCACTTTTACATTGGCTGTTGACAGGAATTTTACGAACCAGCAAGGAGAAAGGGAGGCTGACTTTATACCTATAGTGGTATGGAGGAAGCTGGCAGAGATATGTGCCAGTAACATCATCAAGGGCCAGCAGGTCGCTGTGTCTGGACGCATACAAACCAGAAGCTGGGAAGGAAATGACGGCAAGAGAAGATGGACCACAGAGATTGTGGCTGATGAGGTTAAATTCCTGAGCAAGCCTTCATCGTCGACTTCCGCAGGGACGCCATATGCGGGTGGCAATAATGCCAAAAAACAAAATAATAATGATGATGAAGCGCATTACGAGGGGTTTACTCCCATTGATGACGATGATGACCTTCCATTCTGACAAAGGAGGGATATAAATGGCGAACAATGGTAATCAAAACAACAGGCGGAGAAACCGCAGATCACGGAAAAAGGTTTGTGTCTTTTGCCAGGACAAGGTTAAAGAGATAGATTACAAGGACATAAATAAGCTGAGAAAGTATATTACCGAGAGAGGCAAGATACTTCCCAGAAGGATCACAGGCAACTGTGCCAAACATCAAAGACAGCTCACCGTTGCAATAAAGAGGGCAAGACAGGTGGCTTTGCTGCCTTATACCACAGACTAAAAATGGAGGGCTTTGCCCTCTTTTTTAATAAGGGAGGTATTACGATTGTCTGATGATATAGCCAAAAATATTAAGATGATAGAGTTCTACAAGACGGAGCTCTTATCCTCCCTATCATTTCTGTACGGTGCAATGTTTAAAGGGAAGAATGCCGATGACATAACCGATGCGCTTACCGATATGGCTATGACCGTATATCTTTTAAGCAGAAGATTGGGGATGGATTACGGCGAACTTGATAAACATATGATGAACAAGATACATCTGCAGATAATCGAAGGCCATGAGGCGGAAACATGGTATAAAGACTTAAGTACACTTAAAGATTACATATCGGGCCGAGAGGAGGAATAGACATTTTAAGGTTTAAGAACAAGTATGTTGAAGGACTTATATATCTCCTGGCGGGTATGCTGGCAGTGTATTTAAGTTATTATGTACCTGCTTTGGCAGTGCTGCTTGTGCTGTTTTCCATTCCATGCACTATAATGGGATATAGATATTCGATAGTGGAGAGCGTGGTATTTCTCGGCGTCATGACTGCATTCCTTATCATTATAAAAGATATGGTTTCTATAATACCGGTGCTTACGTCCGGTTTGTGCGGAGTGTCAATGGGTTATATGCTTAAGGCTAGGCAGCCCGCAACAGATATTGTTAAATATGGTTTTTTAGTTACATTCATTTCCTTAGTAGGTGTCTTTGGAGTCTACTCGAAGTTTTTTCATATGAATATATTGCAGGAGTTTGCGGATTATTTGCCTAAGATTGTACAAACCACCATGGATACTTATAAGTCCGTAGGAATAGGCGGGCAGGATCTCAAGGTGCTGAAGTCTGTTTTGGATCAGACCGTGAAATTCATAGGTATGTCCATACCGTTTGATATTCTTTTGTATTCGGTGGCTACTGCTCTGGCAGGCTTTATGCTTACCGGGTTGTTTTTAAAGCATGCGGATATACCGCGGCTCAAGCCCTTTTCTCAGTGGACGGTTTCACGCAAGCTGGTGTATGTGTTTATTGTGGCTTATATAATAGAGGCCGTTTTGCATGCAAACAATACCGTATATATGGTGACGTTTAATATACTTTTGGCATTGTCTGCCGTTTTCATTGTGGAGGGATATTCCATGCTGGCCTTTTTTATGAAAAGGCGCGGAATGAGACCATGGCTGCAGGTTTTGATAGTATTAATCAGCTTATATATTCCTATTTTTGCTTTTATCCTGATGGGAGCAGGCGTGTTGGATAGTTCATTTGATTTCCGCCATTTAAAAAGGAAGGGATGATACCATGGGTGACAGATTTGCGGGGTTTTTAAAGGCGTTATTAAGGTGGCAGTCGCTCT
The DNA here is from genome assembly GCA_002399345.1 of Thermoanaerobacterales bacterium UBA4877. Taxonomy (GTDB): domain Bacteria; phylum Bacillota; class Thermoanaerobacteria; order Thermoanaerobacterales; family UBA4877; genus UBA4877. Next base: position 14,992 of record DHDL01000021.1, read on the forward strand.
TTACCTTTGCTGCCCTTGGCGTCGTCATTTATTATGAGGCTGCCGTCGGGCTTTTCGGCCTGGTCTTATACCTTATACTACTTTTTGCTTTTGCGCCTGCGATACCTAGGGACAAGCCGCTTTTAAATATACCAGTTGTAGAAAATATGCCGGTAAAGTCAGAGGAAAGCGCAAAGCAGAAGGCTTTTATATCTATACCGTTTCCTGTCATTATGCTGGCAGGTGACAGGGTGATATGGAATAATAAGGCGGCTTCAAGTATATTTAAAGATCGGTGCGGAGATGTGCTGAAAAAGTATGCGGACAGCAGTGGCGGCCTGGTGGAGTTTGACGGAAAATACTATAAGGTATGGGAATCAGTCAAAAAAAGTAGAAAAGGCCCGCAGAGGGTGCTGTATTTTGATGATGTCTCGGATATCTTTATGTACAAAAGTAAATACGAATTTACCAAGCCGGTGATTTGCCTGATACAGGTGGATAACTTCGAGGAGGTTATGAACTCCACGGAGGAGATAAGGAAGCCTGTTTTATCGGCGGAGATTGACAAGAGGCTGGGAAAGTATGCGGCCGATATCAAGGGATGCCTGAGGAAATACAACGACGACAAATATATTCTCTTTTTTGAAAATGGTTTTTTGCAGCCGATGGAGGATAAGAAATTCTCTATACTCGACGATATACGTGAGATAAATGCGGATAACAAGTTACCCGCTACACTGAGCATGGGTGTGGGAGCAGAGGGGGAAAATCCCCAGGTGCTTCTGGATTTTGCATCCAGCGCGATGGATCTGGCTTTAAGCCGCGGCGGAGACCAGGCCGTTGTGAAAAAGGGAGAAAAGATATTTTTCTACGGAGGAAAGACGCAGGCTGTCGAAAAGAGGACAAGGGTCAAGGTAAGGGTTATATCTCATGCACTAAGGGAGCTTATCAAAAGCTCGTCGGGTGTGCTCATTATGGGCCACACTTACCCTGATTTTGATTGTCTGGGTGCTTCTATGGGGATGTACAGGGCAGCCAAGGAATTAGGCAAAAATGTCAAGATTATATGGGAAAACAGCAATCACTCCTTGGATGAATTGATGGACAGAATCCATCAGGACGAGGAGTACGACGGGGTGTTTATAAGCGGTGATGAGGCGCTTACGCTTATTGATGAGAAATCGCTTATCATATTGGTAGATGCCGGCCGGGCAGGTTATCTTATGAGACCGGATATTTTGGAAAGGGTGCAGAGGGTGGTTGTAATAGATCACCACAGAAAGACACGGGATGCCGTCGACAACACCGCACTATCATACATTGAGACCTATGCGTCATCCGCATCGGAGATGGTGACGGAAATACTTCAGTATATAAAGGACAGGATCAAATTAAAGCCGGTGGAAGCCTTGGCTTTGCTGGCGGGTATAAATCTTGATACTAAGAATTTTACTTATAAGACGGGGGTTAGAACATTTGATGCTGCTTCATATTTAAGGCTGAAGGGCGCGGATACCATGGCTGTAAGGCACTTTTTCCAGGATGAGATTTCCAGTTTTGCACGCAAGGCCGATGTGATAAGGGAGGCCGAGATATGGCCTAATGATGTGGCTGTGGCTGTGTGTCCCGCCGATGTGACGGACAGGCAGATCTTTGCGGCACAGGTTGCGGATGAGCTTTTGAATATCAAGGGCGTAGATGCTTCTTTTGCTCTCTGTGATACGGGAGAGAGGGTTTTAATCAGCGGAAGGTCGCTGGGCGATATAAATGTGCAGGTGATACTGGAAGAACTGGGCGGCGGCGGTCATTATACCGAGGCCGGGGCCCAGGTGCAGGGCAAGAGCATTGACGAGGTGAAGTCTGAGCTTAAGACTGTGATACAGGAAAAGTTGGAGGTGGATGATAAATGAAGGTAATACTTACGAAGGACGTTGCAAATTTTGGGAAAAAAGGTAGAGTGGTAAATGCATCCAGGGGATATGCGCGCAATTATCTCTTCCCGAGAGGCCTGGCCGTTGAGGCTAATAAGGCCAATATGGATAAGCTCAAAAAGGAGAGGGCCGAAGTGGATGCTAAAATCCAGGAGGAGACGGATGAAGCCAGGGCACTGGCCAAGAAGCTGGAGAATACGGAGGTTACGCTCAAGGTAAAGCTGGGCGAGAACGGCAAGCTTTTCGGATCAGTTACATCCAAGGATATTGCTGATGCTATTAAGGAGCAGCACGGTATCGATCTGGACAAGAGAAAGATTGACCTGAAGGATGCAATAAAGACCACCGGTGACTTTACAATGAATGTTAAGCTTTATCAGGGGATTGATGCTGAGATAAAGGTGCGTGTCGAGGTTTAAGGAGGGTTTTCTATGGAGGCTATAGGTAGAATACCTCCTCACAGCGTCGAGGCGGAGGTGAATGTTTTAGGAGCCATGATGCTGTCCCGGGATGCTGTGGTAGAGGCTTCTGAGGTAATTGGCAAGAATGATTTTTATATGGATTCACATAAGATAATTTTTGAGATGATGACGGATCTTTTTGAGAGTAACCAGCCTGTGGATTTGGTTACCGTGACCGATGCCCTCAGGGGCAAGGACCTGCTTGAGGTTGTGGGGGGCATGGATTATGTGTCCGACCTGCCCATGCATGTTATTAGTACGTCTACGGTGCCTTATTATGCCAAAATGATAAAGGACAAGGCGACGCTGCGGAGGCTTATCGCGTCTTCGGGGAAGGTGGCCGAGCTGGGTTATGGCGGCGGCAGTGTGGACGAGGTACTGGAGGAAGCTGAAAGGTCTGTCTTTATGATATCGGAGAGCAGGGTTAGCTCCGGCCTTAATTCTTTGCGGGATATACTGCCGGAGTCCCTGGATTTGATAGATAAGCTGCAAAAGAATAAGGGAAGCATAAGCGGAGTGGCATCGGGCTACTCCGATTTAGACTCCAAAACTTCGGGATTTCAGCCGTCCGACCTGGTATTGGTTGCGGCCCGGCCATCCATGGGCAAGACGGCCTTTGCACTTAATATTGCCCATAATGCGGCGATAAAGGAGAATAAGAGTGTTGCTATATTCAGCCTGGAGATGTCCAAAGAGCAGCTTACAAACAGGCTGATATGCTCGCAGGCCAATATAGACAGCCAGAAGCTGCGGATGGGCCTACTGGAGGACGAGGACTGGCCGCGGCTGACGCGGGCGGTGAGCGTGCTTTCGCAGGCGCCGATATACATAGACGACAGCCCGAATATAACCGTGCCGGAGATAAGGGGCAAGCTGCGCCGGCTGAAGATGGAGAAGGGTCTGGATATAGTCATCATCGATTATCTGCAGCTCATGGAGTCGGACAGGAATGCGGAGAGCAGGCAGCAGGAGGTTTCGTCTTTGAGCAGGGAGCTTAAAGGCCTGGCCAGGGAGCTTAATGTGCCTATCGTGACATTGTCCCAGTTATCCAGGGCGCCCGAGGCCCGGACGGATCACCGGCCCATGCTGAGTGACCTGAGGGAATGTGTCACCGGGGATACGCCCGTATGCCTGGCCAACGGGAAATACGTTTCTATTAAGGATTTAGAAGGCAGCAGCCCCGAGGTGTTTTCCGTTGATAAGGACAAAAATATCGTAAAGGCGAAGAGTGATAAGGTCTGGTGCGTCGGCAGGCGCGAGGTTTATGATGTTATTCTTTCGAACGGAAGGCATATAAGGGCAACAGCCGAGCACCGTCTTTTAAGCGGCGGCGGCTGGAAGAGGGTGTCGCAGCTTAATGTTGGTGATAGTTTGGTTTGTACACCGAATTTATCCGGTGGGTTTATATTGGAAGGCATTACGGATATAAAGCCGGCGGGTGAAGAGGAAGTGTATGACATGACCGTACCGGAGACCTCATCCTGGCTGGCCGGCGGTATTGTAAGCCACAACTCCGGTGCTATCGAGCAGGATGCGGACGTGGTTATGTTTCTTTATCGGGAGGATTATTATGACCAGGAGACCGACAGGAAGAATATAACGGAGGTGATACTGGCCAAGCAGAGGAACGGCCCGACGGGTACTGTCGAGCTCTACTGGCTGCCCCAGTATACCAAGTTTGTCGGACTGGATAAGATAAGGCGGGAGTGACCGTCAATGGATACATCTATAGTAAAGAAGGTTTATCTCTTTTCTACGCTGGATGATGATACGCTGGGGAAGATAGCCGGTATAGTATGTGAGCGTCCGTATAAGAAGAATGAGATGATTTTCTTTGAAGGTGATCCCGGCGAGGCTGTGTATTTTGTGGAAAAAGGTAAAGTGAAGATATACAAGATAAACTCGGGTGGCAAGGAGCAGATCATCCATATAATGCAGGACGGGGATGTATTTGCTGAGTCTGTGCTGTTTACCGGGCTTGATTATCCGGCCAATGCCGAGGCTTTGGAGGATTCAGTTATCGGCGTGCTTAAATGCGACAAGCTGGAGGAGCTCATCATGGAGAACTCCGGCCTGGCCGTGTCCATAATAAACTTCATGGGCAGGAGGCTGCAGTTTGTCAGCGGGCAGATAGAGAACCTGGGGCTTAAGGATGCCATGGGCAGGGTTGCGAGCGTCATCGTCGGCCTGGCGGATAAGGGTGCGTACACACCGAAAGGCATAATGACGGATTTTGCGCTTTCACGGCAGGAAGTGGCCGGCCTGGCCGGTACTACCAGGGAGACAGCAACCAGGGTTCTCAGTGCTTTGCAGAAACAAGGTTGCATTAATATTGAAAAGGATAAGCTGTATATAAAGGATATAAAAAAATTAAAAGGACTTTATTAGTATCTTTTCCCCCCTTTCGGAATAAATTAATTATGAAGGGGGGGTTTTACTATGGATCAATCGGACAACGTGATGAAATGCTCAGCTAAGATCAAATACCCGGAAATTAAGGTGGAAAAACCAAATTACAGTTACGGAATAATCCTGCTGGATGACCTGGCCTCCGCTGTCAGCGAGACTACGGCCGTCATGCAGTACTTAAACCACTCATATACCATAGCGGATAACAAGCTAGCCAGTCTGTTAAACTGCATAGCGATATCTGAGATGCACCACTTCGAAATACTCAATGAACTGGTAAAGAAATTCGGGGTAACCCCGGTGTATGCAAACTTCTGCGGCAGCTGCGGTACTTATTGGAATGCTTCATACGTATATTACGGCTATGAAACCAAGGATAAGATAGAGAGCGATATCCAGGGTGAACAGGCAGCTATTGACCAGTATAAAAAACATATAAAAATGATAGACGATAAGTACGTACGGGATATATTAAAGAGAATAATAAAAGATGAAGAACATCACATAGAACTTCTTAATGGAGCCTATAAATAGGCTCTTTTATTTTATGCCAAAAACTCTTGCAAAAAAAGATATACAAATAGTAAGAATTGCTTATGGAAGGTTTGCTAATATTGATATAAAATACAAGGAGAAGGGGGATGTAATTCATGAAGGGAACTGTTGTATCAACATGGATATCCACAATGAAGGGAATCTATGGTGATGATACAGTCATAGATGTTATGAAGCGGCAGGGCATGGATCCGGATAAGATAATTGGCCCTTTGGATGACATCGATGATAATGCCACTAAGGAGCTGATTGCCGGTGTGGCGAAAAAGTCGGGGAAGACGCCCGAGGCTTTATGGAGGGAAATCGGCAGGCATAATATTAAGACATTTAGCAAATGGTTTCCATCTTACTTTGAGAGAAAGAGCCTTAAGGGTTTTCTTATGATGATGGATGATGTACATAGTCAGATGACCAGGTTTATAAAAGGAGCCAGGCCGCCCCGCCTTTACGCCAGGGAGCTGGATCCTTACTGCATTGAGATGAAATATGTGTCCAAAAGAGGTATGTATGATTATTTTCTCGGCCTGTTGGAAGGGGCAGGGGAGTTTTTTAATGAGAAGCTGGATATAAAAGAGATAGCCAGGGGCAATGAAGCGGATGGCAGCAAGAGCATGACCGTTGCCATTAAGTTTGGCAGGGTTATAAATGCTAATAAAGTTTATGGATTAAATAAGGCGCTTACACTGGGCGGGATTTTAAAAAGTATACCGCTGCGTACAGGTGTTTATACTGGTATAATTACATTGATAGTAGGAATTATTACGGGCATGCCGGTAATGGGATATGTTGCATCCGGCATTGTCGCTTTTGCCGTGTCGTTCGTCG
>DHDL01000011.1:0-2198 GCA_002399345.1 Thermoanaerobacterales bacterium UBA4877
CTTTTAATGTTGTTTTTGGTTTTTATTACCCGCAGGTCCTGTTTGTTTTCCATCGCTATCTCCTCCATCGCGCTTTTATCATTTACGAGTACAGTTTAATATTTTTTCGCGGAATAAGCAACAATAATTCACATGATTGTTGCTTATTCTACTGAAAGTAGAATATTGTCCATGGAACATTAGTAAAAAATTGATAAAATAGGTTCATAAGGATAAGCTACTTAATGAAATAGGAAGGAGACTGACAATATGTTTCATGCACGGCTAATGGATCAATCGGAAGATTATAAAAAATTAGGGATCAATCCAAATAAAGTAGAACTTTGGGAAGAAGGAAGGCGCGATACCAGCGCGCCGGGAAACAATGAGGTCTGGTATTTTGATGCAACGATGCAAGACGGCAGCAAGGTCATTGTTGGTTTCCGGCCAAAGGACCCGTCCAAAATGAATACCGATATTGATTCACCCAATGTCAATATCATGATTACCTCACCAGACGGACGGGAAATCGGTGATTTTCATTATTTCACTGCTGAGGAATCCCATACCGGTGAAGGACATGGGTGTGATTTAAAGTACGGACTGGACACGGCAAAGGGAAATCTCAAACAATATGACATTCATGTGGAACCGATCAATGGAGTCGGCGCTGATCTGCATTATGAAGCTTTGGTAGAACCCTTCCGTCAGGAAACGGGAATCGTTGCCTTTGGCGAACATGACGAATTTCACCATACCGATTTAAGTGTTCCCAAAAACCGTGTTACGGGGACGTTGTATTATGACAGAGCAGAACATAAAGTTCAAGGATTGGGATATCATGATCATCAGTGGATGAACGCAAATCCAATGGCGCTTTATCATCACTGGCTCTGGGGTCGTATGTATACGGATCAGTATACCGTATATATCTATGACTTTGTCGCCAATGAAAAATATGGCTTCAAGCCGCTAATAATGTTCGGCCTGCTAGACAATGAAACCGGAAAGGTCATTTTCAAGACGGACGGGCACTTTACGCGGGAAACCAAATTGGAAAAGCAGGTCAAAATAGGCCGCGAATTTCCAAAAACAAGTCGTTACCTGTTCAAAAACAAGAACGGAAAAGAGGTAGACTTCAGCGTTACCTGGGCTGATGAGATTGAAACCAGAGACATGTACACGAACGCTCCGGAAGCCATGAAGAAGCAGCTCGACGCGATGAATGCCGCCCCGGCTTATATGCGTTACTATGCAAAAGGAACCGTCATTTTCACAGATCCGTCAAACCAGAGTAAAAATACGAGTGCCGGCGATATGATTTATGAATATGCCTATCTCGGTAAACCGGATGAACGCGCGCATGTTTAAGTTATTATATGATCAATTTTATTAGAATATATTATACGAAAGGAAGATGTGATTATGGAAGCAAACAAAGTATCGAAAAACGGGAAATCCGTCGTCCTGGACAGCGGCCTCGAGGTGACCTACTGTGAGTTTGGAGAAGAAAACAGCGAGGTGATATTATCCGGAGCGTTATATTTCCATACCTTTACCCCCGTCCTGGAAGAACTTGCAAAACGGTACCATGTTTACGGTGTAGTGATGCGTACGGGCGGCAAGGGAACGGAACTCAATGCCGACGGCAGCGTGAATTGGGGCCGCCAGTGGGGAAAGGAAATGTACGACTTCGCCAAGGCAATGGGTATTGAGAAATTCCACTATGTCGGCAAGTGTCATGGCGCTATCCCCGGTTGGTACATGATCAAAGAGCATCCTGAAATGCTTGAGACTTTTTGCAGCTTCTACATGGCTCCCCATCTCTGCCCGAGGAACAGCGAGCAGTGGATCGAAATCCCCAAGAAGGAGGGAACCATGGGGATGCTGAAACGGGTTATGAGAAAGCAGGAAAACATTCCGCTGAAAATCGCCGAGGTCAAGTCGCTGGGGGTCTCTGCCGCGGGTGGCCCGGAAGTCGGCGCGCCGGAGCTTGAATCCGGTAAATACGGTGACGCACCGGAGCTTATCTGGGATTCTCTGGAGGACTGCGAACGGGATATGAAAAATATCAAAACTCCGATCCTGTTTGTCTTCGGTACGGAAGACATTCTGTTCCAAGACTATTATGACAGCAACCTTAAGGCAATGCAGATAGTCCCCAGAGCCAAAACCGTCCTGCTTCAGGGTGAACGCCACCTGATGGAAATGGACTGCCC
>DHDL01000011.1:2534-2742 GCA_002399345.1 Thermoanaerobacterales bacterium UBA4877
CTGTATGTAGCATATATATAATTTAAAAGATAAGAAAGTATTAAGAAGTTTGTAACCTATAGTTAAAACATTTTTTCTTATTTTGTGGTTTAATTAATATAAGAGAATAAACATTGATACGGTTATAGTGTATATAGCCGTATTTTTGTCCATCACAGGGGGAATAATTCGTGAAAGTGTACGTAACATCGCGGAGGAAAGCAATTCT
>DHDL01000011.1:2968-8937 GCA_002399345.1 Thermoanaerobacterales bacterium UBA4877
TTGGTAAAGGCAAATCGATTGGAGGTCTTTAATTCCGCTGTAGCATTAAATGACGGTAAAACGCTTAATACGTGTGTGCTTTTTGCATCGGAGGCCATGAGGAGAAATGGTATTCCGATTCCGGAGGGAACATGCAACACCACCCAGCTTATATCGGTACTGGAGGATAGGAAATGGCAAAAGGACGAATCTTATCAGGACTTACAGCCGGGGGATATTGTATTTACCACAGATGCGTCGGGTGATAAATACGGAAAGCCCACCCACTGCTATATTTTCATGGAGTGGGCGGAGAAGGGAAGTTATGATTATGCCTACATATGCGACAACCAGGCCGGTGATTATAAAGGCAAGTTATATCATATTCGCAATATAAAGAATATCGAGAAGATAAACGGAATGACAAAAGAGGCTTTTGCCTTTTTTATGAAACCGTGGATTTAATGGATGTGGCCTGCTCTTTTATCACAATACCTGTTTCAGAAGTGTAATATAGATACGTATATGATTTAGACAAGGGTTTAAAAGATAAGAAAATGTTAAGAAGCTCTTAAGCGGTAGTTAATACATTATTTATTATTCTGTGGTTTAATAAAATAAGAAAAATAAAGCGACGATACGGTTATATGGATGTATAGCCGTAATTTTATTTTATGGTCCAGCCGTACCGTTGCTGTGATGTGAGAAAATTTCTAAAAGAAGGTGTTATCGATATGAATACTAAGAAAGGCGATTGGGTTCAGATACATAATATAGTGCTTAAACCGTGGGAGAGGGCCTCTCATCTGCCGGAGGACACCAAAAAGGTGCCGCTGGAGATGTGGGAAAAGGGGTTTATACTCCATGACGCCCGTATAGGTGACGAGGTGGAGATAGAGACAGTTACCGGAAGGAAGGTAAAGGGGACTCTGGTAAAGGTAAACCCGGTCTACGAACATAATTTTGGTGAGCCGGTGCCGGAGCTTCTTACCATTGGCAGGGAACTTAGAAAGATACTGAAGGGGGAAGACCATGAGTAGGGACATGAGCTATGATGCAGTTATGGCAAGGCAAAACGGGATAATGAAGAAGGCCGTGGGCATAGACTATGATGAGTTTGAGCTGGGCGGCCTGGCCTTTGATTATGAGAAGATGATGAGAGAGGTAGGTTACAGCATAGAGGATATTATAAAGATACAGCAGCAGGCCAGCGTGGGGAATACCCCTCTAATAGAGCTTAAGAACATAACCAAACTTGTAAGGGCGGTGTCACCCCGGGGCAAGGGCGCCCGTATATTTATAAAGGACGAGGCGGCCAATCCATCGGGCAGTTTTAAGGACAGGAGGGCATCCGTTTCAGCTTACCGGGCTAAGGAACAGGGCTATGAAGGAATGATAGCGGCCACCAGCGGCAACTATGGTGCTGCCGTAGCTTCCCAGGCTGCAAGGAGGGGCCTTAAGTGTATAATCGTGCAGGAGGTATTCGATAGCCAGGGTAGAGGCCAGCCGGAGATACTGGAGAAGGGAAGGAAGTGCGAGGCCTTTGGTGCGGATGTCATTCAGCTTACCGTAGGACCGGAGCTTTTCTACCAGTCACTGCGCATGCTGGAGGAAACGGGGTATTTCAATGCTTCTCTTTACACCCCCTTTGGCATAGCAGGCATAGAGACGCTGGGCTATGAACTAGCAGGCCAGGTGAAGGAGTGTGCGGGAAGGTACCCCGATGCCGTGGTTATCACACATGCAGGCGGCGGAAACGTCACAGGCACAGCCAGAGGGCTTATGAAGGCGGGCTGCACCGATACTAAGATAATAGGAGCCAGTGTTGATCTAGCAGGTTTGCACATGGCCAGTGATCGGGATTTTAACAGGAAGGCATTTACTACGGGACACACGGGATTTGGAGTGCCCTTTGCCACATGGCCGGACAGGTCGGATGTTCCCAGGAATGCGGCCCGGCTGCTGCGCTATCTGGACAGATATGTGCTGGTTACGCAAGGCGATGTGTTTTATATGACGGAGGCGCTGTCGCAGCTAGAGGGTATGGAGAGAGGTCCAGCCGGAAACACATCGTTGGCGGCGGCTTTCGCCATTGCCCGGGAAATGGATAGAGATGAGATATTGGTTGTACAGGAGACCGAATATACCGGTGCGGGCAAGATGCCCTCATCTCAGCTCACATTTGCAAAGCGGATGGGAGAGAAGGTATACCGTGGCGATACATCGGAGGATAAGCCGGGGAAGAGAATAGTCATACCGCTAAGCCCTTCTCAGATAAAGCCCAAGGACGTAGATCTTATGCAGCTCAAGAGATCGTATATAAAGAACTGTATAGAAAACAGCCATGTGAATAAATTGAGTGAGAAGGATGTGGAATTTCTGACTCAAGAGACAAAACTGGATGGAGATGAGGTCGAAGGGATTATCAATGGTTTGGAAATAAGATAATGTATTCAATACTGGTATGCTTAAAGATAGTGATTATATAATGGCGTCAGCGGGCGTTTTGTCCGCTGACATTTCCGTGAAGTGATGAAAAAAGCTTTGACTTAACTTATAAAAGAATCCTTTTATTCCAACGTTTCCTTTACAAAATCATCGATCAACTGTTTTTGTTTATCCGTTAGATCATCATTACCTTTGCTGCGGTGGAAACCAAATTTCAATGATAACTGCTTTTCACAAACATGTATCCCTGCTTTTTCTGCTATGGTAGCTATACTGCCTGCTCCACTTTTTATCCCGCTTGTAGAAAACGCCGCTATGGATTTTATGTTATCCGGGTCTAAACTGCTCAAATAATCTTTTAAGGAACGGTCGAGTGTTCCTGCATAGATTCCTCCTCCAATAAACAATAGATCCACAGGTTCTTTAAGCGGAATGCCTAAAGGTTCAGCTGTAACACCTGCTGCGTTAGCGATAGCTTGTGCTACCACTCTCGTATTGCCTCCTTGAGATTGATAACGGACTGCGATTCTCATTAGACTTTTCACCTCACCTTTCCTTTTGCTTATTTTAACATAAATTCCCGGGAAGTATGTATAACTACCCGGAATTTTTGTCAAATATGTTGTGCTGTTTATGCGGCAATGCAGATTACCGGAAGCCGAACCTTTTTAAATGAAATTCATGTTGTATTATGGCCTTGCCTCTATGCTGACATTTCTTTAAATATACGTTATGATATTGTATAAAACATGAAGAAGCGGAGGCAGACCAATGGATTTAGTTATAAAGCAATTCGAAGAACTATCTACTGATGAATTATACGAAATATTGAAAGCTAGAGTTGCAGTATTTGTAGTGGAACAAAATTGTGCATATCAGGAAATAGATAATAAAGACCGATATTCATATCATGTATTTCTAAAAGATGACACAGGGATTAAGGCCTATTTAAGGGTCATAGACAAAGGAGTGTCTTTTGAAGAGGTATCGATTGGAAGGGTATTGACACTAAAAAGAGGATGTGGATTAGGAAGCAAAATTCTTGCTGAGGGCATAAAGGCTGCAAAAGAGAGAATGAATGCTGATAGAATAAAGATTGAAGCTCAAACATATGCGAAGGGATTTTATGCAAAAGCAGGATTTAAGCAAGTATCAGAAGAATTTTTGGAAGATGGGATTCCGCATATCCAAATGGTTCTAGAACTATCTGATGAATAAACTATAATTTTCGTTGCTTCAGTAAAGATAGTGACCCTCATGCTGTTTTTATAACCAAGACTCCGGAGTAGTTATATATAATAAACCGTGCAGAAATGCACGGTTTATTAATGCTTATATATTTATTTAAATACAAGAGATGTCGTATAGGTTACGTTAATTGGTTCCCATTTACTACCTGTGTATTTCCACAGAGACTCCATATTTGATATGCGGTTTGCATGGTATGCACCCGATACACCCTGTATTCCTCTTAAATAGAGCGTGCCATCCATATTATATTCTATAGGTTCCAATAGTGAGAAACCGTCAGCCCAGGGTTCTACTTCTTCCTTAAGCTTTCCGTCAGCGTCATAAATTCCGTCTTTGATGTAGCTGTCTTTGAATGCATCCAGGTCAATGGTGAATTTTTTATCCAAATTTTTCACATTCATATCTGCTTTAAAACCATCTGTAAATTTACCTGTCAAGGCCAGGCCTTGGTTATTGTCCTCATCAAATATAATGTTGACCTTGCCACCTTTAATGGTTGCAATCCTGTTATTGACGATTCCGCCGCTGCCTCCCGTGGCCGCATTTATCATTATGTCTTTTACCTTGTCTCCAGAAAAGTCACCAATAAACATTTTTGGTTCAATACCGCTCATATTATCAAGGTAAGAAATTAAAACCTTTTTGTCTGAGCCCGTCGTTATCTTTAAGGCTATACTATCATAGTAAGGGCTATCACTGTACTTTTTTAAGCCTATAAGCTTAATATTGTCCGCTATCTTGTCTCCGGTGACATCTGTATTTACAGTCTTTATTACTTTAGGTTTTATTGTTGTTTTCTGCGGTGTTTTTGCCTGCGCCGCATTGTAGCTTAGGCCGGGCAAAGCTATCATACTGAGAAGAAGCAGTCCTGCCGTTAGTTTTTTATACATATTACCAACTCCCTATTTATTTAATTTAAGTACAAATAATATTTTTGTGATTCGGATCACTTTGTTTCTATATATATTATAGAATAATTTTCTATTAAGAAAGTTAAAATGAGGTTAAGAAATGTTTAAGATTTTTTAATATTTAAGTATATGTTAATATATAAGCTCCGTTATACGGCTGGCTACGGCAACCCCTATGTAGAATTAATCTTTAAAGCCGCCTGTACAATACAAGCGGCTCGAATTCTCATTGTATCCACTTTTTAGAGGGTTGTGCACAGCTCTCGCGTTTAACAATGCGAAATGGCAGCGTTATCTTTAAAGGTAAATAAGTTCCGCTGGTAATTCTGTCTAGCAATATTTTCATAGCTATCTTCCCAAGCTCATCGGTAGGTATATGAACTGTTGTAAGCATAGGGGAGGAATATTGAGCCATTTCAATATCGTCCACACTTATTATGGATACATCTTCGGGAATCTTTATATCAAATTTTTTAAATGCGCGTAGTGCTCCTATAGCCGTGACGTCATTGGCACAGAATACGGCAGAGAAATTATTACTCATGTTAATTAATTTTTCGGAGCCCACATATCCACCGTCAGGTGTTTGCTTTGCATTAACTATATTTTTTTTGTCAAAGTGTAGGTTTAGACTATTTAATGTATCCTTGTATCCTAGAAAGCGGGTTTCACTTTTAGTTTCGCCTATATATGCTATTTTCCTATGACCTAAATCATACAGGTATTTAACGGCTCTACCTGCGGCCTCATAACCATCGCATATAACCTGGTCATATTTCGTATCAATTTTATTTAATCCGGTGTAAACAACATTCTTATAATTTCTAAGAAATGAATACAGCAGTTTTTCATCATAACGTCCAATCATGATAACCCCGTCTGTCTTAATATCAATTAACTGTTTAGTAATATGCGGATGAAACTGGTCATTGCCTAGATATGAATATTTTACTAAACAATTATGTTTGTATGCTTCATATTCAATAGAACGGCCTATTTCTGAGAAAAAAGGGTTTTCCGCCGATCGGGAAGATCGCGCATATACGCAAAAGATAGACCTGGGTGTCTCATGCGGTTCAGAATTGTCTTCACCCATTTTTAAGTATTGAGCATGAATGTTCGGTATATATCCTGTTTCATGGACGATTTTCCATATTCGCTCCTGGGTCTCTTTGCTGGCAGCATTGGGATATTTCATATTTAAAACCCTGGAAACTGTGGAAACTGAAACGCCAGCTTTTTCTGCTATATCTTTTAAGGTTATCATCATGTCACTCCTCACAGGTTTAATTTGGAAAGATATCCTCATGTGTTTCATAAATAATTTGAGGAAAAAATTGCGTTGATTTATAAATAAGTACAATTATATTTTACTATACT
>DHDL01000011.1:9171-9942 GCA_002399345.1 Thermoanaerobacterales bacterium UBA4877
TATTAACATTTATAGGCAACATACGATAACGTTTGCGTAGAAAACGATTGTAGGAATACCTATTTGATGTTAACATTTAGTTAACTCATAAGAGGGAGACTATAATGAAGCATATATTTTTAAACTTAAAGCGGTTTGATGTACCAAAGGAATATGGAGGAGTTAATACTATTGCCCCAATGAATTTGTGGGGAGCGTATATTATAAATAGCATTCAGGACAAACTAAGAAAATATCCCACTGAGGAAATCGAATTCGCAATTTATATGCCGGAGGCGCATATCATGCCGGCGGTAGAATCCTTGAAGCATCCGGGGCAGCTGTCTATAGGAAGCCAGGGCGTATACAGGGAGGATATTTCGGCAGGCGGAAATTTTGGAGCCTTTACAACGAAGTGCCCAGCAAGCGCTGTCAAAGCAATGGGTTGTGACAGTACTATTATAGGACACTGTGAGGAAAGAAAAGATTTATCTAAAATAATATGGGAAGCCGGAGGAACTGATACGACTATGGTTAACCGTCTTTTAAATAAAGAAATAAAAGCAGCACAATCGCAAGGCTTGAAGGTTCTTTATTGTATAGGAGAGAGCAGTAAGGAACAGAATAACTGGAAAAGCGTATTAAGAACTCAGATAGAAGACGGCCTTAAGGATATAGATAGGAGCAGGGTAGTGATTGCGTATGAACCGGTATGGGCCATAGGACCGGGTAAAACCCCGCCGGGAAAAGAACGTATAGCAAAGACTGCGGCCTATATACGCAAGGTATCCG
>DHDL01000011.1:9961-17720 GCA_002399345.1 Thermoanaerobacterales bacterium UBA4877
TTGCTTATGAACCGGTATGGGCCATAGGACCGGGTAAAACCCCGCCGGGAAAAGAACGTATAGCAAAGACTGCGGCCTATATACGCAAGGTATCCGCTGGCAACGATGTGGTATATGGCGGCGGGCTGAAAAAAGATAATGCCGAAATGCTTGCGTCTATACCAGAGATCAGTGGAGGACTCATAGCACTTACAAGATTTACGGGAGACATCGGTTTTTACCCCGACGAATATCTGGAGATTGTTAAAACTTATATAGGTTATTAAGAAAGGGAAGTGTTCATATATGAAACTGACTTTTGAATATGGTTTAGGTACCGTTGATGCGAATCTGCCGGAGAATACGGACGTTTTTATACCGGGAGTGACCATACCTGATCCGGCGTATATTCCGGAAGATCAGCTTGAACAAAAAACATTGGAGTCCATTAGGAATCCTATGGGCATGGAACCGTTATCAAAGCTTGCACACAAGGGATCAAAAGTGACCATAGTATTTCCTGATAACATAAAGGGCGGAGAACAGCCAACTTCTCACAGGAAGGTATCTATAAAGCTTATATTACAGGAACTTTATGATGCGGGGGTAGAGAAAAAAGATATCATGCTGATCTGTTCCAACGGCCTTCACAGAAAGAATACCAAGGAGGAAATCCGCAGCTTATTAGGTCCTGAGATTTTTAATGAATTTTGGCATTCAGGCCAAATAATCAACCATGATAGCGAGGATTATGAGCATCTGGTGGATTTAGGAAAGACAAAGCGTGGAGATCCTGTTATCATGAATAAATATGTTTATGACAGCGATGTTGCGATCCTTATCGGACATACGCAGGGAAACCCCTATGGAGCATATTCCGGTGGGTATAAACACTGCGCGACCGGTATTACACATTGGAGGTCCATAGCTTCACATCATGTTCCGGAGGTTATGCACCGCAGTGATTTTGTGCCAGTAAACACTCATTCACTCATGAGAACGAAGTTTAATGAGATAGGGATGCACATGGAAGAGTGCATGGGTAAAAAGTTTTTCTGCTGCGATGCTGTTTTGGATACAAAATCAAGGCAAATTCAAATAAACAGCGGTTATGCGAAGGTAATGCAGCCTTATTCATGGAAAATGGCTAACAAGCGTACCTTCGTACCCTTTGCGGAAAAGAAATATAATGTGCTGGTATTTGGAATGCCGCAGGCTTTCCACTATGGCGACGGCATGGGAACGAATCCCATTATGATGATGCAGGGGCTTTCGGCACAGGTCATACGCCATAAAAGAGTGATGTCGGATAATTGTGTTATCATTTGTGCTTCAGCCTGTAATGGTTATTTCAATGAAGCGCGCTGGCCGTATCTGAGGGAAATGTATGACATGTTCCAGACAAATCATATGTATACGCTACCGGATATGAACAAGTATGGTGAGTATTTTGCCACAAATAAAGAATATATAAGGAAATATAGATATGCCCATGCCTTTCATCCCTTCCATGGTTTTTCCATGATTTCCTGCGGACATATCGCAGAGGCAAACACATCCGCAATTTATATATGCGGTGCTCAGGAACCGGGTTATGCTAGGGGAATGGGGCTTAAGACAAGGGCGACTATTGAGGATGCTCTGGAAGATGCGAAGAGGATTGTAGGAGAGAATCCGAATATCCTTGCGCTGCCTCAGACATATAAGCTGGGTGCAGTACATTTGATGATGAAAAATGATTCTATAGAAGATGTATAAGGATATACCAGATTATAATTTTTATAGATATTTTAAGCGGGTAAAGGAGAGATTGTGATTATGAGTAAATGGAGCGGCGAGCCGATTCTTTTTGGTGATGACAGGATTACACGGCCGTATATCGGCGGTAAACTGTTAAATGAGTGGAGAAGGATGGAGAGCACTGAGGATGGACATAATTGCGAGGAGCTTCTTGTTACATCCATAGGTGCCATATCTAAGGGGCATAAAGAAGGATATGCCATAAGCACGACCATCCCTGAGCAAGGCTCAGTATCGCTTAAGGATATTATTGATGATGATCCCGAGGGTATTCTCGGTAAAAAATATAATAAACGCAATCCACATAACTTATCGGTGCTGGCACGGGCCGGAGATACAATTGTAAGGCTCGTGCTCCAGTGCCATCCTACTAAGGCCGACGCTAAAAAATATTTCGGCAGCATTTGCGGTAAGTCGGAGGCCTGGTATATTGCGAGGACAAGAAAAGTTGAAGGTGAAGAAAACTGCGTGTATGCGGGATTTAAGGAGCATGTTTCAAGAGATTTATGGCATGACTTGTGCAAAAAGCAGGATGTTGATAAAATGGTAGATTGCCTGCACAAAATATCTGTTAAGCAGGGTGATGTCATTCTAATTCCCGCGGGTATGCCACATGCGGTCGGCCCGGGATGTATTTTCCTGGAGGTGCATGAGTGCAGCGATATTACGATCAGGGCGGAAAGAAATATAAACGGCATTGTTTTGACAGATGATGAAATGTTTTCAGGGTTATCATTTGATGATGGTATAGATTTATTCGATTTTACAACATATTCTACAGAAGGTATAAGAGAGAAAGTTATAATGAAGCCGAAGCAGATTATGACGCAGAGTGGCAGCCAGCTGACTCAAATGATCGGCAGCAGTGATACGAATGCTTTTGGTATGCAGGTTGTAGATATTAAAGGTGAATTTACTTTACCATCATTTGACGGCCATAGATTGATGGTTGCAGCGGACAATGATGTTACACTGAGGTGGAGCGATGGCTCAATCAATCTGGTACAAGGTCACGGCGCTTTAATACCTTATGGTTGTAAGAATTTAAAGTTAGAATCACCCGATGCGAGGGTTGTTATTGGACTTCCCTCGGAATTATAAATAAAAAAGATAATGCTAAAGAAAGGAGGCAAAGAGATGAAAATAGCAGCAGTAGCGGCATGTACAGCGGGTATAGCTCATACCTATATTGCCAGGGAAAAACTAATGAAAAGTGCCGAGTCCAGAGGACATATTATTCACTGTGAAACGCAAGGCACAATAGGAGTGGAAAACGAGTTATCAAAGGAAGACATTAAAGAAGCTGACGTTGTTATATTAGCTGTAGATATAGCTATTAACGGTATGGATCGATTTAAGGGAAAGAAAGTTATTAAGATAGGTACTTCATCTTTAATCAAAAACCCGATAGGATTTATTCAAAAGGTAGAAAAACTCTTAGAAAAGGAGAATAACTGATGAAACTCGGAGATATTAAAAAACATGTTATGACCGGTATCAGTTATATGATTCCGTTGGTCGTAGCTTCCGGGCTCACCATGGCCATCGGCAGGGCATTGGCTGGTGCAAATGTTGATAGTCTCGGTACAACTGGTTTTGCATATTGGATGTATACCACTGGTCAGCTGGGAATGTCTCTCATGGTACCGATTCTTTGTGCCTATACTGCTTTTTCGGTGGCAGATAGGCCGGCATTGGCACCCGGTTTGATAATAGGTTTGATAGCTAATGAGATTAAAGCAGGCTTTATTGGCGGCCTGGTCGGAGGTTTATTGGTAGGTTATCTTGTCCTTTTGATTAAAAAGTATGTTAAGCTACCAAAGAGTTTGACAGGTATTATACCAGTTATAGTTATTCCGTTTTTGGCAACGTCGATATCTGCTTTTATTATGTTTGCCATCCTTGGTACGCCGATAAGTTGGATGACAAAGATCATGACGGACTTTTTAACTTCTTTATCCGGCGGAGCAAAGTTTTTATACGGAGCTATTGTGGGAGGCATGTCTACATTTGATTTTGGCGGGCCAGTAAACAAGGTTGCTACTGCTTATTGTAATGCGTTGCTTGCCGAGGGTGTCGGTGATGCAAAGGTTTGTCAGTTTCTGGGATCAATGATCCCGCCGTTTGGTATTGCAATTTCTGCTATTTTGACAAGAAAGAAGTATACTAGGGCGGAAATTGAATCATTAAAATCTGCTGTCCCTATGGGTTGCGTTATGATTACGGAAGGTGTAATCCCAATTGCGGCACGCGACCTGGTGAGGGTTGTTATATCTTGTGTGATTGGTTCGGCGGTTGCAGGCGGACTATCTATGAGCTGGGGTATATCATCCCCGCTGCCCAATGGAGGTTTTATAGCATTCCCGTTCTTCACCAAACCCATAAAAGCTTTGATATGTCTTGCTATCGGTAGTATTATCACGGGTTTTGTGCTATCGCTTATTAAGAAGAATGTTACAGATGAGGATGAGAAATTCGATGATCTGGGCTATGAAACAAATGATGATGATTCGGGAGATGACATATCGTTTGAAATTATGGAATAGGATGTATGCCTAATCTGTAAATATAATGATTTAATATATGAAAAATTGTAAGGGCTTAATTTCGGGAGGTTATAAATAATGCTTTTAAATTTAAAAGATATTCTGAGTGTAGCAAAAAAAAATTCTTTTGCAGTGGGCGCATTTAACACCACGGATGTAGCATTGGTCAGGTCAGTTGTAGAGGAAGCAGAAAAGACAGATACACCGGCTATCCTTCAATTCGCACCCGGAGAATTTAACTATGCGACACCCTACTTTTTCGAATATGTAATCAAAAGAATGGAAAACAGCCGGGTGCCTTTTGCACTGCATCTTGATCACGGCAAGACTATAGAGGAATGTGTAAAGGCGATCCAGGCAGGATTTACATCGGTTATGATTGACGGATCAACCATGAGTTTTGAAGATAATATTAGGATAACAAAACATGTGGCAGATGTGGCGCATATGGCCGGGGTTTCCGTAGAAGGTGAGATTGGTACCATAGGGACCATGAATAATTCCGACGAAGGCGGAGTTGACAATGTTGTTTACACAAATCCCGATGATGTTGTAAATTTTGTGGATAAAACAGGTGTGGATGCCTTGGCTGTTGCCATAGGTACTGCACATGGCATATACCCTAAGAATTTTAAGCCGGAGCTGCAAATTGGTATATTAAAAGAAATCAATAAAGTAACAGACATACCTTTGGTACTCCACGGAGGAAGCGATAATCCTGATAATGAAATACGTGAGGCCTGTGAAATAGGTATTCAGAAGGTAAACATTTCAAGCGACATCAAACAGGAGTTTTTTAAAGCCGTTACCAGTATTTTAAATGATACGGGATGTTTTTTGCCGCCCAAGGTATTTAATCCAGCAATAGAAGCAACAAAAAAAGTTGTGCATAATAAAATGGAGCTTTTCGGCTCATTAGGCAAGGCGCATTTATATAGATAACGGATTGCCCTTAAAGGGAGAGGTGAACCTAATGGAACTGGAAGAGATATTGGACGAGAGAATAATAAAAATCGGCCTGGATGCCGGTTCTAAAGATGATGCAATAAGAAAGATGAGCGCAATCCTTTATGAAAACGGATATATCAATGACATTGAGGATTTTGTGAAGGATATATATCTGAGAGAACAGGAGGGCGTTACCGGCATCGGAAATGGTGTGGCAATTCCTCACGGTAAAAGCGGCAGCGTTACTAGGATTGGGATTGCGATTGCCACTCTTAAAGATGAAATAGAATGGGAGACACTGGATGGAGAAAAAGTGAATACCATATTTTTGTTTTGCGTAAGTAATGATACAAATTCTGCCCGAGATCACCTGGTACTGCTTTCTAAGGTTGCGGCAAAGATAGCTGATGATGAAATGCTGCAAAAAATCAGCATGGCAAAATCAGCACAAGAAGTTGTAAGCTATTTGGGAGGTAAGTCGGCTTAGCGCAAAATCTTCCATCTTCATAGAGGATGGGAGATTTTTTATTTTTTTTAGGCCGCAGGACTAATCAGCTATATAGAATAGATTTTAAATATTTAAAATCATTGAAAACGACAGTAGACTAAACTATA
Source organism: Thermoanaerobacterales bacterium UBA4877 (assembly GCA_002399345.1). GTDB lineage: Bacteria > Bacillota > Thermoanaerobacteria > Thermoanaerobacterales > UBA4877 > UBA4877. The sequence goes on from DHDL01000011.1 coordinate 15,850, forward strand.
ATATATGTAACTATATAGGAGGAGGGATTTTATGGAGGATGTAAAGCAACGCATTAATACAAAAATTGATGAACTAAAAAATGATCTTGTACGTTCTACTCAGGAGGTAGTCAGGGCAAAGAGTGTTAATGGGCCTGCACAGCCGGGTAAACCGTACGGCGAAGGGCCGGCCAATGCCATAGCGGCTGCGCTTGATGTTTCGCAGAGACTGGGTTTCAAGGTAAAAAATGTGGATAACTACGTGGGATATGCTGAGTATGGCTCAGGCAAAGAGCTGGTAGGTGTGCTGGGACATATGGATGTAGTGCCGGAAGGAGATGGCTGGACATATCCGCCATATGCAGCAGAGATTCATGACAACAAGATATTCGGCAGGGGCACCATAGATGATAAGGGCCCGACCATTGCTGCACTTCTGGGACTAAAGGCAATAAAGGACCTTGACCTTCCAATTAGCAAGAGGGTTAGAATTCTTTTCGGGTCCAATGAGGAATTGGGTTCCCATGAAATAGAGTATTACCTTAAGCACGATGAGCAGCCGGATACCGGTTTTACACCGGATGCCAACTTCACTGCCATATATGCGGAGAAGGGGCTTACTTTGTTTGACTTGGCTATGAAATTCAATAGGAAAGCCTCATCGGGTATAAAGATCAAAAGCATTACCGGCGGTGAGGTCAAGAATATGGTGCCGAGGATAGCAAAGGCAGTGCTGGAGGCTGATGATGCCGACCGGGTGGCAGACGCCGCAGCAAGCTATAAAAAGAATAAGGGCGCAGATATAAGATGCGAAGCCGAAGGCAACCAGATCACCTTGACATCAATAGGAGTAGCCGCACACGGTGCTCAGCCGGAGACAGGCAAAAACGCTATAATGCAGCTGTTCTTGTTCCTTGATACCTTGGATCTTGGAGATACAGATGTAAAGAAATATATACACTTCTTTGCTGAGAACGTAGGTATGGAAACCAACGGAAAGAAATTAGGTGTATATTTAAAGGATGATACCGGAGAGCTTACCTTTAATATAGGCGTTGTAAATGTCAATGAGGACGAGGGTAGGTTGGGACTTAATGTCAGGTTCCCTGTGACATGCAGCTATGATGATTTTATAAAACCCTTCAACAAAAAATTAGAGGGCACAGGCATCGTTATAGAGAATATGGAGGCAGATGACCCGCTATATTTCCCCAAGGATCATCCCCTTATTAAGACATTGGCCAAGGTCTATCAGGACGTTACCGGAAAGGATCCTGTTCTTCTATCCATAGGCGGTGGTACATATGCCAAAGAGATGAAAAATATCGTTGCATTCGGGCCTAATTTCCCAGGACAGAAGGAACTAGACCATCAAACGGACGAATATATTGACATAGATCATCTTGTATTACTTGCAAAGATTTACGGTAATGCAATATATGAGCTGGCAAAGTAATTTAATAAGTAATTAAAAAAACCGGGCGGCAGCCCGGTTTTTTTAGTCTATATCACTAGAAGCAAACGATATGCGATGAACACCGAGAGCGTGTTTTCTACATCTTTAGCATATTATGTATAATGTTGAGGTTATAAAATGCAATTATAATACAACCCCGAATGGAGAATGATAATAAAAAGGGTGGTATTTTCATGGACTTTATTTATAATCTTATTATTAATTATGGCTATTATGGACTTTTTATATGGACTGCATTTGATGGCACTGGTATTCCAAACCCTGTGCAAATAGCTCTTTTGGCCTCGGGATATATGGTATCAAAGGGGCTGATGAAGTCATATGCCGTTGTGTTAATCGCCACACTGGGCAATCTTACCGGAAACCTTATAGCATACTATGTCGGTTTTTATGGTGGCCGGCCGGTTTTAGTGAA
>DHDL01000004.1:0-17947 GCA_002399345.1 Thermoanaerobacterales bacterium UBA4877
AATGGTGGAGGGAGATGGATTCGAACCATCGAAGGCAACGCCAACAGATTTACAGTCTGCCCCCTTTAGCCCCTTGGGTATCCCTCCAAAAATATTAAGCTGGAGCTGGCGATAGGACTTGAACCTACAACCCGCTGATTACAAATCAGCTGCTCTGCCGATTGAGCCACGCCAGCATATATGGTGGGCGCAACAGGGCTCGAACCTGTGACCCCCTGCTTGTAAGGCAGGTGCTCTCCCAGCTGAGCTATGTGCCCATATATATTGGTGACCCCGAGGGGATTCGAACCCCTGATACCGCCGTGAAAGGGCGATGTCTTAACCACTTGACCACAGGGTCATATCTAAACACTGGTCGGGGCGGCGGGACTTGAACCCACGGCCTCATGGTCCCAAACCACGCGCGCTACCAACTGCGCTACGCCCCGTTTGCAAGGCGTTCATTTAACAGTGTCTATTATACGTTGATTGGCCTTTATACACAATGATCAAATTACGCCAAATAACTTATATATGCCATATTACAATGCCATATCTACCATTTTCTTAAAAAATCGCTGGAATACATTGCTATTAAATATACAGCCAAATTGTAACCCAATTGTAACCCAAATGCCGCTCTATTAAGGTTATAATTATATATAAAGCAGTCTAAATGAGGTGATTATATGAAATTTCGTAAAAGGATTTATGCTTTGGCAGTTTCTCTGCTGCTCTTATTTAATCCTCTTATCTCTACTGTTTATGCCAACAGTTTTGATATCATCAATGATGAAACAAGCAGCGAAATCTTATCTGAGGGAATAAAGCATACTTCTACTGCAAGATTCACTACATCCGGCTGGCTGGACATCAATACGCTTGAGGTTGACTTCAGCAATAAGGACAACAGTATTGATGTGCTATATGGAAATGAGGGCCTTGGCAAGACTTCCACTGTATCCGACATGGCAAAACAGACCGGTGCCGTAGCGGCCATTAATGCCGATTTCTTTGACACAAAAACCGGCAGCCCGATAGGGCAAATAGTCTCCAAAGGCAAATTAATTTCCGCACCGCCTGATAAAAACCTTTATGGTAAATTAAGCAGTTTTAATTTAGATAATAAAGGCAACGCATTTCTTGACTATTGGACTTACAACATAAGTATGGATATGCCGAGCGGTGAGACCATACCTGTTGCTACATACAATAAGGCTTCTAACGGCCAATATCTAAGTCTCTATGACAGCCACTGGGGACAAACACCCGGTCCCAAAAACAAGCAGAAACATACGGAGGTTATAGTCTACAAAGATGGAACCGTCATAGAAGTCAGAAATGATAAACCGAAAACATCCATAACCGAGGGGAATTATGCCATCGTTGCCAACGGCAATAACGCTGCAAAATTGTCAATGCTTATACCTGGAGATAAGGTAAATATAAATATATCCACCAATCCGGGTTATAAAGATTTACAATTGTCCATAAGCGGCGGCACAATGCTCGTAAAAGACGGCGCCATAACGCCGATCACTCACGATCCTTCACCTAAGCCTACTGCAAGAACAGCTATCGGCTCAAACAAGGATGGTAGCAAACTCTTTCTTGTAACAGTAGATGGTAGAAACGGAAAATCCATAGGTTTAACGGAAAAAGACATGGCAAAGCTTATGCATGATTTAGGAGCATTTAATGCCTTGAACTTAGACGGCGGAGGATCAACTACAATGACAGTAAGATCTTTAGGCGAGAGAGAAATTAAAACCGTAAATAATCCCTCCGACGGTCAAGAAAGAAAGGTAACCACTGCAATAGGCATGTTTAATACAGCACCGCAAGGATCAATTAAAGGATTAAAGGTAAAAGGGCCCGGTAATTTGTTTGCCGGAACCTACGGTGATATTAACGTGCAAGCTTATGATGAAGGATACAATCCAATAGATGTCGATATGGCTAACATTCAGTTTAGTTTGCAAGGAGTGGAAGGAACATTTGATAAAAACAGGTTTGAACCTTCTGCTGTAGGTGATGCATCATTAACTGTAAAATATGACGGCATAGAAGAGCAGACTAATATTAAAGTACTAGACAAACCTATCATCCTTAAATCTAATATAAACAAGATTAACACAGGATTTAACTCAAAAACTAAAATAGGAATATACGGCAAAGACAAAAATGGTTACACAGCGTTAATACCGGCTGATAAAATTAATTGGTCGGCCAGTGGTAAAATAGGAACAGTGCGAAATGGGACATTTACATCAGGAAATGCCAATACTGTAGGATATATAAAAGCTATGTTCGGCAATGTATATCTGAATATACCCGTTACGGTAGGCAAATCTGCAGATCAAACGGAAACACCTAATAATGCACAGCTTGAAAATGTTGATCCATATAACAAAAAAATTGAAACTAAAGATGATTTAGATTCATACAACATTTTTGTTTACGGACAAGCAGATAATGACGCTGCTTTAAATGACGCTATAGACAAAGCAAACTGCGAATCTTCTTTTGCAGTATTTTTTGGTAAAGGCGCAAAACAATCGGGTAACCTCAAAGTACCATCTTTGTCAATCGACAGCCCCGGTCTATATAATTTTAGAAACTCCAGCTTTATAGTCTTAGACTCTTCCAAGGGCGGTATCAGAACCACAGATGCTCAACAATGGTTTAAATTAAAAGATTATCTAGATTCTGCAAAAGGAACAAATATTTTTATCGTACTGCCTACACCGGTATGGGGAAGTAATGGCTTTACCGATCAAAGAGAAGCGGCGCTTTTTGAAAATACTTTAAAAAGCTTTAAAAAAGAATCAGGAAAAAATGTCTGGATCCTATATCAGAACAGCCAATTTTATACCGCTTTAAATGATGAAATAAGGTATATAGGAGTTGGTCAGCCGGCAAATTCAAGTGGAAACGATATACCGTATGCTTTAATTGAGGTAGATGGTAGCAATGTATATTATCAAAAGAACAACCTTAAATAAGACTCTTAAACAGCGGGCAATCCCGCTGTTTTTTATTTGTTACTCTTATTATTAATGTATACAGCCTCGGCAACGTTCTTAAGTTTCTCATAATCATCCTTATCTAATGCATTTTTAACGATATTTTTTATTATTATTTCATCATCATAAGAAACCCCGTCACGGTATAAGTCAACTATTGTTTTGATATCCTTCTTATCCAGATTTGATATTATATTAATGCATTCCCTTTTATCAGTTACCGGCATTGCTTTTATCATTATGTTAATATCATTAGCCTTTATATTTAAACTCTTAAAAGAATAATCATTGGTTCTTTTTTCTTTCACTCTTTTCTCAATCTCTGACCAATTCGGTTTACACTCACTAAATTTTTCTTCTTTTAAGTTCTTGCTTTTATCATTATTTTTTGATTGGGTATCAGCAGTTATCTGCCCCTTATTCTTGATATCTCCGCTATGTATTACGTATTTATCAGTATCAGACTCTTTCCTACCTGCATAAGTTTCTCTATCTTTAATGCTTATTTGTTTCTCGGTCTTCTCTTCTTCAGGTAGCATCATACCTTCGGCATTGTAACTTATCTTCAAGTTAAGCATAAATATAATAGAGATAACTGTTGTTACGATAATTATTCCTTTGCCGCATTCTTCAGCATTCATTATAATAAACACCTCAAGGTAAAGTATTGCGTAGCATGGTACAAATTATACATCTTAGAGGCGATGGCGCTTTGGAAGTAAGAGTCAATTATAAAAATAAAGATTCCATTATATTGATGTCCAAATTCCTAAAAAACTATATAGATCCACGTACATTGATATTGTGCATAGGTACAGATAAGTGGATAGGTGATTCCCTCGGCCCTTTTGTCGGCTATTTTTTAAAGAAAAACTCTTATCCAGGCCCCGTATATGGTACCTTAGAAAACCCTGTCCATGCAATTAATCTATATCACATCTTAAAGGAAATTAAAAAAAGGCATCCACATAGTAATATTATAGCTGTAGATGCATGCCTGGGCGAAACTATAAACGTAGGTAAGGTTGTATTAACTAATAGACCTCTGTATCCCGGCAAAGGAGTCGGTAAAACACTGCCTGCTGTGGGAGACATATCGATTGTCGGCATAGTCGATGAATATAATTCATACAACCTTCATAATATAAGGCTGGACTTAATAGTAAACATGGCTGAAATGATATGCAGCGGTATATTGAAATCCGTTACCTAATATCTCGCACGTTATTCCAGCACAGTATATAAATCATTGTCACTTTTCTGTTGATTCTCTCCTCACAAGTTCATGCGGGAGAAGAACCATTTTTTCTACATGTTCACCAAGAATGAGTTTTATTACCATCCTGGTAGCAACAGCGCCCATATCATATGTAGGCTGTTTTATTGTAGTAAGTGACGGTTTATAGTATTCGGAGAAGTTTATATCATCAAACCCCATAACCGAGATGTCCTCAGGAATTTTATATCCCATATCCAGCACTGCCCTCATGGCACCTATAGCAGCCATATCATTGGTCGATAATAATGCGTCAATTTTACTGTCTTTTAGCAAATCTTTTGTCCTGTTATAACCACTCTCAATACTGAACCGGCACTCTTTTACAATATCTTCATTATAGCTGATCCCATGGTTATTAAGTATTTCTTTATAAGCTCTTATCCTTTCTTCCTGGAGAAGGTCATCCACATCCGGTGCATAAAGTAAGCCGATATTTTTATGGCCGTTATTAATTAAAAACTCGACAGCCTCCGATACCGCATTGTAATTATCAATACTTACCATTGGTACATCAAGCTTACGGGAATAAAGATTTATAAAACAGGTTTTAATATCAGCATCTTTGAACCATACCTCATGCTCGGATTTTAATTTTCCCGTCATAAACAGCAGTCCATCCGCCTGCTTGTCCGCCATTAAATTCAGGTATTCGATTTCCTTATCCAGCTCACCATGTGTATTGCATAAAAGTAAGGTATATCCATAGGTATTAGCTATTTCTTCAGCGCCTTCTACTATGGCCGCATAATACGGATTAGCAATATCGGGTATTATCATACCGATAATATTGGATTTCCTCAAAACAAGGCCCCTTGCCAGTTGATTAGGCCTATAATTCGTGTCTCTTATAGCATCCAGGACCCGTTGTTTAACTTCATCGGAAACCGGCTTGCTGTCATTAATAACTCTGGATACCGTCGATATTGAAACCCCTGCTCTTTTTGCCACATCCTTTATTGTAATTTTAATATCAATCATCCCCTTTATATTTCATATATATATTATAGGAAAAGTTTTTCCTTCTGTAAAGTATTTTTTAAAAAAATTTAAAAAAATAATCCAGAATGCGGATTATTTATCTTGATATCTCTTATTCACATCTTTATCTTTATCATAATCTTTATTATACATAAGAGGCAAAAACGAAAATACAGCATATAGAATTCCTGTTGCTATTACAAATATAACAACAACCGTTTCAAGTCCCCCATCCATATAATCAAGTCTCCTATCTTACTAAATTATATGCAGGAATGTTTTGCTTATCACACAAAAATTGAAAGACCGCATGTACTTCATGCCTATGGGCACAATCTTATCCCAATTTTCTACCCAATAAGATAGATATTGTAATATCAGCTATTACAAGTAACCATCCGAAGGTTAATAATGCGGACGTCGGATACCCACCGTAAAAAGTTTTGAATTCGACCAGGCCTACCAAAAGGATTATAGATATCAGTATGGCCACCTTATACCTCCAAAATTAAAAGGACTATCGGTTGATTATTCCACTTCAAAACCTTGGGGATGTTTGAAAAGGGTGACGTCTTTATGTTAAAATTCATCAAGGATAAATATTATACCACCTTGGCAAAGAAATGATATTTGTGCCGTGAATAATACAAATTTATGGGGACAATCTAATAGCAGGTGATAAAATGGATAATATAGGTGAATTAAAAAATTTAATGGATCGACTAGAAGAAACAGAAACACAAAAACAAAATGCTGAAGCTAAATTAAAGGATATCATCAATCGTAGTCTTGAAAATATTAAAGATATCTATTTTACATTAAAAAAGTATGTTTGGAAGGATAAAATATCTTTAAGAAGTTATAGCGGTAAATTATACGAGCTTGGTGAAGGAATAATAATAAAGGACAGAGGTATAGAAGAAAAGATTATTTTAAAACCAGATAGGAAAATAATACTTTATACACTTGCTGATGGAAAAGTTAGTGAAACCCAACTAGATGCGCAGAACATTGAGGATTATATCACTATGGATAATATATTCGCCGATGTTATGTCTACCATCACATCATCTATTCAAAAAAACGAAAAAGAGGTCCTGCTGTATAACAGTATGATAACAAAAATAGAGCGATACATGCAAGACCTTAAAAATGTTATTTCGTCACAAGATACAACAAACAAATAAGCACTTATACAAAAACCGGATCAAAGTCCCTATGATACAACCGTTGTTGACCTTTGTTTTCTATTGGTTCTATCTGTCGTGGGTTTTCTAAAACCCATGCATACATACCTTCTTCAAAATCATCTTCAAACATGACTGCAGCTTCACAGTCAGTTACTCTAAATGGTCTAACATCGGTTAGATCGACCAGGCCCAGCGCGACTCCGCCCGGCAATACTTCATCTTCCTCATCGCCCTCTCCTTCAAGGAGAAAATCACGGGCTGTTGAACATATCATGATCGGGCCACGGTATTTTGTAGACCATCCCCTGACTTCAATTGTTTTCACACCTAATATAATAGCACTCGCAAAAGGCTGTGCAATTGATAAACAAGTGTAATTCATTCATATCACCTATATCCGTACATTAATAAGTTACTTTTGACATAGGTTTACCACACTGTATCCGGTATGTCAACATCTAAAAACTATTCCACATTATTCCCAAATTTTTTAAGAACGAGCGGCAGGGTTGTATACTCCAGATCCTCCAGCGGCAACCGGTGAGGTTCAAAGGGTCCGAGCTGCCTTAACGTATCGGCTATATCCAGTCCCTTTTTCCTCGCATTGTCAAAAGCCATATCGGCAAACATATCCTGCGGTCCTTCAAGCTTACCGTCGCATATCTGATAACCTGCGGCTACAACCCTCGGCGGTCCGTCAAATCTTGTCGGCCTGGCCTGGTCAATAGCTACGGGTATAAGTGGTGCATTATGGCATCCCCTCATCCAGCCTGCAACAATATGCGGATTAGCAAAGGGCTCCAGTGCTTCACCCACGGCCGGAAAGCCATTCTGGGTTCTTATCATCATCACCGGGTCATCCTTGCCGATGTATCTACCAGCAATGTAATTCATGGTCTGAGTTGATGACACGGAGACCAATTCACCTTTTTTGCTACTTACGGATTTAACACAATATCTCCCGGGAGACCCGATAAGCAGAAGTATATCATAAATATCCTCTGGAGAACTTAGATGTATGGTTTTGTGTTCCCTTAAATCGAGTATTTCAAATTTAAACCCGTCATGCATTTTAGGATCCAGAACAAGCCCTATTGTATTAAATGGATCGGCAAATACTTTATAAAGTGGGAAATTCCAAGCTCCCGGTTCAGTTTTATCAGCCATGTATATAATTACCGGTTCACTTTTCCTTTCCTCAAACTCCATTTCTGCAACCCCCGGCCCAAGGCCTCTTATGTTGCCGGAAAAAGCATCCTCAAGCAAATCCTGCCCTGCACCGTATAGTTTAAGTTCTTTTGCCACCTCCGTACATGATTTAAAGGTATCCCATGCAAGCTGATGTATTTCGCTATTATTAACGCCTTTTCTGTGAGTCATTATAAGTTCGATATCATCACCCACGGACAGTACATTATAGTCTGTGAGAATATCCTTTTTATCATCAAGATATTCTTTTGCCCTATCTTTAAGTTTTTGATGTACTGAAGAATGTCCTACAAAACCTCCTACATCTGCTTTGATAACACTTAAAGTTATTTTTGCCATACTTATTAACCACCTCACATAATTTGTATATCTTTTATCTATATATATTCGACATCAAATCAAAAATTCCTGCTTATTTTAAATAAAAGTATGGCATAAATAAAAGACTGCTTATACAGCAGCCACTTTACTCCATTAATTTATGCGAATTATAAATTTAAAAATGCTATACTAATTATTTTTCATCCTGGCTGTCAACTGCAGCAAACATAAGCTCAGCTTCACATATAAGCTTATCATCAACAGTTATTTTGCCTTTACCTTTACCCATTCCCATCTTCATTTCAGAAAACTGTATTTCTATCATCATCTGATCCCCGGGTATGACGGTACCTCTGAATTTGCACCTATTCACTCCCGTTAATACGAGAAGCTTACCTTTAAACTTATCCGATTGCATAAGTGCACAAGCACCCAGCTGGGCCATACTCTCTATCATAAGTACACCGGGCATAATAGGTTTTCCCGGGAAATGTCCCTGAAAAAAATAATCGTTCATTGTAACATTCTTTATTCCTACAGCTCTTTTACCTTCATCAATTTCCAGTATCCGGTCTATAAGCAAAAAAGGAAATCTATGAGGTATGAGCTTTTCTATTTCGTTTATATCAAGCATTTATATAACACCCCATACCATATTATTTATTACTAAGTTGTTTATAAAGGATATCGGCCAGGCCGAATCCCCCTGCATCGCTGATTTCCTTAGCATACTCCTCGTCAAGCATGGAGGTAAACACATCCGTACCCAAAGAATCTCCATAAAGGCCATCTTTCGGCACCGTAGCCCTCATATTCTTTATAACCATGGAAACCATCACAGACTCAAGGTCCTTGCAGGTTTGTTTTAAGCCCTCGTCGTCTTTTTTATCTACAGCTTCATCCAATATTTCCTCAAACTCTTTTTGTTTAGACATACTGTTTTTTATCTCGATGCTGTCCAGGACACCCAGACTATCAATGGGATTTATCAATTATATCACTACCTTTTAAGGTTGTCGGCAATACTGAGCATTTCATCAGAGGTTTGTATGGACTTCGAGTTTATCTCATATGCCCTCTGTGCAGTAATAAGATCCACCATTTCCTTAACAACCTGTACATTAGAAGACTCCAAAAATCCCTGATTTATATTACTGGTAGTATCCGTTTCATCTTCATATACAGGTTCACCCGAAGCCGTGGTAGCTGCATACAAATTGTCCCCTGCAGCTTCCAATCCCTGAGGGTTTAAAAACCTTGCCGTACCTATCCTTCCAATTTCCTCATCAGTACCATCCTCATTTTTTACACTTATTATACCAAGCTTTGATACGGATATATCCTTTTGATCGGAATCAAAATATATTTCCGAGCCGCCGCTGTCCAAAACAGGATATCCATCGGATGTTGTAAACATTACGGTATCTCCGTCCACACTCAATTTAAAACTCCCGTCCCTGGTATAAAGTTCTTTATCATTTGGACCCAGGACAGTAAAAAAACCGTCCCCGTCTATCGCCAAATCCAAGGAATTATCAGTCTCCTGAGGGCTGCCACCGCCAAAATCCTTAACAATAGCCCCGGGCTTTACACCATGTCCTACCTGCAGGTTAACCGGCTTGCCTTCACCATTCGCCAGCTGCTGGTATAAAAGGTCTTTAAATTCTACTCTTTCTTTTTTATAAGCAGTGGTATTCGCGTTTGCCAGATTATTTGCTATGGTATCCACATTAAGCTGCTGAGCCTGCATACCCGAGGCTGCTGTCCACATTGCTCTAATCATATGTTATACCCCCTATACTCTCCCTAATTCATTTACGGATTTATCCAGGGTAGAGTCCATTGTTGTAACGACTTTCTGATTAGCCTCATAATCACGCATGAGGCTAATCATATCAACCAGCTCCGTCACCGGATTAACATTAGATGACTCTAGAACACCTGCTTCTATCTCCGGGTTTGCAATCAGGTTTCCTCCACCTTGCGAGATAAGCAGGTTATCCCCTTCTTTTCTCAGCGCGACAGTATCGGGAAAATCCACTATGCGTAGCATACCTCTAGCCTGCCCGTTTATATAAATCTCTCCTCTATTACCAAATGTTATCTTGCCATTACCGAGGCGAACATCCCCATTTCGGCCCTGTACCCTATATCCTTCCGCCGTTACCAAATAACCGTCGTTAGATCTTGTAAAACTCCCGTCCCTGGTGTATCTAATACCGCGCGGGGTATTTACCTGAAAAAATCCGTTGCCCTTTATGGCAACATCCATGGGGTTATCCGTATTTGTAAAACCTGATGATGATACGAAATCAGTATAAACCTCTCCCGGCCTCACACCAAAGTAAAGATCACCTATGGGAGTTACATCCTTCGCCACCTTTAATATACTTTTGTTACGGTCAGCTTCCTCCACCATTAAATCCTTTTTGAAACCGGTGGTATTCACATTAGCCAGGTTATTTGATACAACATCGAGTTTTCTTTGCTGATTTACCATGCTTCCTGCTGAAATATATATACCGCGAAGCACTTATCATGCCTCCTCTCCCGATACTATTACATCGGTTCCTGTATTTTTCTTATTCATAGAATCAATAGAATCCAGCGCCTTACCCGTACCCAAAGCAACACATGATATCGGGTTTTCGGCAATAAACACGGGTATCATTAGATTATCCTCCAAAAGCTTGTCAATCCCGGTTAAAAGCGAACCGCCTCCCGTCATGATAATACCCTTTGTACTTACATCAGCAGCCAACTCCGGGGGAGTCCTTTCAAGCACACCGTGTACAGCTTCAACAATCTGATTTACCGGATCTTCTAGCGCCGTAAGAGTATCCTCGCTGTTTATGGTAATATTTTGAGGGAGACCTGTTACGAGGCTTCTTCCCCTTATCTCCATAGACTGTATGGTTTCCTGAGGATATGCACAACCTATATTTTTCTTAATATCTTCTGCGGTTCTTTCACCTATCATAAGATTGTATTTTTTCTTAATATACTGTATTATTGCCTCATCAAAGTTATCACCAGCTACCTTAAGTGAGGCACTTACAACGGAACCACCAAGAGAAATAACAGCAATATCCGACGTACCGCCTCCTATATCCACAACCATATTGCCGCTGGGCTGCGATATATCCATGCCTGCGCCTATCGCTGCGGCTACGGGTTGTTCAATGAGGTAAACCTTTCTTGCACCAGCCTGCTCCGCGGCCTCAACCACCGCCCTGCTCTCCACGCCTGAGACCTTGGCGGGAATAGCCACCATCACCCGCGGCCGTATAAAAGTCCGTGAGCCGCATGACTTTGATATAAAATACTTCAGCATCTTCTCGGTTATTTCATAATCAGATATGACACCTTCACGAACAGGCCTTATTGCTACTATGTTGCCGGGTGTCCTTCCTATCATGCGCCGGGCATCCTCACCCACGGATAACACTTTCTTAGCCTTCTTGTCGATTGCTACCACCGACGGTTCTGTAAGTACAATACCCTTACCCTTTATATATACAAGTACTGTTGCTGTCCCAAGATCAATACCTATATTTAATCCCATTCCAAACATAGACTACCCACCTCTCGTCTTTTCTCTGCTTTTATATTCTATATTATTACAAAAAATCCTTTTTATTTATAATTGATTATCCCATCTTTATAGTCTTTTTGGAAATCTTTTTTAAGGTAGTCTATGTATCTGTTCACCAATGCGGCGGCCTCGGCACGAGTCAATGAATCGCCCGGATTAATTCGACCGCGGCTGTCTCCCTGTATTATCCCCATTTTTGACGCCACATATATGGAATCCTTCGCCCACAACGGTATCCTAGAGTCATCGGCATACTGTGTGGTATATCCATAATTCGGAGCCAGGCCTTCCAGCCCTGCTGCCCTTACCAGTAATGTAACGGCCTGGGCCCTGTCAATGTACTCATCGGGCCCGAAGCGGCGGGGGGAGAGCCCGTTGATAAAACCTTTGTCATAAGCATTCTTTATGGTTGGATAATAGATACTGTTTGTCTTGAGATCATCAAAGGGTGAGACCTCTTTATCCTTGTTTCTTCTAGATCGTGTATTCCTGTTATATCTTTTGTCAGTGGTATCCGGTAACATATCGACAGCTTTCGACACGGACGTGACATAATCTGCCCTCGTCATGGGTATATCAGGATAAAAATTCATAGTGTCATGGGCAAATACATTAAGGCTGGCCAGCCTGCCGATATCTTTTTCCGACCAGTGTCCGGAAGTGTCCCTGTATTCCGGTATAAGCATCCTTTGCTGCGTTACAGGTTCGATCATAGCATACGAAATAGAGTCTTCGTTGCGGTTTCTGTTATCAACAGTGTATGAGTCATCATTTATCCTTACATTAGGCATATCATAGTCTATCCTTGCCGTTCCCTGGTTCTTCCCCTGAAGAAGGTAGCCACCCTTAAAACTTATCCAGGTGGGATCATTGGCTATGTAATCAAGGGTCTTCTCGTTGGTAGATGACAAATACTCATGCAGGCTGCCGTCCCAGTTTACTTTTTTGGCATCGTCTGTGGCAGATTTAGAATAACTTATGGCCTGGCCGATATCCATCGTCTCCGTAGAGCCCCAGTAATGGTCATAGCCCGTAGTCTTTCCTTCAATATCTATGGTCACCCTCCCTTGGTTTTTATTGACCGTATATGTCTTTCTCCCACTCCAGTTACCGGCAAAATAATCTACAGCGGGCTTGTTGTCCGTAACCTTAGACATACTGAAGGCATAATCATCCAGCGTATAGGTATTGCCATCCGCCTTGATGGTCTCCCTGCAGTTTTTATCCAGATTTGAAGTTTCAATGGTCTGGTGTTTTTGAGTATTTTCTTTAACGTCCGTATTTACAGTGTAGCTGCGTGTAAGTTTTGCCGTATTATCAGAATTCGTCAGGGTATAGCGGTATGTGGTCCTTATACTGTCTCTCCTGTTACTGGATTTCACATTTAATGCGCCGGTCATAAGCATCGGCTTGCCGGTAATAAATACATATTCTTTATACTCATATCCGTCCGACAATCCCCCTTCTGTCCCCGGAACCTGAGCATAAACCGTACTTGATAAAAACATTAAGATAACAAGAACAGATGCAAAAATCCTCTTCATACGTTATTCACCCCTCTCCACAACTAAGATCGCATTCATGTTTTCATCCGCAAGTATATAAACGTAGCTGCCCTGCTTTATTTTATTAGTTTCAGACGCTCTTCCATCTTTTATAACCAATGAATTCCCAATCCAGACATAACCCAGGCCTGGCCCTATCGTCCATTTGTCTGTAAGATTGCTGTACTCGGTTATATCCTTAATGCTCATGCGGCCATTACCGTCTATACTGTCAAGCTTGGCATTTATAAATCTCACATTAGCTGTACCGCTGTCGGTATGAGAATCATACATAGCCATACCGACCACCTCATCACCGTCAACTACCGCATAGAAATTTTTATCTGTATATTCAGAATGCCTGTCATATCTGTCGTTTAAAAACTCATCCGGCGTCAATTTCTCATCATTGATATAATCAATTATATATGTATCGTCATTCACATAAAACTCCCCGGGATTACTCACCCTGCTCCATATATTGCCGTCTATTTCATATACGTGATCCGCATCAAAGGTTGTGGAATTGATACTGTCTATTTTACCTCTTACAATCCTCACAGAAGGCTGTCGGTCAAGCACCATAAGCAGCGGTGCGCTGTTTTTATTGCCCATTCTGTCCAGCAGGGCAAAGACTGTCTGATCTTCTTTCAGGTTATCTACCGTAATCATTTTTCCATCCTTTAATATGGTACTGCCCGGGCTTAACTGCACATCGGTCTCAGGCAGTGTAACCCTTCCGGCCACACTGTCAATCCCCTCTATCTTGTCTACATACTCCTTCATATAACCCGACTGTATAATAACCTTATATATTCTCTCTTCACCGTATTCCATTCTGGTTACAAAATATGCGTAACTACCTATGCTCCCACCTATATTTCCAAGCTCTGCATTGGATTTATACACCTTTACATCATCGGAAACAGGCAGCCTTATTACATCCTCATCACGCCAGCGGTAATTATCAAACCTCGCCGTATCGTTTATTTGAGCCGAATTTGAAACAACCGACGACAGCTTTCCTCTGTAAAGGCAGGCATACTGCATGTTACCTGCCATCTTATTCACCAAATATACGCATCCAGAGTCATCAATGTATACCTTGACCAAATCCCCGACCTGAGCATTTAAACTCACATAAGAAGGTAATGCAAGATTATGGAGGCTGCCGCTCTCATCACATATCAACAGCCTGCCGTTATCTTCGCCGACCAGGCTTCCGGTCAGATAAAATAACCCGGGCTGGGAAAAACCGGGCGCCTCCGTATGGCTATTTATGTTAATATACGATAGTTTCGAACCTTTGTTGGTATAGGATACATGCTGGCCGGGCATAAGCTCAGATGCAGGCACATTCTTACCATTCACCATTATAATGGTGTGCGGGGATATGGTATAGCCTATAGTGCGACCGGCAACCTGTATGTAGACATTACTGTTGCTTACAGACTTTACTATACCTTCATAATTATTCATGCCGGCTGCAGCACACACGCTGCATGTAGAAACTAAAAATATAACTGATGTCAAAAACAATACAAAAGTTTTTTTCATTACACTATCTCCCTAAAACAGCATACACGCCGGTATTTTTTATAAATGAAAATTGTCCAGGACTCATACTAATCCTATCCCATCTTCTGTTGTCCTCATTAAATTTATATAGACCCTTTGTTCTCGAACTGTTAATAAATTTAAGCCTCATATCAAAGTCATGCAAATATTTAATATCCGATTGTTTTCCAGCAATATTTGATTTTACATCTATCTTAAACAACGGTGACAATATTTTAGAACCTGAACCTACAAATCTGGAGTAACTACCATATTCGCTTCCTTTTAACTCTTTAAACTCTACAATCACATAATCCCTGGAGTGCAGACGCGCTCTTCCCCAATCATAGCCGACAAGCTCCCCTATTGTAAACTCGGCTGTAATCTTAGGCGAGTATATACTTACCTGTCTGTTAGATCTCTCTACAAAGTAAATGGGTATATTTATTCTTATATCCGTCGGTTTATTTGGGTCCAGGTCCAGGTTAAATGAATATAAGCTTTCATCCAGCCCCAGTGTTATAATTGCGCTCCCTCCCGAGATATTTACCTGATCTCTACTTGCCATATCGTCATAACCATTGTCCGTCCATTGGTTCTTGGTTGAAGCGCTTGCTGTAGCGGACTTGGATAATCCATAGAAATTCACAGCATCCAACCGGAAATAATACCTGGTATCCCGGTCAAGGCCTTTAACATAATATTGGCTGCCTTCCGTGGAGGCAATGAAGCTGTATACATCACTGTTGGATTTCCTGCCATATAGCATATAATAGTCGGCTCCTTCTACTTTATCCCAACTTAACCGTATGGTATCTCCGGATACACCGACCGCCGTGAAACCGGTCGGGCCTTCCGGTTTTGTTTGTATGAATTCAAAACCGTCTTTTAAGACAGCCTCACCGTATGCATCGATGTTCCTTACAATCACATCGGCCTTACCTACGGCATGAGCCGGGGTGGTCACCTCCAGGGTTGTATAATCTATACGTTTCACCTTGAGTGCTCCGATATTATCAAAGTAGACTTGGACATCCCCCATAAAACCGTCACCCTTTATTATTACCTTCTCATTACCTAATGTAGAACCTTGCCCTGGCTCTATAGAATTTATCACCGGGTTACTCTCCGTCTGTAAATACGTAAAGGCACCTTTTAATGTGGCACTGTTATCCCCCTCATTATAGACAACAACATCCTGGGGGATACCCACAATCAACTGGTTGGCTGCAGGCGTATATATGCGTATAAGCTTGCCATCTTCACCTACAGACTTTACCGTTGCCTGCTTGCCTCCTATATAAACATTAGCATTCTGTCTGAAATCACTGCCGTAAATATATACCGGCGTACCTCCTTTTATGCTGCCGCGAGCAGGATCTATCCTATGAATTTGAGGACTGGTAAGCGGCTTTATAAAGGTAATCTTACCTTCTGCGATACCTCCGTCCGGATTTATAACCTGAATCTTTTTTTCTCCTGAAGATGAAACGGGAGGTATCTTTATACGAATGCATCCCGAACTAACGACATCTATGTTATAGTCATTGGGTTTACTTGCATCTTCACCGGGATTTAAAGTAAGGTCTATGTTTTTTTCTCCGTCGATTATTCTGACTATACTGCCCGGATTTACTTCCTTTCCACCGGAATTTACCACCCTCATTGAAAATCCCGAACCTTGTATCTCCGCATAGCCACCTGCTACAGGAATGGTAGACGGGATTATGGAGGTAATCTTCGGCTTGGATTGACTATAAGTAAAACCGCTTCTTAAAACGGCCAGGCCGCTGTCCGGGTTCGCTAACGTAACGTCCACCGCTCCCGAGCCGTCATAGGGCGGCGTAACCGCGGTGATCATGTTATACCTTACGTATTTTACATCTTTAGACTTCCGGTTGCCGAAATAAACTTCCGGGATTCTGCCATCATTCTTGTCCTTCCTGAAATCATCGCCGGTTATCGTAACCAGGTCTCCGCCGAAGGCACTGCCTTTATTCGGTGTAACCGAAGTTATCGAAGGGCCGCTAGCCGCCTTTACATATGTAAATCCCTCTTTGGCTATGGCATTGCCGCCGTCCTTATTCAACACGGATACATCCACCGCTCCCGGACTATAGGAAGGAGTTTTTACACTTATTATCTGTTTATCCTCATCAAAGCTGGTTATCTGGCCCTTGAGGTCGCCGAAGTATACCTCGACGTTTTGCCTGAGGTCCTCCCCCTCTATCTTTACTAATGTACCACCCTTTGACGACCCTATGGCTGGGTTGATGTCCTTTATCACCGGGCTGCTGTCGGATATCTGAAAATTAAATTTTACTTTATTTGATACCGCTGTGTCAGGGTTTTCTATATACACATCATAACTGCCCGCGACCGGTGATTTGTCATCGGGCACACCGGGCATGATGAAGCTTATGACCGAAGGACTTACAACATCCACCTCGTCATGCTCCCTATCTAACATCCGCCCGCCGACTATCACATTAGACTGTTTGCTATAAACCTGATCACCGTTTTCATCCATTACGGGCTTATTGTTTTCATCAACTAGCGGTACGCTCATTATAAAATCGCTGCCATTTACCCATACTTTAGTACCGCTGCCGCCATGGGTCGGTACTATGGAAGTTATCTTCGGATCCGTCGACATAATGGTATACTCAAATCCGTCTTTTACGGTGGCAACCGCTCCTTCAGCATCACCCGCAGCCAAGCTTATAACCTGTACAATCTTTTTACCTACTGTACCCGGCGGGGTGATGATAGTTATGGCATTTCCCGTAATGCTCTTTATCTTTGCCTCTTCCCCATCTATTGCCACATATACGGATTTGGGAAAAGTGCCGCCGGCAATCTTCACTGTTGTGCCGCCCTCTACCGGTCCGCGTTCAGGTTCTATACCGTCTATGTGCATGCTGTATTTCGTATCCGGATCCGTATATTTGAATGCGGCCTCCAGTATGGCCTTACCTCCGCTGGCTATAACATCCTTGTCATAATCCTCCGGATAGGTCTCCACATTATCAAAACTGGGATAATCGGGATTTACCAATTTTACATCGACATACCCCTTGGTCTTTGTACCGCCGCCCGGTATACAGCCCTTTATCTTTGTACCCATTTTATACCTACGGCCGTCTACCACGTTACCTTTATCATCATAGACAGCATTAACAGTAATGGCCTGGTCTCCCACCCATACCTTGGGCAGGACCGGCTTTCCGCTGTCATCGGTTCTCACGACAAAACCGCTTCCCTCAATG
>DHDL01000004.1:18140-29572 GCA_002399345.1 Thermoanaerobacterales bacterium UBA4877
CAGAAATATATTCATATGCATCTTCACTGACTACCTTGCTTCCTTCACTGTTTACAACTATTATTTTCTTTTTGCCCGTCATATCGGAGGAAGGCGTCCTAACCACAAAGGTGGATTTTATTATATCACCATCCACGGATATATTTATAGATACCGGCTGGGCCATGTTTTTGGCCGTCTCTTCGCCTATATATACCTTGGCTCCCGGCCGGATATCCGTACCCTCTATGGTTATCTCATCCCCACCCTTTACAGAGCCTACGTGTGGAGTAACGGATTTTATTTGCGGGTCGGTCGGATCCGGCTTGTATGTGAACCCGTTTTTTATCACGGCTGATTCACTGGTCTCAAACAGCACCCTTCCAAAATCATACCTCTTGCCCATTTCCGGTGTCTTATTTTGGACTCCTTTGAGGGTCCCTGCAACCGTATATGTGTTCACGGCTATATCTGCCTTCGTATCCACCCTGGGGTCCAAAGTAATTATCGGAGTTTTGGCACTTATTAACTGATCTTTGGAATGACTTGAATCATTTGCATTGCCTTGAAAACCTATGCTTTTTATTGCTGCTTCGTTGCCTATAGTAAGCCTTATAGTCTTTTCTATATATGCCTTCTGTCCCTGGTACATGCCTTTGTAATGAACCACATACTCCTTGGCTGCATTATCAAAAAATCTGTCTTTTGAATCCGTATACCAGTCTTCACCCTCCATAGGCAGCAAGCTGTTAACATTAATATTGCTGATATTCCTGCCTACGATGGTTATAGGTTTTTCTTCCGTCTCTCGTGCCTCCGTTGGATTTATCTGTTCGGGATAAATCGTAAGTGCATTGGCTACGGATATGTATGTAAAACCCCCTGTCTTTCTGACCTCGCTTCCATCCACGGGATTCAATACATAAACGTCCTTGGCGCCCTCTGCATCGGAGGACGGCGTTAATGCCTTTATTATAGTTTTGCCCTCAGCATTAGGATCGGAGGATACAGATTTTACCTCTGCCTTGTTCTTTTTGTTATAGCCTCCTATGTATACCTGCATTCCCTGCACAAAACCGCTGCCGTATATCTTTATATCCGTTCCGCCATCGGTGGTTCCCGAATTAGGCTCAATACGGTCTATAGAAAGTCCCGCCGGTGTATAGACCACGGTAAACTGGTTTTTAAGCGTCACCTGTACGTCCCCACCGGTCATATTCCTCCTTATGGATATATCTTTATTGTTTCTGTCGCCCGCTTCCGGTACTGTAACCTGTATTGTATCGGGCAGTTTGCCGATGGTTATTTTTATATGATCCCCATCGTTTGGTACCTCTTGATTTGCTATTATAACCTTTGAAATCTCATTTCTATCCTTGGGAAGATTTGTACCTGTGATGCTAAGCTTATCCCCCGGGTATGCCCGCGACTTGTCTATATTTTGTATATGGGAAAGCTCATTGAATATAAAACCATTGTAAACGGCCAGGCCGTTGTTTCCGTTTCTAATGCTGACGTCATGCGCCGTATGTCCGTCGTTTATTATCTGGTCCGGTACTTCGGCCACTATCCTCATGCTGCCCTTTGACAATATCTTAACCTCACCCTTGGCCGAAGAAAGACCTCCCACACCGTCACTGCCACCTATCATAAGCTCCTTCAGGTCAAAATTTTCCCCCTCAATGACAAGCTGCCTTACCTCCTTGGTATCGGTAATATTGCCGCTGCCATCTTTTGTAAAGGTAGTCTCCACATTTTGATATACATCCTTAATTACAGGATCCTTTACAAAATTAAACTGAAGGGTATCACTGATAACAGAATTATCCGGAATGGTTTTAATCTTGTCTATAATCAAATTTGCAACACCGGTATATACTGGTGCTCCTGTATTACCACTGTCCGCAAAATCATCAGTCGGCGGAATATATACGATCAACTGTTTATTTGTATTCGTAACAATAGGATCCGCGGCATACAGTTTGCCGTTATAATAGAATTGAAGAATCACCTCGGTACTATCATCAAATTTATAACCATCAGCGGCCGTCACTATTATCTGGCCGCCGTGACCGGATGATATCAAACCAGTATCCAAGTCCGTCACATGACCCGACGCCTGTACTTCACCTAAAGAAAAGCTGGAAAATACTAAAAACACAGCCAGGACAAGACTTACTATCTTCTTCACAGCAGGTTCCCCCTTAAATCTCATAGGTTTTAATACCACTTTATATATATTTCGGCACCAAATGACATAAAATAAGTGCATTAATTCTTGTGTTGTAAAAAAAAGCCGCACTATCAAGTGCGGCTAATACATTGGGTTGGGGCATCAACTTACAAGTAATATGCTACAGCATTCGACATGATACCTCAATAGGTAAATAGTCTCATTTATTTAATCTACAACATTTACATGTATGTTGTTGTTCTCCACACACTTCCGCAAGGGATTTATAACCTGCTGATTATCAAATGCGGAGCGTAAGGATTTGCCCACTATAATCTCATTTACCTTATTATCCGTCGCAAACTGCGCCAAGGTTTCATATACCTTTTTTCCTGAAAGGATGCTCACGCTGCCTCTAAGCTTTTGTGCATTGTTAAACAGTTCTATGAGTATCTCATGCTCTTCAAGATGTTTATGAAGATCGTCATCTTTATTAACGTATACAACGGAAAATTCTCCTTTTGTCTCCCGCGCTCTGTCATGCCCTGCTTTTATAAGCCTGTCGCAGCTCTTCTGAGGAGTGACACAGACCATTATTCTGTATCGGCATTGAGCATCAAAGTTGTCTAACATATTTAGCTCCCCTCCATCTATTACTGGCTGTTAACTGTACACCATTTAGTAACTTAAATTTTATTATTATAAATAAATCCTGTAGGCTAAATATGACAGATTACTCGCCTTGCCTAAGTATATTTTCAAATTTTCCTTATATCTGTGATTTTCTCTATCATGTCATTATCTCCCGGTGTCATACAATAAAGTATATCATCATATATAATTATAACATTTAACTTTTACTCAGTCTTACATTATCATATTTATCTTGTGCCCGCAATTTGTACATTGCCCATCTTTTATACCTACAATTTTTTTCTTGTACCCTCTCTCAACAAGCAAACTATGGCACTCGGGACAGTAGGTACCATCATCGGTTCCGTATACATTGCCTATATAAACATAATCTAAATATTGTTTTGCCGTATCCCTTGCCGTGAGCATCGTCTCAACAGGTGTTTCCGGCCTGGTCATTTTATACTGCGGATAATACCTGGATAAATGGAGTGGTATGTCCCTGTCCACCGATGAAAGCCATTTTGCCATATCATTTATCTGCGACTCGCTGTCATTAAGTCCCGGTATGATCAGGTATGTCACTTCAATATGCGTCCTGCCATACGATCTTGCAATTGTTTTCCTGACACTACCTATATTACCGCCACAAATTTTCTTATAAAACTCATTATCGCCTTTAATGTCCACATTCATGGCTGATATATAAGGCAGTAGCTCTATTAAAGGCTGCTCCTCAATAAAACCGTTTGTTACAAGTACATTGGCAAGCCCATTCTCCTTGGCCTTTTTTGCCGTATCAAGTACAAACTCATACCATACCAGAGGCTCATTATAAGTATAGGCAATACCTATGTTCCCTCGGCACTCCTTTGCCGCCTCGATCACCTTGTCGACAGTTAACTCCTCAATATCCGGCTTCTCCTGTGACAATTCCCAATTCTGGCAAAATTTGCACTTTAAGTTACAGCCGTAGGAGGAAACGGATAGAATGTATGAACCGGGGTAAAAATGAAATAACGGTTTTTTCTCTATAGAGTCTAAAGCCAAGGCCGAGACCCGGCCATAATTTTCCGTATATAGGATACCATCCATGTTTTTACGCACTCCGCACGCACCCACCTTATCCTGCATAATATGACAATGGGCAGGGCAAAGAAGACAATTAACATCCCCATTGCCCGCCTTCTCATAGTATAAGGCTTCATGCATGTCTTACAACCTCAAAACGGGAAATTTCATAATCCTCATCCGGTCTTATACCAGCTTTGCGCAACGCTATGGACAGCTGTTCATCCACAGAATCCACACCATCCAGGTCGGGAAGCAAAACACCATTGTGGTATCCTTTATTAACTATTACTCCAAATCGTTTAGGGTTTAATTCGGTTTTTTCATTTACCGGTTCAGACTCTCCAAGCACGTCGACAGAGTATGATAAAGCATTTAATTCTCCCTCTGCCACCGGATAAAATCTGGGATCCTCCGTACCTGCACTTACGGCATTGTAAATAATCTCCTGTGCTATATTTTCCCTAACAGGAGCTATGGTTCCTATACAGCCTCTCAATTCCCCATCCTTATCCAAGGACACAAATACGCCGGCAGCTCTTTTATACATCTCATCAGGTAAACCTTCGGGTACAGGCATTATGCTGTGCCTTGTAATATAATACTCCAAGCTTTCCTTTGCCAGACGAACATATATATCCATTTCTATTTCCCCGCCTTTTTTAATATTTCCTGCGCATAAGGCTTTACCAAAAACTCAGCCACTCCGTAACCAACTCCGAACGGACCTTCATGAGAAAGTATGCGCGGTACGATATCCAGCTTATCCAGTATCCCCAACATGATAAGTATAGACCTGAAACCACACTCTGCAGCCTCATTAATAAAGGCCTTATCCATTTCCAGTATGGATTTTACATCCATTTTTCCCAAAAGTTCAAGTATTTCTTGATCGAAAACGACTCCCTTGGGGGTATATCCATTGGGAGAATCACTAGTAAGCTTATGTGACAGGTCACCGCTGGCTATCACAACTACATCCTCATTTAATGATTCTACCACACTCTTAATGATCATACCGAAATGATACAGTTCATCAAATGGCAGAAATCCATAGGATATATGCACCAATTTGAATTTGTCATAATGGCCGGTGACAAACCTGAGCGGTACTAGAGCACCTTGATCAAGTGCCAGTTTAAAGTCACATAAATGTGCCAGATGTTTATCCGCTTTAAGGCATTCTATACTTTCAGCATTGGTCTTACTAATAATATTTTCGGCAATCTCGGTATTAATATTAAATTTTAATTTTACATCAGATGCCCCATAGTAGCCTAAATCTCCTTCTATTTCCGGCATACCGTACACACATACCGCATCTCTGAACACATATCCGTGGGGTGATATGATAATAACAGTAGTCGGCTTTAGCCTTTCGATTGTCATTGAAACATCATTCATTGAGTCAATCGTCTTTTGTATCTTTTTCTCCTCGCCCTTGCCTACCTCCGGTATGATTATCGGAGGATGAGGCATAAGAAATGAAGCCAGGACTCTTCCCATACATTAGACCTCCCTTATATTTTATCAAAATATTTATTAATACCTAGGTATATTGCCCACGCTACTTTCTCCTGATACTCGTCATCCTGCAGCAGCTTATACTCCTCCGGGTTAGACATAAAACCGCACTCAACTATGGTCGCCGGAACTTTAGTATTTTTAAGTACATAATAACTGTCTGATATGGCCGCCTGTCTCTTATTACCCCCGTCTAAAATTTTGATTAACTGTTCCTGTATTGCCTCTGCTAATATTTTACCACTTTTCGACCCTGAATAGTAAAAGGTTTGCGCACCAAAGTATCTAGACTTCGGAAAACTGTTTAAATGTATGCTGACAAAAATGTCGGCATTGTTTTTTTCGACAATGTCCATTCGCTTCTCCATATCCAAACTTTTAGTTTTTCCAAGAGCATTTTTATCATTCCTCGTTAAAATTGCTCGTCCTCCCTGCCCTTCAATGAGTCGCTTTAATTTCATAGCAATCTTCAGGTTTATAATAGACTCTCCCATGTCGTTTACTGTCTTTCCGGGGTCCCAACCGCCATGTCCGGGATCTATTACTATTACCTTAGAAGATGCTGGAAGGCTTAATGTAGCTATCGTCTGTGTTTTTATATAAAAAACCGAAAGTATAATAATAAAAACCAAAAGGTAGATGTGATACTTGTAATGTGACAATATATGATCCCCCTTTATTTTATACCTCTCAATAATTTTATGCTTAATTGTTAACAAAATTGATATTGATACATAACATATACTAGCAAAAAAAGGAGGGGATCATATTGATCGCCAAAAATATAAACTATATAGCAAAGCAGGGCGATACTTTGTTTTCAATTGCAAAAATGTTTAATACATCCATAAACAATATAATTAATGAAAACAAACTTATCAACCCTTCGCTAACATATCCCGGTATGACGATTACAGTGCCTTTGAAGGGTATTACGTATACGGTAGCGCCCGGTGAAAACGTATATGGCATAGCAAACAAGTTTGGGGTGCCCTATGAAGCCATTGTCTATGCAAATGACCTTGTATACCCGTACAGTATTTATCCCAATGTGTCTATTTATATTCCCGGGGTAAACGATAATAAAAATTCAGACACGCTAAACTATCAGGATCCATCCATGCCCTGTTGGAGTTATCCTTGTCCGCCGCCACCTACGTGTCCTCCCATGCCACCCACTTGCCCACCGCAACCCGAGCCCGGACCGTGTCCTCCTATGCCGCCCACTTGCCCACCGCAACCTGAACCCTGCCCGTGTCCTCCTATGCCGCCCACATGTCCTCCGCAACCTGAACCCTGCCCACCAAATAAGGAGCCCATGGATCACTTCATATATACGGTAAAATCCGGCGATACTCTTTATAAACTCTCAATGCTATTCTGCACCACTATAGAAGCCATAGCTTGTGCCAATCATATTGCAGATCCAAATAAGATATATGCAGGGCAAAAGCTGAGAATACCCGTATCATGCGGTGGACTTATACACTACACCGTTAAGTCAGGGGACAGTCTGTATAAAATAGCCAAGAGGTTTAATACTACGGTTGATTCCATTGCAAATGCCAACGCCATCACCGACCCGTCGTCAATTTTCCCGGGGCAAAAACTAATTATAATCGCCGATTGTAAACCCGATCCTTAATTTAAAACAGTGAATATAATTTATTTATTAAAATGCTGGCGACGGGTCATTATAATAACCTATCGCCGGCATGTATATCTTGAATTGCCTCTCTTAAGCATATATACTAAAGTAGATGCAAGTTAATCGAAAATCATGTACACCTAAGGGATATTAATAAGATGATTAATTTTTAAAATTCTACGGAAAGAGGACAAACCATGTTTGATATTAAGAAAGAATGCACACAGCTCTTTGATGAAACGGTGGCTTTGAGAAGAGATTTTCATAAGCATCCTGAAATAGGATTTAAAGAGGTGAGAACCTCCGGTATTGTTGCTAAAAAACTAAAGGATTATGGTCTGGAGGTAAAAGAAGGTATAAACAAAACAGGCGTAGTGGGATTATTACGCGGGACACAGCCGGGAAAAACCGTGCTTTTGCGTGCGGATATGGATGCCCTTGAAGTAAATGAAGAAAATAAGTGTGATTACAAGTCAGAAGTAGAGGGTTTAATGCATGCATGCGGCCACGATGCACACACAGCTATGCTTATTATGACTGCTAAGATATTAGCCAAACACCGCAATGAAATTAAAGGAAATATAAAATTCTTGTTCGAACCGTCGGAGGAATATTTCCCGGGCGGCGCTCAGGGCATGATAAAAGAAGGCGTGATGGAAAATCCGCATGTGGATGCTGTTTTTGGCCAGCATGTATGGGCAGACGTACCGGCAGGGAAAATAGGCGTAAGGCCGGGTCCACTCATGGCAGCTCCCGATACATTCACCATAACCATAAAAGGAAAGGGCGGCCACGGATCAGAACCTCAACTCGGCACGGACGCTCTCATCATCGGTGCCCATGTTGCCCTCGCGCTGCAAACCATTGTAAGCCGTGAGATTAATCCCTTAAGCCCAGCAGTAGTATCCATTGGGACCTTTAACAGCGGTACGGTGATGAACGCCATACCTTCCCGAGCTATAATGACGGGTACGGTGAGGGTTGTAGATCCGCAGCTCAGAGAAGAAATGCCGGGTAAAATCGAAAGAATCATAAAGGGTGTATGCGAAGCCATGCGCGGTGAATATAAGCTGGAATATATACACGAATACCCGCCCGTCATAAACGACCTCGGGGCGGCTGGGATCGCAGAACAAGCAGCGCTCGAAACCGTTGGTAACAATAATGTGATAGATCCCGGATTAACGATGAGCTCAGAAGACTTCTCTTACTTTTTGGAAAAGGCTCCGGGGTGTTTTATACTGCTGGGCAATTCAAATCCTGAAAAAGGTATAGATAAAAGCAACCATCATCCCGAATTTAATGTGGATGAGGATGTTCTCCCGCTGGGTATAGAGGTATTGATAAGAACAGCATTAAAATTTCTTAATAGCTAGCTGAACATATATTAAAACAGCCCGTTTGTTTTGGGTCTGTATCCTTTAACAAACGGGACTATATCTTATTTACTATACTTTATGAATTTGAGAATCTTATCTTTTAATAAATCTGCCGATTTAATCAGTCTGTCTATCTCTCCATCAGTCTTGTCAACCAAATCCTTATCCTTTATATAATTTAAATTTATCTTTACATTATAAATGGAACCCACAAGACCGGAGTGAGCTAGTAGTACACCGACACCTATATCGGAAATAGCATTGGGATTTACAAAGTCTTTTAGCCTGTCTAAGTCTTCCAGTATATCAAGGCTGAGCCTGGCCGTCTCCAAGGGAATTTCCATGGCCTTTATATAGGATTGTTGCAAGGTCCGTGATCTGATTTCCTTTTCTTCATCCGTGCCTTTAGGAAGTTTAAGACTGTTCATAACGGCATCGTAGGCCTTGGTATCCTCATCGACTAATTCCATAAGGCGCATCTTGAGATCACAGCATTCATCATATGTATAGTTTATCATATATTTCGTGGCTTCATCGTAATCGTCATAAAACTTCTTTCCTACCGTTAAGTT
This sequence comes from Thermoanaerobacterales bacterium UBA4877, assembly GCA_002399345.1. Lineage (GTDB taxonomy): Bacteria > Bacillota > Thermoanaerobacteria > Thermoanaerobacterales > UBA4877 > UBA4877. Next base: position 27,120 of record DHDL01000004.1, read on the forward strand.
GTAGACCATCATACCCAATGATACACCCAGGCTGGATGCCAGTGCCGCCACACTTCCGCCTCCCGGTGTCGGCGATCCGCTGGAAAGCAATTCAAGATAGTCTTTTACGGGTTTATCTATTAGCATTAATGCACATCCTTTCGTTGTTTACTCCTGGGCTTTATATACAATATTCCCTCTCTTAATCACCGTATTCGACAGGTTCACCCCCAGATGATAAGGTATATAACTCAAGTCGGGTGCATCAAAAATGACCAGATCCCCCGCCTTGCCGTCTTCAATAGTACCTATCGTCTCTCCCTCCCCCAGAGCACATGCTGCATTGATGGTGGCGGCCGTTATAATCTCCTCCGGAGTCATTTTGAGCTTTAAGGCAGCCATATTCATGACAAGCTGCATAGACTCTGTCGGTGAACTTCCCGGATTATAGTCCGTCGCCAACGCAACCGCCAGTCCCATATCTATCATGTCTCTGGCTCTGGCAAATTTCTCACCGAGATAGAGGGATGTTATAGGCAAAACGACGGCTATAACCCCTGCCTGCTTCATTTTAAGCAGTCCTTCATCAGTGGAAGACAGCAGGTGATCTGCTGAAACAGTCTTTAGCTCGGCTGCCAACTCGGCGCCACCCATAGGGCTCATTTCATCAGCATGAATTTTGAGTCCCAGCCCAAGTTTTTTAGCCGCTTCCAGAATATATCGGGTATCGTCTATATCAAAGACTCCCTCTTCGCAAAACACATCGCAATAGTGGGCCAGGCCTTGCTCAGCAACCTCCGGCAGCATTTTATCTGCCACCAGCTTTACATAGCTTTGCTTATCTTTTTTGTACTCCTCCGGCAAGGCATGCGCTCCCATAAAGGTTGAGACCAGGTCTATCGGCTGAAGCGAGTTTAGTCCGCGTATTAAATCAAGTAGCCTCAGCTCCTGACGCGTATTCAGCCCGTAACCGCTCTTGACCTCTGCGGTTGTGGTCCCGTACTTAAGCATCCGCCTCAATGATTTTAAAACCTGCGAGATAAGCGCCCCATCACTGGCACTCCGGGTAGCCTTTACTGTGCTGAGTATACCGCCGCCTTTTTTTAATATATCCAGATAGGACACGCCGCGCGTCTTCCAGACCATTTCATTTTCCCTCGAGCCTGCATGTATAAGATGAGTATGAGGGTCAACCAGGCCGGGAGTTATCACCTTGCCCTGGGCATCGACGGTAGTCTTTGCCTCTATTTTGACCGGTTCACCCTCGTTCACCCTCACAATTATTCCCCCATCGACAGCTACATACCCTCTGCCTATGGTCTTGACCTCCCGCATCTGTTTACCGCACTTAGGTGAAGAACCAATCGGCGTAACGATCATCCCATTTTTTATAAGAGTATCTACCTTCATACCACTCACCTACTCAAATATATGATTCTCCAACAGCTGATTATTATCGAAGCTGTGAATTTGGAGATAGCTTACAGCCGTATCTATCAATGCCTGTGAAGGCAATAATCCTATTATTTCGCACTCCGCTATGCTTACCCCGTACCGCGCCGCCTCCATTTTTATTTGTTCATATACCCTGTACAGCGGTGTTTTTTTATAGTCGGTCATGTTCATCGATACCTGCACCATATTTTTCTCCGTTATATTCACCCCTATGGCCTTTACATATCTATAACCCCCGCTGGAGTTTCTGACGGCCTTGGCAATTTTCTTTGCAATACCAAGGTTACGGGAATTAAGATTTACATTAAAAGCCACCAGCGGCGGCCTGGCCCCTACGGCTGTAACTCCACTCTTTATGCTTACCTCCCTCGGCCCGAAATCAGGCTCCCAGCCCGTCTTTTTTATCTTGTCAAAAAAGCCCTCGTACTGACCCCTGCGTATGTATGCCAGATCAGCCCTCTCCGGCTTTGTTGACGCACTTTCATACATATACACCGGAATATGTAGATTATCCCCTATCCTCTTGCCCAGTTTGCCGGCCAGCGTAATACATTCATCCATTGTCACATCTTTTACCGGTACAAACGGTATCACATCCGTGGCACCCATACGCGGATGCTCCCCCGTATGCTTAGACATGTCAATCACCTCACAACCTTTTTCGCATGCTTTGTAAGCCGCCTGGCATACATCCTCCGGGCCACCGATAAAAGTGACGACGGTTCTGTTATGATCATAATCGGATGAAACATCCAGCAATCTTACCCCATCCGAGTTTTTGATAGTGCTTACGATGTCAGCAATCTTATCTTTATTCCTGCCTTCGCTGAAGTTTGGGATACATTCTACAAGCTTCAAATATAAACACCCCCCTCTACCATTAGCTATATTAATTTTACCATATTTTTGGAGTATTTAAAACCTCGGAAATCATTTTCCAGATTGTGATAAACTCTCGCTAAACGGCCCATCTCATGGTAAAATCGAGCCCGGTCATTATAATATTCATTCCCCGCCAA
>DHDL01000022.1 GCA_002399345.1 Thermoanaerobacterales bacterium UBA4877
CCCATCCTTTTTATCCTCCTTTACTTATCCTTCAATAATATTTCTTCTAAACTTTTTGGTACTTCTTCATAATGACTTGTATGCATGGAATAAGTCCCACGGCCTTGTGTCCTGGATCTCAAATCCGTGGCATAACCAAACATACTTGACAATGGTACAAATGCCCTTATGATCTGAGCACCTTTTCTAAGTTCCATACCCTCAATCCTACCTCTTCTGGAGTTAAGATCACCGATAATATCTCCCATGAATGCCTCGGGAACAGTAACCTCAACCTTCATAACAGGCTCTAAAATTATAGGATTTGCCTTTCTCATACCATCCTTAAAAGCCATGGAACCGGCAATTTTAAATGCCATATCTGATGAGTCCACCTCATGATATGAACCATCAAATAATATTGCTCTCACATCAACAACCGGATATCCCCCAAGAATACCACTCTGCATGGCCTCTTGGATGCCTGCATCTACAGAAGGAATGTAATCTTTTGGTATAGCCCCACCTACGATCTTATTGACAAATTCATACCCCTTGCCTCTCTCCGTCGGTTCAAGCTCCAACCATACGTGTCCGTACTGGCCTCTGCCTCCGGACTGTTTTATGAACTTACCTTCCACCTTTGTTGATTTTTTAATTGTCTCTTTATATGCAACCTGCTGTTTACCAACATTGCATTCAACATGAAACTCTCTTTGCAACCTATCTACAATTATCTCTAAATGCAATTCACCCATGCCGGATATGATAGTCTGGCCGGTGTCATGATCTGTATATGTCTTAAAGGTCGGATCTTCTTCCGAGAGTTTTTGTAACGCAATGCCTAATTTGTCCTGACTGTCCTTTGTTTTAGGTTCAATGGCAACAGATATAACAGGCTCGGGGAATACCATTGACTCAAGCATAATGAGCTTCTCTTCATCACAAAGAGTGTCACCGGTTGCAGTGTTTTTAAGTCCAACCACAGCTACAATGTCTCCTGCATAAGCCGCATCTAAATCTTCCCTGTGATTTGCCTGCATCAAAAGAATTCTGCTTATCCGTTCACGCTTACCTTTAGATGAATTATATACATAAGAACCATTCTTTAAGGTTCCTGAATATATCCTGACGAAAGTTAACCTACCTACATATGGATCAGTCATTATCTTAAATGTCAGGGCAGAGAACGGCTGGTCATCAGCAGGATGTCTTTCTTCATCATCACCTGTATCCGGATTTATTCCCTTTATTGCAGGAAGATCTACCGGTGAAGGTAAATAATAAACAATTGCATCCATTAGAGGTTGAATACCTTTATTTTTATAAGACGAACCGCATAAAACAGGAACCAATTCGTTCGATATGGTACCCTTTCTTATAGCCGCACGCAGTTCTTCTTCAGATATCGTCTCACCATCCAAATACTTCATCATGAGATCATCATCAACTTCTGCTGCAGCCTCTACTAATTTGGTTCTGTACTCCTCGGAAGTTTTCTTCATGTCTTCGGGTATTTCTTTTTCTTCTACCTTAGTTCCTAGGTCATTCTCATAAAAATATGCCTTCATCTTTATTAGATCTATAACGGCATCAAATGTATCTTCACTACCTATTGGTATATTTATTGCGACAGGATTCGCATTTAACCTTTTTCTTATCATATCAATTGCATTAAAGTAATCTGCGCCAATTATATCCATCTTATTGATAAAAGCTAATCTTGGCACATCGTACTTGTCCGCCTGTCTCCAAACAGTTTCGGATTGTGGTTCAACACCTTCCTTGGCACTAAAAACAGCAACAGCACCATCTAGCACCCTAAGTGAACGTTCTACCTCAACTGTAAAGTCCACGTGCCCTGGCGTATCAATAATATTAATTCTCTTATTTTTCCAGAAACATGTAGTAGCAGCAGATGTTATAGTAATACCACGTTCCTGCTCTTCCTCCATCCAGTCCATTGTTGCCGTGCCATCATGAACTTCTCCCATTTTATGCAGTCTACCAGTATAGTACAGGATTCTTTCTGTAGTCGTGGTCTTACCTGCATCTATATGAGCCATTATTCCTATATTTCGTATTGATTCTATCGGATATTGCCCAGGCACTTAAATTATCCTCCTTTCTCTTGCTTACCATCTATAATGTGCAAAAGCTCTATTAGCCTCAGCCATTCTATGTGTATCTTCTTTTTTGCGTACACTGGCGCCCTGATTATTAGCTGCATCCATTATTTCAGCTGCCAATTTATCAACCATATTCTTCCCATTTCTCTCACGGGCATACTCGGAAATCCACCTGATACCCAAAGTTTGTCTCCTGTCCGGTCTCACTTCCATCGGAACCTGGTATGTCGCACCACCCACACGCCTGGCCTTAACCTCAAGCACAGGCATAACATTGTTCATTGCATCATGAAACACTTCAAGAGGTTCCTTGCCTATTTTATCACCCACAACTTCAAATGCCCTATACACTATGCTCTGAGCTACACTTCTTTCACCGTCAAGCATTATCTTATTAATAAGTTTTGTAACAACCTTATCATTATAGATTGGGTCAGGCAGTACATCTCTTTTTGCTATATAGCCTTTTCTAGGCATCCTTCCACCTCCTTACTTCTTAGGCTTTTTCACGCCGTAACGTGATCTTGCTTGATTCCTGTCAGCTACGCCGGCAGCATCAAGCGTACCTCTAATTATTCTATATCTTACACCTGGAAGATCTCGTACCCTTCCGCCTTTAACCAGAACAACCGAGTGTTCCTGTAGATTATGTCCAATACCCGGAATGTATGCAGTAACTTCCTGACCGTTTGTGAGCCTCACTCTGGCAATCTTCCTTAAAGCAGAGTTAGGCTTTTTGGGTGTTGTTGTTTTAACAGCTGTACATACGCCGCGCCTTTGCGGATTTCCCTCTAATGCAGGTGTATCGGATTTTCTTGAAACCGACTTTCTGCCTTTTCTGACCAGCTGATTTATGGTTGGCATTCTTACACCTCCTCAATACATAATACTACCCCTTCCAAAGGAAGGGGTAGGCTTTAATCCTTGAGTATGGCAGCTGACGCTGCACCAATCTCAATTCCGCAACATTCCCCTACTTGCCTCATGGTATCTATAAATACGCAATCAATATGCTTCTGATTGCAAAGTTCTATGACTTTGTCACTAACCTTAGGGTCGGCATCTTTTGCAACAAATACCGTGAGGGCCTTTCCTGTCTCTAACGCCTTTAGGGTCTGTTTAGTTCCGACACATTTCTTTGTTGCGTTTTTTAAACGGATGAGCATCTAAAATCTCCCCCATCTGTCTGCACACTTAGATATTTTATCATCATATATTGTTGATGTCAACAGCCATACCGGGCTCTTCTTTAGTTGTTTCATCCTTTTCTTTTACTACTATATTTTTATATCGGGACATACCTGTCCCTGCCGGTATAAGCTTTCCTAATATTACATTTTCCTTTAGTCCGAGCAGCTGATCGGTTTTGCCTTTCAAGGCAGCATCGGTGAGTACTCTTGTTGTCTCCTGGAAAGATGCAGCTGAAAGGAAGGATTCTGTTGATAATGCCGACTTAGTTATGCCCATGAGTACTCTTTTGCCGGTTGCTTGCTTGCCATCATTCTCAGCCGCTTTTTCATTTTCCTCAACGAAATTATATATATCTACTGATTCGCCGGGCAGCAGACCGGTGTCACCGGCATCCTCTATCTTTACTTTGCGTAGCATCTGGCGAATTATTACTTCAATATGCTTATCGCTTATCTCAACACCCTGCAGTCTGTACACCCTCTGTACCTCTTGCAGAAGATAATTCTCAACGGCTTCGATACCCTTTATCTTCAATAAATCCTGCGGATAAACAGATCCTTCGGTGATTTGATCTCCGGCTTCCACATATTGTCCGTCAGTAACCCGTAGACGCGCACCATAGGGAATCTGGTATGTTTTGGCATCCCCGGCTTCATTGTTCGTAACCGTAACCTCTCTCTTTTTTCTATTGTCCGAAACTGAAACCGTACCGTTTATATTAGCTATTACGGCCAGGCCTTTAGGTTTTCTTGCCTCGAACAGTTCCTCAACCCTCGGAAGACCTTGAGTAATGTCAGTACCAGCAATACCACCTGTATGGAAAGTTCTCATAGTAAGCTGAGTACCCGGCTCACCTATAGACTGAGCTGCTATTATGCCGACCGCTTCGCCAATATTAACCGTCTCACCGGAGGCCAGATTACGACCGTAACATTTTGCACAAACTCCGTGTTTGGATTTGCATGTCATCACCGAACGCATCTTCACCCTTGTTATGCCTACAGATACAACCTTCGCCGCATCCTTTTCACTGAATTCCTGATTCCTCTTAACCAGTACCTCTCCCGTATTGGGGTCTACTACATCCTCGGCGGCAACCCGGCCTATTAACCTGTCTTCAAGCTTCTCGATGACCTCGTTCCCGTCCTTAAGTTCCATGACATATACACCGTCATCAGTCCCGCAGTCAAATTCCCGTACAATGACATCCTGGCTTACATCAACCAGTCTTCTTGTCAGGTAACCTGAATCAGCAGTCCTTAGAGCTATATCGGCCAGGCCCTTTCTGGCTCCGTGAGTAGATATAAAGTACTCCAGAGAAGTTAAGCCCTCACGGAAGTTGGATTTTATAGGCATCTCAATAATCTTTCCGGTTGGGTTCGCCATAAGTCCTCTCATCCCCGAGATCTGAGTTATCTGGGCACTGCTACCTCTAGCACCGGAATCGGCCATCATATAAATCGGGTTAAACCTGTCCAATCCTTTAAGAAGAGCCTTCCCGACCTCTTCAGTCGCAGCGGTCCACTCGGCTATTACCCTTTCATACCGCTCATCGTTTGAAATCAAACCTCTCTTATATTGTTTATCGATCACATCAACTTTTTTCTGCGCTTTATCAAGCACCTTATCCTTTGATGAAGGAATACCCATATCCGATACGCTTACAGTAAGTGCAGCCTTTGTAGCGTATTTGTAACCTAACGCTTTTATCCTGTCAAGCATCTGTACCGTACCGGTAGACCCGTGTGCCCTAAAGCATTTATCAACAATAGTGCCTAAAAATTTTTTATCTATAACTTCATCAATCTCCAGATCAAATAATTTATCCGGATCAGATCTGTCTACAAAGCCCAGGTCCTGCGGTATAGCTTCATTTACTATCAATTTGCCAACGGTTGTATCAATTATTTTTCTTTTAACATCACCGTCAATATTTCTTTCAACCCTGACATGTATCTTTGACTGAAGCGCTATAATGTCATCCTGATAAGCCATAAGTGCCTCATCATAGGAAGAAAAGTATTCACCTTCTCCCTTTGCGCCCGGTCTTACAAGAGTAAGATAATAGCAACCCAGTATCATATCCTGAGTTGGCACTACTACAGGTTTACCATCCTGAGGCTTCAATATATTGTTTACCGATAACATTATACAGCGTGCCTCTGCCTGAGCTTCAACCGACAATGGAACATGGACGGCCATCTGATCTCCGTCGAAGTCGGCATTGTAAGGAGTACAGGCCAGCGGATGGAGCTTAATAGCCTTGCCCTCTACAAGGATAGGCTGATATGCCTGTATACCTAGTCTATGCAATGTAGGAGCCCTGTTTAAAAGAACAGGATGATCCTTTATGACCTCTCCCAAGACATCCCATACTGCCGGATGCAACCTCTCCACCATCCTCTTGGCACTCTTTATATTGTGGGCCAGGCCGTTTTTAACCAAATCTCTCATTACAAAAGGTTTGAAAAGCTCAAGAGCCATCTCCTTAGGCAGACCGCACTGATAGAACTTCAGCTCTGGCCCTACGACTATAACAGACCTGCCCGAGTAGTCCACCCTCTTGCCTAGGAGGTTCTGGCGGAACCGGCCCTGCTTGCCCTTAAGCATATCCGAAAGAGACTTAAGCGGTCTGTTTCCTGGTCCAGTAACTGGTCTTCCTCGCCTTCCGTTATCTATAAGGGCATCTACCGCCTCCTGCAACATACGTTTCTCATTTCTTACGATTATATCGGGTGCTCCCAGGTCCAACAATCTTTTTAGTCTGTTATTCCTGTTTATCACCCTTCTGTACAAATCATTAAGATCAGAAGTAGCAAATCTGCCTCCATCCAATTGAACCATCGGCCGTAGATCAGGCGGTATGACCGGGATAACATCCAGAATCATCCACTCGGGTTTATTGCCCGAGCTCCTGAACGACTCCGTTACGTCAAGCCTTCGTAGGAGCCTTACCCTCTTTTGACCTGTGCTGGTCTTAAGCTCACTGCGCAGCTCCATATAAAGTTTATCCAGATCTATTTCCTGGAGAAGTTGTTTGATTGCTTCAGCACCCATACCCGCCTTAAACTTGTTGCCGTATTTATCGATATATTCATGATACTCCCTGTCATTTAACACCTGCTTTTTGGAAAGCGGGGTATCTCCGGGATCCAGTACAACATACGATACAAAATACAGAACCTTTTCGAGGGCCCTTGGAGACATATCCAATATCAATCCCATTTTGCTGGGAATGCCTTTAAAATACCAGATATGAGACACAGGGGCAGCCAGTTCTATATGCCCCATTCTCTCTCTTCTAACCTTTGCCCTTGTCACCTCGACTCCGCATCTGTCACACACCACGCCTTTATATCTTACTCTTTTATACTTGCCGCAGTGGCACTCCCAATCCTTAGTAGGACCAAAAATTCTTTCGCAGAACAATCCATCTTTCTCCGGTTTTAACGTCCTGTAGTTTATTGTTTCAGGTTTTTTGACCTCTCCATGCGACCACTCTCTTATTTTGTCCGGTGAAGCCAAGCTAATTTTAATTGAATCAAAATTTGTCAAAACCTCTGCCAAGGAGATTCTCTCCTTTCACCATTATATTTTGTTATATTTTGATATTAAATCTGCGCCCTTATCATTCGTTCCATTGTCATTACTTTCTTCCTTATCATGGCCGAGATCATCCGGCTTTTCTTCTTCCGGAACAAGGTTATCATCTTCCTCAGTCTCTTTATCCTCTCCGGTCTTTTCATAGGCGGGAACACTCGGAGGTGCATCCTCCTTACCCTCCATGTTGACGTCTAAATCTTCATCCTCATCGTCATCATCATCAAATTCCTTAAGCTCGATTTCCTTGTTGTCTTCCGTAAGAACCCTAACATCCAGAGCCAGACTCTGAAGCTCTTTGATAAGCACCTTAAATGACTCGGGAACACCCGGCTCACTTATGTTTTCGCCCTTAACAATCGATTCATAAGCCTTTACCCTGCCGACCACATCATCCGACTTAACCGTCAAAATCTCCTGAAGGGTATGTGCCGCGCCGTAAGCCTCTAAAGCCCATACCTCCATCTCACCAAACCTCTGGCCGCCAAACTGTGCTTTGCCTCCTAACGGTTGCTGAGTAACCAGCGAATAAGGACCGGTAGAACGAGCATGCATTTTATCATCAACCAAATGATCCAGCTTCAGCATATACATATATCCTACCGTAACCCTGTTCTCAAAAGGCTCGCCCGATCTTCCGTCATAGATAACGGTTTTACCGTCTTCAGGCAATCCGGCCTTTTTGTACAGATCGACTATATCCTCTTCGTTTGCGCCGTCAAAAACCGGGGTTGCCACGTGCCATCCCAAGGCCTTGGCCACTCTTCCCAGGTGCACCTCCAAAACCTGTCCTAGATTCATTCGTGAAGGAACACCTAATGGATTAAGAACTAACTGCACCGGCCGACCATCCGGGAGGAAAGGCATATCTTCAGCGGGAAGTATTCTGGCAACAACACCCTTATTCCCATGCCTGCCTGACATTTTGTCGCCCACGGATATTTTTCTCTTTTGAGCTACATATACTCTTACTAGCTCGTTCACACCCGGCGGTAGCTCATCGCCATTGACTCTTGTAAACACCTTTACATCAACAATGATGCCTCCCTCGCCATGGGGCACCCGAAGCGATGTGTCCCTTACCTCTCTGGCCTTCTCACCAAATATGGCCCGAAGAAGACGCTCCTCTGCCGTCAGCTCAGTCTCACCCTTAGGGGTTACCTTACCTACCAGCAGATCATCAGCCGTAACTTCCGCACCTATGCGGATAATTCCGTCCTCATCCATGTCCTTTATAGCATCTTCACCAACGTTGGGTATTTCCCTCGTTATTTCTTCCGGGCCTAATTTCGTATCCCTAGATTCCGTCTCATATTCTTCTATATGGATTGAGGTAAAAGCATCCTCTTTTACCAGGTCTTCCGATATCATTACGGCATCCTCATAGTTATACCCTTCCCAAGGCATAAATGCAATTAGAATGTTTCTACCAAGTGCTATCTCACCCAAATCTGTAGCCGGCCCGTCGGCAATTACATCTCCCTTTTCCACTCTCTCCGATCTGCTGACCATTACTTTTTGATTTATACATGTACCTTGATTAGATCTCTTGAATTTGAGTATATTATAAATATCCCGTCCGCCATTGTCATTTTTTATCACGATCTCATCGGCCGTCACCTTTTCGACAATTCCGCTGTTTTTAGCAAGAACAACCGAGCCAGAATCCCTTGCGGCCTTATACTCTATACCCGTACCAACTATAGGTGCCTGGGGCTTTATCAGCGGCACAGCCTGCCTCTGCATATTTGCGCCCATAAGCGCCCTGTTGGCATCGTCATTTTCAAGAAATGGAATCATTGCCGTTGCAACCGACACAATCTGTTGCGGTGAAACATCCATGTAATCAACGTCTTTGGGCTGCACTTGTAAAATATCATCCTTATATCTGGCGGCAACCCTGTCATTTAAGAAATGTCCTTCGTCATCCAAAGGCTCATTAGCCTGAGCAATTACATAGCCGTCCTCGACATCAGCCGTCATATACCTGATTTCATCCGTTGCAACACACTTTTCCTTATCTACACGGCGATAAGGGGCCTCCATAAAACCATACTCGTTAATACGCGCATAAGTGGCGAGCGATCCTATAAGCCCGATATTAGGTCCTTCAGGAGACTCGATGGGGCATATCCTGCTATAGTGAGAGTTATGGACATCCCTTACTTCCAAGCCTGCACGATCCCTGCTCAAACCTCCGGGTCCGAGTGCACTCAGCCTACGCTTATTTGTAAGCTCGGCTAAAGGATTGTGTTGATCCATAAACTGTGAAAGCTGACTGCTCCCGAAGAACTCTTTTATGGCCGCTACTACCGGGCGTATATTTATAAGTGCCTGCGGAGTAACCACATCCAAATCCTGTATGGTCATTCTTTCTTTTACTACCCTTTCCAGACGGGCCAGACCGATTCTGAACTGATTTTGCAGCAGCTCTCCCACAGTACGCAGACGTCTGTTTCCAAGATGATCAATATCATCTTCGCTACCTATACCATTAGGAAGATCAATCATGTAAGATATAGAGGCTACGATATCATCCTTTGTTATATGTTTGGGCACGAGATCTCCATATCTTTCTTCATAAAGCGTTTCAAACTCTTCCTGATTTGTAACCTTATCCAGTATTTCATTGAGTACGCTTAAATTAACTCTTTCTTTAGAAATTACATTGTCGGTACTATAGGGAATGGCATACTTCGCTACATCAACAGTATTATTTCCCACCACGGTTACCGTCTTGTCCTCTGTCTTAACCACAACTTTATTAATACTTGTATCATCTATCTCATGTGCTTTTTCCCGGGAAATAACATCTCCCGCCTTAACCAATATTTCACCCGTCTCAGGATTAACAATAGCTTCTGCAGCCCTATGACCGATAATACGATAAGAAAGTACGAGTTTCTTATTAAATTTGTATCTGCCAACCTTCGCCAGATCATATCTCCGGGCATCAAAAAATAAAGAGTTCACAAGCGACCTAGCACCATCCACTGTGGGAGGTTCTCCCGGCCGTAGCCGTCTGTATACCTCTAGCAGCCCCTCTTCCTCATTTTTTGTATTATCTTTATCAATTGTAGCCTTAACTCTGTCGTCTTCACCTAGTAATGTAAGTATATCCGAATCTGCACCATAACCTAAAGCACGTAAAAAAACAGTCACAGGCAGTTTACGTGTTTTGTCAATCCTTATTGAAAATACCCCATTACGGTCTATTTCATACTCCAGCCACGCGCCCCTGTTAGGTATCATTGTAGCAGTATAAATCTTCCTGCCCGCCTTGTCATCACCACTGACATAGTATGGTCCCGGCGATCTGACCAGCTGGCTTACTATGACCCTTTCCACACCGTTTATTATAAAGGTGCCGCCGTCTGTCATAATAGGGAAATCCCCCATAAAGATGTCCTGCTCCTTGATCTCACCTGTTTCCTTATTAGTAAGCCTTACCTTAACACGCAGTGGTGCAGCATAGTTAACATCCCTGTCTTTACATTCTTCAATAGAATACTTTGGTTCTTCGTCCAACGAATAATTGACAAACTCCAATGAAAGTGTACCAGTAAAACTCTCAATAGGAGAAATGTCTCTAAAAACTTCTCTTAAACCCTCCTCCAAAAACCATTTATATGAATCCTTTTGCATATCAATAAGGTTTGGCATAGGCAAAACCTCTTTGATCTTTGAAAAGCTATAACGAGTTTTTTTGCCTACCTTTACAGGATGTACCATCCACATTCACCCCTTAACAAATTAGTCTATATAGGCAAAACAATTGATATTATTACCAGTATTATTGCCAGCGCTTACTTTGTTTATACCAATCCTCCAAAAAAGGACAATTATGCATTTTAATATATTAACATAAGGATTCAACTAAGTCAAATAAATTTAATTTAAATATAAAATTAAACCTATTAGAAGTCGAATTATATCAAACCGATAAACTCCCATCTATATAAAAAAGAAGGGATAACGTATATAATCCCTTCTTCGTTAACAATCAATTTTGCCGTAAGTAAAACTACTTTATCTCTACTGTAGCTCCAACCTCAGCAAACTTAGCCTTCATATCTTCTGCTTCCTGCTTACTTACGCCCTCTTTAACCGGCTTAGGGGCATTGTCTACCAGGTCCTTTGCGTCCTTCAGTCCAAGACTTGTGAACTCTCTTACAGTCTTTATAACCTTTATCTTCTGGTCGCCGATCTCCTTTAAAACAACGTCAAATTCTGTCTTCTCAGCCTGCTCAGGTGCCGCTGCTGCTGCCGGTGCCGCTGCTGCTACCGGTGCCGCTGCCGATACACCGAACTCATCCTCCAGTGCTTTAACTAAATCAGATAGTTCCATAACAGTCATGTTCTTTATAGCTTCAATTATTTCTTCTTTACTCATTATATTTATTCCTCCTTAAATTTTATTAAGCTTCCTTTGTATTCTCAACTGCGTTAAGCGCATAAAGAAGTTTTGTAATAATACCTGAAAGTGAACAAGCAAGTCCGGATATCGGAGCCTGCATCTCTCTGGCCAGCATTGATAGCAGCTCGTCCCTCGGCGGAAGTTTAGCCAAAGCCTCTAATTCATCCGCGCCTAATATCTTACCCTCAACTAAGCCGCCCTTAATCTTAATCTCTTCATGATCCTCGGCAAAATCCGATAATACCTTAACGGGAGATACTGGATCTTCAAAACCAAAGACAGCTGCTGTCGGTCCTGTAAGCATCTTGTCAAGGTCCTCATGTCCTGATTCTTTTGCAGCCAGAATGGCAAGCGTATCTTTTATTATTGCATACTTGGACCCTGTTTCTCTTACTTTCTTTCTTAAATCAGTCTCATCCTTAACCGCCAGGCCTCTATAGTCCGTCAATACAATACTCTGGGCTTCAGAAAAATCGTCCTTCAATTTCTCTATAATCTCTGATTTCTGTTCACGTGTTTTACTCAAGTCGTCTCACCTCCCCAAAGTCAAATATATAAAAAAGCCTTCCGCAGACGTGGAAAGCTTTTAGTATCAGCTTCACCTGGGTAGGATTTATGGCAACACCACCTACTGTCTACGGTTAACTATTATAATATTAACTTGACAAATAATTATTTTATTACAAAACTACTATTTTGTCAATTGCTTTTATGCAGCCCTCTGTGGTGAAACCTTCACGCCAGGTCCCATAGTCGAGGAAAGCACGATGTTTTTAATATACTGTCCCTTAGTCACCGCAGGTTTAGCCTTCATGATTGCATCCATGATAACCTTGTAATTTTCCAGAAGTTTATCATTGCCAAAAGACTTTTTCCCGATGGGTACATGAATAATAGCGGTTTTATCAACCCTGTACTCGATCTTACCTGCCTTAACCTCATTTACGGCTTTGCCGACATCAAAGGTTACCGTACCGGATTTTGGGTTAGGCATTAAACCCTTAGGGCCTAAAATCCTTCCCAGTCTGCCCACCTTGCTCATCATATCGGGGGTAGCAACTATAACATCATAATCAAACCAATTCTCTTTCTCTATCTTTTCAAGCATTTCCTCAGCGCCGACATAATCAGCACCGGCATCCTCTGCCTCTCTGGCCTTATCACCTTTTGCAAGCACCAGCACCTTCTCGCTTTTACCTGTTCCATTAGGAAGTATTACAGTACCGCGTACCTGCTGATCTGCGTGTCTGGGATCGACGCCCAGCCTTATAGCCAGGTCTATGGTTTCATCAAATTTAGCCTTGGCAGTCTTTAAAACCAATTCGATTGCCTCTTTATCATCATAAACCTTTGTCTTATCATATTCAGACAAACTTTGAAGATAATTTTTACCTCTCTTTGCCATGTTTATCCTCCTTGTGTGGTATTATCGGGAAACCCCTCCCACTTAATGCTTATCTTAGTCTACAACTTCTATACCCATACTTCTAGCTGTTCCTGCTACTATTCTCATTGCACCCTCAGTATTTGCCGCATTGAGATCGGGCATTTTTATTTCGGCTATCTCCTTCACCTTGTCCCATGTAACCTTGGCAACCTTATTGGTATTGGGTTCAGGAGAACCGCTGTCTATCCCAGCTGCTTTTTTAAGTAAAACGGAAGCAGGCGGAGTCTTTGTAATAAATGAGAATGATCTATCTGCATAAACAGTAAGCACAACAGGTATAATCATACCGGCCTGGCCTTTCGTTCTCTCATTAAACTCCTTGCAAAAACCCATTATATTAACACCATGCTGACCTAGCGCCGGGCCCACAGGCTGAGCCGGTGTAGCTTTACCAGCAGGTATCTGCAGCTTAACAATAGCTGTTACCTTCTTAGCCATCAGTTAGCACCTCCTTAACAATATGTCTTTATATCTTCTGCACTTGTACAAAGTCCAGTTCTACAGGTGTGGCTCTGCCAAACATAGAGACCAAAACCTTTATCTTTTGCTTGTCCATTTCGATCTCTTCTATCTTGCCTATAAAGTTAGCTAAAGGCCCGTCAGTCACCCTGACGTTGTCACCGACGGCAAAATCCACAGTTGTTGAAGTTTCCTTAATACCCAGTGACTTTATTTCCGCATCAGTCAGTGGAACAGGTTTTGAACCTGGACCTACAAATCCAGTCACACCGCGTGTATTCCTGACGATATACCAGGAATCGTCGCTCATTTTCATCTTTATTAATACATATCCGGGAAAAATCTTATGCTTAACAGCCTTCTTTTTCCCGTCTTTAACTTCAATAACCTCTTCTTCAGGTACTAATATATCGTATACTATATTCTGCAGACCCCTGTTTTCTACTTTCTTTTCAAGG
Source organism: Thermoanaerobacterales bacterium UBA4877 (assembly GCA_002399345.1). Taxonomy (GTDB): domain Bacteria; phylum Bacillota; class Thermoanaerobacteria; order Thermoanaerobacterales; family UBA4877; genus UBA4877. Next base: position 13,681 of record DHDL01000022.1, read on the forward strand.
TCGGTTTTAACCTTGTTTTCGTACCCGGAGTAGGTATGTACAACATACCAACGAGGATTATCAACATCGACTATATCCAAAAATGACATAAGTAAACCCCATCCTTTATAAACTCAGTATCCAGGATAAGAGCGAAGAGAGCACAGAATCCGCTAAAAATATAGCTAATCCTAAAACTGCTATAATTGCTATAACTCCTACCGTATATGTCCTGACTGTCGATTTGCTGGGCCAGGTAACCTTACGCAGTTCGGCTCTTACATCATGGAAAAAATTACCTATAGACTTTATTCCTCCAGCCATAAAGTATTCACATCCTCATAAAACTATTTTGTTTCTTTGTGTAAAGTATGATGTTTACAAAATCTGCAGTATTTTCTTAATTCCATTCTATCAGAATGCGTTCTTTTATTCTTTGTAGTATTATAATTTCTCTGGTGACATTCTGTACATTCCAGAGTAACCTTTACTCTAGACATTACGACACCTCCACCTAAATAAAATCACTAAAAATTATTAGATATATTCAGCATTAAGGGCGGATTCCCTATCTTTACACCATTACTCATTAAATTTACCATAAAAAAATTTTATTGTCAATAAAACTTTGATTTTAAGATTGACTTAACAGTAAACTCTCTTTATCTCTTAATCCGGGATACAAGTATAATATATAAAAGGAGATCAGTAAACTGATCCCCTTGCGTTGCGTTTTCCATATATTTACTACAAATATTTTTATTCAGCTATACTACCGACA
>DHDL01000010.1:0-27154 GCA_002399345.1 Thermoanaerobacterales bacterium UBA4877
CGCTGGATAGGCATAACCAGGACACCTGCCATATGGGCTGCGGGAATTACCCGCATGGATGTTAGGAAATATATGCTGTTCTCTTTTGTAGGTGATCTGGCATGGGCGGTGTTTTTGACTTATTTTTCTTATGCAATCACAGAGAATATAAATGTGTTTACGGCCTTGCCAATGGGTATCAAGGTGCTTATTGGTGCTGTGGCAGCGGCAGTTGTTGTGTTGGCATGGGTAGTGTTCTTGAAATATTACAAAAAGAAATAGCATCCATTTTTCTTTGGATGCTATTTTATATAATAATTTAAACTTTTTCCGCATTAAGATCTTCTTTGCACATTGACCTTTCATATCTGCTATACATAAGCCAGGCCATAATAGAGAAGATTACCGGGCCGGCTATCATCCACAGTGTGGAGCTCAAGTCTCCAGACATGGCGGGCTGAATTATCGTAAACAGGTTTGCGAACCCGACTGTGACGCCGGAGATTAGTGCGGCTGCATTTGCACTACGCCTGGTTTTAAATATCTCAAAGGGGCGGTTTATTTCCTTATTAGCCTTAAATGCAGGGTATGAGCCGCACAAGAATAGATAGGGCAGTGTCAATGATACATTTGCCATTAATGTAAGCCGGGTAAAAAACACCTGGGCTACGTCTCCACCGAAGGAAGTCAGAGCGATGATCAATGAAATAAGTGCACACTGCATCCATACCGCCACCGTTGGGACACCGTTTTTGACCTCGGTCATACGGCCAGGCCACAACCCCTTGGGTGTGCCTTCTATCAGCTGTTTTATGGGCGAATAACTGAATGTGAGAAAAGATCCCATCATCGAGAGGAACATAGATATCCCTACATATCTAGCCATCCACCTGCCTGCAGAAAGCGAAGCGGTTTGCCCCAGACCTGCGGCCAGGCCTATCTTATAACCTAGATTGTTCATTATTACATACAGTGCATTGGCTATATTAACGTTGCTTCCTGATAATACATTGTTCCAATCGGTAAATGTCCCGACTGAAAATATGCCGATGGCATAACCCACTATAATAATGGAAGCCGACAGTGCTACTCCCTTTGGGAAGGTTACTTTTGCATTCTCTGTCTGATCGACTACGCCGCCAAATGCCTCCGTTCCTCCATAGGCGAATATTGCAAATACAATAAATGCTAGAGTAGCCATCGGCGAGCCGTAAGTAGGGTTGGGCGAGCTTACGAAAGACACACCGGATAGCGGCTGGGCCACTTTGCCTCCACCTGCCATGAATACAAAGAGAGCGCCGATTAGCAGGACTATGTTTAGCAGAGCAACAGCGCTTCCACCTATGGATGTAAAACGGGATATGCTTCCCAGGCCCCTGCTAATCACGAGTGTAGTTATTATAACAAAGGAGATAGCAAGAACCCCTATAACCTGCGTGGAGTTGAGTCCCATAAATCTGAAAGAGGATGTCTTATCACCGCCAAATAAAGCATTAGACAGCGGTATCCATATAGTGGAGCTTATATTTACCATCCATATTACATAGGAGGAATACTGCATGAAAATCCCTATAAATGCATATTTGGGGCCGGTAGACTTTTCCATCCATGTGTACATACCGCCGCTCTTATCTGTAAAAGCTGCGCCATACTCCGCCATCATGAGCGCAAAAGGTATAAAAAATGTGAGTCCGGATAAAATGAACCAGGGTATGGCCGCGTAGCCCATCAGGTAAAATGAACGCGGAATGTTGTTAAAACCAAAGACTGCAGTAAGGATCATGAGTACCAGCGGTACAAGCTTGAGCTTTTTTTCGCCTTTTTTTTCTTTTTGCATAATATCACTTCCGGAACTTATAGTTATACGAAATTATAATGCTTATGATTATATCACCATGACCGGATTATTACAATAGAAATATACAGTAATATTTTAAATGGTTGATATAATATCCTTATTTGACGATTCTAATATTTTTATGCTATACTATCCAGATAGATGCAAATGGTTTGCAACTGGAGGCGAAAAAATGAAAAAAGCCATGGTCTTTCTGCTCATGCTGGTGATGTTGCTGGGAGGTTGCAGGGCGGCACGTCCGGAGAGGCATGATGGAAAGCTGAATGTATATATAACGACATATCCTCTTTATGATTTTACTAAGAAGATAGCGGGAGACCGTATAAATGCCGTTCAGATAATACCTGCCGGCGTGGAGGCACATGATTATGAGCCGTCGCCCAAGCTGATGACAAAACTGGAAAAATGCGATGTGTTTATATTTAACGGAGGCGGTTTGGAGGCTTGGGCGGAGAGGATAGATGATTCCCTGGCTGATAACGGAGTGGTAACTGTAAACACGGCCGGGGGAATAGCCAGGGATGATGATCCGCATGTATGGCTTAGCCCGCTTAAGGCGAAGGGACAGGCAGAGAAAATATATAAGGCATTAGTCAAGGTAGATCCCATAAATGCTGATTATTATTCTAAAAACTACGCCGGACTTAAAAAAAAGTTTGAAAGGCTGGATAATGATTACAAACATACGTTATCGCAGGCAGGTAGCAGAGATATTGTAACGACTCATGCGGCCTTTTCTTATCTCTGTGAGGATTACGGCTTAAAGCAGGTATCCATATCGGGAATTTCGCCGGACTCTGAGCCTTCTCCTAAAAGGATGGCCGAGATAATAGATTTTATAAAGAAAAATAACATAAAATATGTTTTCTTTGAGCCGCTTACAAGTCCAAAACTGGCTGATTCCATAGCCGAAGAGACGGGAATAGAAAAAATGACGTTGGACCCCTTGGAGGGGCTTACACCAAGGCAGAAGGCCGGGGGAGAGGATTATTTCTCTATAATGGAAGAAAACTTAAGCAGCCTGAGAAGAGAGCTGGTGAGATAATTATGGACAAGGTATTGGAAATGAATAATATAACCTTTGGGTATAACGATATCCCAGTGCTTAAAGACGTCAGTTTTTATGTAGAGCGGGGGGATTATATGGCCATCATCGGTCCCAACGGAGCTGCCAAATCCACCTTGATGAAACTGGCTTTAGGCGAGCTTAATCCGTGGAAAGGAAGCGTCCGGCTTTTCGGAAGGGATATTAAAAAATTTAAAGAGTGGGGCAGGGTTGGTTATCTGTCCCAGTATGCCACCCACATCAATACCTCTTTTCCTGCCACGGTGGAGGAGATTGTCATGACGGGTACACGTGAGTGGCTAAGACCGTTCGGGGGAGGGGATCTGCGCAAAAAAGCGGGGAACATGCTGGATACGGTCGGCATGGGCAATGTGAGGCATAAGCTTATAGGTGACCTTTCAGGCGGGCAGAGGCAGAGGGTGTTTTTGGCCCGGCTGCTTATAGGCTCGCCGGAGATTATCTTTATGGACGAGCCGACCACCGGCATAGACGCTATTGCACAGGCTGAATTCTATAAGTTGCTAGATGATTTGAGGAAGGTATACAACCTCACCATAGTGATCGTCAGCCATGATATAAACTCCGTCCTTAAAAGGGCCAACAAGGTGGCGTGTGTGGGAAAGAACGGCGTGCATGTCCACAACAGCCCCAATCTGACCCAGCAGCACCTTGCCGAGGTATTTGGCTACGGGATATATGGAGAGGAGTGATATACTTTGGATATATTGAGTTATTCTTTTATGCAGCGGGCGTTTGCGGCAGGCATAATGATTGCAATTATTTGCCCTGTTATAGGTACTTTTATAGTGCTGCGCAGGATGTCTATGATAGGCGATGCCCTGTCACACGTGTCCCTTGCCGGTGTGGCGCTGGGTATGCTTTTAGGGTTCAACCCTTTTTGGGGTGCTCTTATCATGTCGGCGGTGGCAGCGGTATTCATTGAGTACCTTAGGAATTATTTTAAAAAGTATGCAGAGATATCACTGGCGGTGGTGATGTCGGGAGGAATCGGCCTGGCCACTATTTTGATCAGTCTGGGCCGGGCTTTTAATGTGGATCTTTTCAGTTATTTGTTCGGGTCCATTGTGGCTGTGACCGACTCCGACTTGAAGTTGATACTTTGTGTAGGCATTTTTATAATACTGTCCATGGTGTTTATCTACAGAAAGCTGTTTTATATGACCTTTGATGAGGAGGCTGCAAGGTTTTCTGGTATAAATACGGGTGCGGTGAATATATTTTTTACCATACTTACGGCACTTACGGTTGCCCTCTCCATTAGGGTGGTCGGGACACTGCTGGTGTCCTCGTTAATGGTGATTCCAGCCGCGGTGAGCATACAGCTGGGGAAGAGCTTTAAATCTACGATGGCTATATCCGTGGCGGTGGCCGTGGTATCGGTTGTGGCCGGGTTGGTGAGTTCATTTGTATGGGACCTGGCCCCCGGCGGGACGATTGTCATAGCCTCGGTCATTATATTGGCAGTAGTGCTGCTTACAAAGAGGAGGGCGGATAAATGACATATATAGAGAAGTGTTTCAAGGACAAGGGGATAAGGATTACTGGTCAGAGGAGGGTGCTGGCGGAGACACTGAAGGAGGCCGGCAGGGCGGTGACGGCCCGCGAGCTTTTCAGGGAGGCGAAAGCGGCCTGGCCGGACATGAATTTCTCCACTGTATACCGTAATATACAGATACTTAAGGATATCGGCCTGGCCTGTGAGATTGCAGGCAGCGATGGTAACACGCTGTATGCCTACCGGGATGACGAGGAGCATCATCACCACATGATATGTAAAGGCTGCGGTAAAACCATTCCCTTTGAATTCTGCCCCATAGAAGAACTAAAGGGAGTCTTTGACGATGCCGGCTTTGTCCCGACCGGCCACAGTTTCGAGGTTTATGGCTATTGCAGAGAATGCAGCAAAAGGAGACGCAAATAAGAAAGTTGCAGGATACGGGCGTACGGATGTCGAAGTATACTTTTACTTAGAGTTTATTGCTGCTTTATCTAGTGAGGGTAAACAATTTAAATTTTTAAGGGGGGATATTTATGCTGAGTAACTTTGACATCGCTAAGACTATGACGGTTAAGCTTGATGATAAACTACCGGAGATGCCGGAATTTGTGGAGGGAATAAGGAGGGCGCCGGACAGGGATTTTCGCCTTTCTAAAGAGCAGACGAAGACTGCCCTTAAAAACGCACTTCGTTATGTGCCGGAGAAATACCATGAGAAGCTGGCTCCGGAGTTTTTAAATGAGCTTAAGACGAGAGGCAGGATTTATGCCTACAGATTCAGACCGGAGGGAAGGATCTATGGTAAACCCATAGATGAATATAAAGGCAAATGCCTTGCAGGAAAAGCTTTTCAAGTAATGATAGACAACAACCTGGATTTTGAGGTTGCCTTGTATCCCTATGAGCTTGTGACTTACGGTGAGACGGGAAGCGTATGCCAGAACTGGATGCAGTACAGGCTGATAAAGAAGTATCTCGAGATACTTACCGAAGATCAGACTTTGGTTATAGAGTCCGGCCACCCGGTGGGACTTTTCCCTTCCAAGCCGGAATCTCCCAGGGTTGTCATCACAAATGCCCTTATGGTGGGGGAGTTCGACAACCAGGATGATTGGGAGATTGCTGAGGAAATGGGTAATGCCAACTATGGGCAAATGACCGCGGGAGGATGGATGTATATCGGGCCGCAGGGAATAGTGCATGGTACCTTTAATACCCTGCTTAATGCAGGCAGGCTGAAGCTGGGTATACCCCATGACCAGGATTTAAAGGGACACATGTTCGTATCTTCCGGCCTGGGCGGCATGAGCGGTGCTCAGGCCAAAGCCGTTGAGATTGCCGGAGGGGTCGGCATCATAGCCGAGGTTGATTATTCACGTATAAAGACTCGCAAGGATCAGGGATGGGTGAGTAAGGTATCATCGGATTTAGATGAGATATTTACGATCGCCAAGGAGTATATTGTTAAAAAACAGCCGATCTCAATAGCATATTATGGTAATGTTGTGGATTTACTGGAATATATAGTAAAGAACGATATTAAGGTGGAACTACTCTCTGACCAAACATCCTCCCATGTGCCCTATGACGGCGGCTATTGCCCGCAAGGCCTTACTTTTGATGAAAGGACACGCATGCTGGCTGAGGACAGGGGTAAATTTAGGAAACTTGTGGATAAGAGTCTGAGGCGGCACTTTGAGCTTATCAAAACATTGGTGGACAGAGGAACCTACTTCTTTGATTACGGTAATTCCTTTATGAAGGCCGTATTTGATGCTGGTGTAAAGGAAATATCCAAGAATGGCAAGGATGAAAAGGACGGATTTATATTTCCATCCTATGTGGAGGATATAATGGGACCGGAGATGTTTGATTATGGATACGGCCCGTTCAGATGGGTATGCCTGAGTGGGAAGCATGAGGATCTCATCAAGACCGATCATGCTGCCATGGGGTGTATCGATCCTAATAGAAGGGGACAAGACCGGGACAATTATATCTGGATACGCGATGCCGAAAAGCATAACCTTGTGGTAGGAACCCAGGCCAGGATATTGTATCAGGATGCCGAGGGAAGAATAAAAATTGCTCTCAGGTTTAATGAGATGGTCAGAAACGGTGAGATAGGGCCAGTGATGCTTGGACGGGATCACCATGATGTGAGCGGTACCGATTCGCCCTTCAGGGAGACTGCAAACATAAAGGACGGTAGCAATGTCATGGCCGACATGGCAACACAGTGTTTTGCAGGAAACGCTGCGCGGGGTATGACCCTGGTAACTCTTCATAATGGTGGCGGAGTAGGCATAGGCAAGGCTATAAACGGCGGGTTTGGCCTGGTCTTGGACGGCAGCCGCAAAACCGACGATATTATAAAATCCGCCATGCTTTGGGACGTTATGAGCGGTGTGGCCAGGAGGTCATGGGCCAGGAATCCTCATTCCATTGAGACCGCAGCCGAGTTTAACAATGATTACCACGGACTCGGGCATATAACGATTCCGTATATACCCGATCAGAAACTCATTGATGATGTGGTGGAAAACGGATTGAAAGAAACAAATAGATAATTTATTCCCGGCGGAGTATGTTTACCGCCGGGCTTTCTTGCTACACAATCCGATAAAATTGTTATAATATATGTATAGTATATCTGTCCGATATATAAATGGAGGTAATACGAATGCTTCTTCAAGAGGAGAGAAAGCAGATAGTAGAATACGGCAAAAGGTTAGTAAAATACCGGCTAACCAGGGGCACGGGAGGAAACATCAGTATATTTAACAAGGAAAAAGAACTTATGGCCATAAGTCCCAGCGGTATGAACTATTTTGAGATCGAGCCTGGGGATGTTGTGGTAATGGACTTAGATGGGAAGATAGCGGATGGTACGAGAAAGCCGTCCAGTGAGTATGAGATGCACAGGATTTTTTACCTTAACAGGGAGGGTATAGGGGCGGCAGTGCATACCCATTCCACCTATTCGACCGTATTATCCTGCATGCACTGGCCGATTCCTTCAGTCCATTATCTTGTTGCGTATGCCGGTATGGATGTTCCATGTGCGGAGTATGCCTCATTTGGAACAAAAGAGATTGCGGATAAAGCCTTTGCGGCTATGGGGGATAGAAATGCTGTTCTTCTTGCAAATCACGGCATGCTGGCTGTCGGCCCCGATCTTCCGGCTGCATTTAATACGGCGGAAGAAACGGAGTTTTGCGCCGAGATATATTATAGGACTAAATGCGTTGGGCAGCCGGTGCTGCTCCCGGATGATGAAATGAAACGCATGATAGAAAGGTTCAAGACATATGGGCAAAAATAAAAGAGACAGACTGTTTTGCCTGTCTCTCTTGCTTTTTTAAATTAGTCTTTAAGTTATAAACTCTCTATATAATTTATGGCCTTTTCCATTCTCTTTAATGTTTCTTCCTTGCCCAAGAGTATCATGATGTCAAACAGGCCTGGTCCTATCGTCCTGCCTGATAAGGCAAGTCTTGTGGGATGGAAAAGCTTGCTGCTCTTTATTCCCGATTCGGCAATCAAGTCCCTGTATGCCTTTTCAGCATTTTCAGCAGTAAACTCATCCAATGATGAAAGCGCCTTTAAACCACTCTTTAGAACATCCGCAGCACCTTCCTTTTTAAAGAACTTTTTTACGCCCTTTTCCTCATATTCATAATCAAATTTAAAGAAATAGGAGGATGCCTTTGCCAGGTCAACCAGCGTCTTTTCTCTCTCTCTTACCTTGTCGGCTACGGACTTTACCTTTTCTAAATCCTGCTCAGTATAATCCTCCGGTATGAGGCCTTCGTTAATGTAGAAAGGAAGAGCATATCCCACCACATCTTCCAGCGGAAGTTCACGCATGTATACGCCGTTTATCCAGGTTAGTTTAGTGACATCATAAATTGCAGAGCTCTTGTTGACTCTCTTTAGCGAGAATTGTTCTGCTGCATCTTCCAGGGTTATTATCTCCGTATTACCCTCCGGTGACCATCCAAGAAGAATCAGGTAGTTTACTATAGCCTCCGGCAAAAAGCCTTTATCCCTGAACTCTTCCACCGAGGTGGCTCCATGCCGCTTTGAAAGTTTACTCTTATCCGGTGCTAGGATCATTGGAACATGGGCGAACTTGGGGGTTTCATAACCCAGTGCATCGTAGAGCAAAACCTGCTTAGGTGTATTGGGCAGGTGTTCCTCGCCCCTGATGACATGTGTCATTCCCATGGAATGATCGTCTACCACCACCGCAAAATTGTAGGTAGGGATGCCGTTGGACTTCATGATGACGAAATCATCCATCAGGTTGTTGTCAAAGGTTACGTCGCCTCTTACAATGTCTTTTACCACGGTGTTGCCCTCCGGCATTTTAAACCTTACCACAGGTTTTCTGCCTTCGGCTTTATATTTTTCTATTTGTTTATCCGTGAGGTTTCTGCATCTGCCGCTGTATCTATGCGGACGTCTAGCCTTTCTGTCGGCCTCCTTATCTGCTTCCAGCTCCTCGGAAGTACAGAAGCAATAATATGCCTTACCCTCCGCCATAAGTCTTTCACATTCTTTTGTGTATTTGTCAAGTCTCTCGGATTGGAAATAAGGACCGTAATCTCCGCCGGTCTCAGGCCCTTCATCCCATGAAATTCCCAGCCACTTTAAGCTGGATATAATTTGAGATACGGAATCTTCCTTAAGTCTACCTTGATCAGTGTCCTCTATCCTAAGTACCATTTTGCCATCGTTATGTCTGGCAAATAGCCAGTTAAAAAGTGCTGTCCGTGCCCCGCCAATATGTAAATATCCTGTTGGGCTGGGGGCAAATCTTACTCTTACGCTACCCATGAAACCTCTCTCCTTCTCTTAAGTTACGCTCGGTATTATTATATATGAAATCAGTGAATATATCAAACATTATGCATTGAGGGGAACCGTTTTATGATTATGTCATGACAACATTAAATAATGAATTATATACTGTTAGTATAATTTACACCATATGACTATTAATGTTATAATGAGAACAGCTTAATAAGGAGGCTTTTCATGGACACTGAGAAATTAAGCCGCACGTTTTATATATTGGGTATAATAGTTTTTAGTATTGCACTTATATATATTGGGATAACGAGATTCTTGATTTATTTTATGCCTTTCTTAATTGCGGCGCTCATTGCCGTACTGATTGAGCCACTGGTAAAAAAAGTACAGAAATGGCTGCACATTCCGCGGTCTTTTTCTTCATTTATAGTGCTTTTCAGTGTCCTGATAATAGTCGGTATGATTATTGGATACGGGGGCTACCAGGCCGTTAAGGAACTGATAGTATTATCGAAAAGCTTCGGTGGGTACAGTGGGAGTGTATATGATACTATAATGAGCTGGATACAACAGTTACAGAAGGATATTAAGGCGCTGCCTCCCGTACAGGCCGGTGCCGTTCAAAATATCATAAACCAGCTGATGTCTTATGTTTCTAGTGCACTTAAGTATATTGTCAAGGCAATTATGAATGCAGCCAATTCTCTTCCTGCTTTTATTTGGGGTACGGTGGTATGCATTGTGGCGACATTCTTTTTTAGCAAGGATAAGGATTCGATACTGGGTTTTATAAAAAAGCAGCTGCCCAAAAAGTTTATCGAAGGTACTGTATTTATAAAGACAGATTTTATCAATACCGTATTTGGCTTTTTGCGGGCTGAACTTATTATAATGATGGTAACTTTTTTGGAGATATCTTTCGGCTTTATGCTGATGGGATATGAGTATCCATTCCTCATAGGCCTGGCCGTAGCATTAGTGGATATACTGCCGATATTGGGTTCGGGCACCGTCCTTGTACCCTGGGCGATAATACTTATGGTGTTTTATAAGAACTTCCGTCTTGCCATATGTATCATCATACTTTATGCTGTTGTTTCGATAGTGCGCCAGATGATGGAGCCGAGGGTTGTAGGACGCAGCATAGGTCTGCATCCATTAGTGACACTTATGTCCATGTATGTGGGAAGTAAGATGTTGGGCCTTGTGGGTTTAATACTCGGTCCTGTTGTACTTATAGCTATTAAGACGTTCCAGAAGGCCGGTTTTATACCTAAATTCAAAGAATAGATTCAAATTAATATATGAGTTAGTATAGACATACTGCTTCCAAGTGCGGCTCCAATGAGTACATCCGTGGGGTAATGCATGCCCACGTATATTCTGGATACGCCTACCATGGTGGCCAGGCCGATAAATAACAGATAGAGATTAGGATATCCAAATGACATGGATACGGCCACCTCAAAGGCAGCTGCGGTATGTCCGGAGGGGAATGAATGATCTTTCCACAGCTTGTTAAAAGTATTGACGTTCAAAATCGCCAGATATGGTCTCTCCCTGTTTATTTTCTTTTTTAACAGTTGTACCAGAAGGCTTCCTGCAACAAGCGATGCAGCAGCCTCAATACCTGTTGACCTTGTTTTCTCTTTTCCCAGTAAAATAGTAAGAAGGCATGCAAATGTGGTGAACCACCAGCTGCCGAATTCTGTGAAATATGGAATTAACTTATCTGATATATCAGATTTAATCTTATCATTTACTGTATAAAATATAATTAAATCCCACATTCCGATTAATTCGATAATCCTTTTCAAGTTCAAGCCTCCTTGGTTTTTAGGCCAAATCTCTTTATTATTTTCCGATATATTATACCATAAATTCATATGGATGTTCCTCCATATTTAAGAGTATATTAATGTCTTGTTTATATGTGCGCTAAGTATAACTAATTTGTAACTCTAAATGTATCTATGAATAATATGTATTAGAAGTATAATACGAGGTGATATTTGATGGTGAACTCTAATCAATGTTATCCCAATTGTAATATTTGGGGCAGGCTGGAACTCGCAAGAACTTATGTTGTGCCGCAGACATTTTGCAGCACATTTCCATTGAATAAGGCCTTAAGTACAGGCACATTATACCCTGAGCTACTCAGGCCTTATCAGAAGAGGAGGGTTTAGACATGGATAGAAACCAGGTGGATTTAATAAAGTCAATACAAAAGGTAGGGTTTGCCGTAGTTGAACTGCAGCTCTATCTTGATACCCATCCTTGTGATGCCAACGCTCTTTCAACTTATAACTGCTATGTAAGACAGCAGCAAAATCTTATTGCTGCCTATGAGAGAATGTATGGGCCATTAAGGTCTAATACCTCCCAGAGCTGCTATCCATGGCAATGGATAAATGAACCATGGCCCTGGGAAATGATTTATTAGGAGGGATGGGTAATGTGGGTTTATGAAAAGAAGCTGGAATATCCCGCTGAAGTAGAAAAATCTAATCCTAGGCTGGCAAGGGAGATAATAAATCAATATGGCGGCCCGGATGGGGAGCTTTCTGCATCTTTGCGCTATCTTACTCAGAGATTTACTATGCCTAATAATTACACTAAGGCATTGCTTACGGATATCGGCACTGAAGAGCTTGCGCATATGGAAATCATTGCGTCCTTAGTATATAAGCTTACCGATGGGGTGCCTGTCGATGAATTGAAAAAGTATGGATTTAATGATTTCTATGCTATAAGAGATAAAGGTATTTTCTATACGGACTCTATGGGCGATCCCTGGACGGCTGCATATATCCAGTCCCATGGTGATCCTGTGGCAGATTTGACCGATGATATGGCCGCAGAGCAAAAGGCCAGGGCGACCTATGAACATCTTATGGACCTTACTGAAGACCATAAGGTATGGGATACACTCGTATTCCTGAGGCAGAGAGAGGTCGTGCATTTCCAGAGGTTCGGCGAGGTGCTTGATAAGGTACAGGATGAAAGAAAGTGTAAAAAAGTATTTTAATTAAAACCCCGGGAATAATAATCCCGGGGTGATTTAATGTGAAGAGAAACGTTATGGCATTTTTGATTATATTCATGCTTTTATTTTCCCTTACCGCATGTTCATCACTTAAGAGGATAAGCATAGGTGGCAAAGACGAAGGAGAGAACATTAATGAAGGCCCACCTCAGGATATGCAGAGCCTTGAAAGGGATTTGAATGAACTGGTGGATAGGGTGGAGAGACAGGCATTAAAGACGCCGGAAGATAAATCACAGGCTCAAGGCAGTTCAGACAGTACGAATAAGAAGAACAAGGCTGGTGGCAGCGACGACAGTGTGAGCAGACAGAGCGACGGAAACAATACGAGCAAGGGCGGCCCGGCTGAAGAAAAAACAGGGCAGACTAACGGGGATTCCAATGATATATCCGATATGATGCCTGATTTAGAGAGGAATATAGGCACTATACACAAGATATGGAATAGGGTGCAGCCGGAACTTTTAAAAAAGGGTGCGGACAGAGCGGACATAGATGCAGCCTCCGATGCTCTCAATAGAGCGACGGCTACCATGGACAGCAAGGATGGCCTGGCCTTTTTAAAAGCAATCAACCAATTCTACAGGTATATACCCGATATAGAAGAAAACATGCATCCACAGACTCCTCCCGGTCTTATGAGGATTACATATTATGCTCGGAACATACTATATGGTGCATTCGAGGACGATCAAAAAACAGTAAGACGTGAGATGCCCAAAATAGAAGACGAATGGGCAGCGGTAAAACCCCAATTAAAAAAGGGCAGTGAGAGTCAAATAAATCAGCTGGAAGTATCCATAGATGAGCTGCAAAATTCTTTAGAAGAACAAAATAAAAATCTGATTAAGATTAAGACAGATATAGTTCTAGATGATATAAAAGCCTTAGTAGAAAAACAAAAGAAATAGATATTGTATCACCTTCACACATGTTTTCATAAAATATATGGAGGTGATATATATGAATTTACCGTTACCACAGTGCTGCAGCGGTTTTCTATATGCGGTGATGTCCGGCGACACCATATATAATATCGCAAAAAGGTTTGGAGTAGACACAAAGTTATTGATAAAAGCTAATCCGCAGATATCTCGGCCTAATTCAATCTGCCCCGGTCAGATTATTTGTATACCCAGAGAGAGCGAGGCGGTCAAGAATTTACATCTGTCAACGTCTCTGTCTCCGCAAATAGCCATCCCTGGCCAGCCGGAAGTTAGCGTAACCAAATGTGACAGCAGAATCATTCCCATGCTCTTTGATCTCTTTGCCGGAGCGAAGAGTGAGCTGACACAAACCCTGCAGATGCATAACCACCACATGCACTATATAGTTTGTGAGCCCAAAGATATAGGCATTTATCTGGATGGTATGGGCAATACGGATATGCAGCATTTACATGTACTCGGCCAGCTGATACTTAAGATGGGCTGCGAAATCCCATATGAGCACCCGAATGATAACGGCTGGAAATATTGGGGCGGCGAGTATGTGTATGTAGGTACTGACCTTAAAGATAGGCTGGAAGCGGATATAAATCTCAAAAAAGCCGGTGTGGACGCATATAACTGCATACTGGCCATGAAACCGGAAAAATCCGTTTATAATGTACTCTGCCATATCAGGGATGAAGAACTTCTTCATATTGAAGTGCTCAAGAAGTTAATGAAGAAGTTTGTGATAAATCCCTGCGAAAACTCCAAAGAGGAATCAGCAGATAATGAGGAATAGATAGGTCTAAAAGAGAGGTGACTTTATTTTGAGTTACCTCTTTTTTATTTTACATATTGTGTTTTCGGACAAAGCCGTTAAGTTATAAATAATGTATTTAAATAATAAAATGATTGTGAAGACCTTTTTGTTGTGCTATAATGTCAATAATATTACAAAAAAGGAGGTTGGGGAAATGGAATTAAGCAAGAAGGGCTTGAGTGAACAGGCATTCAGGAAGCTAAAGCCGGGTGAAGAGTTTGTTCCTTATATACCGGCATCTCAGGCTGTACCTGAATTAACTGTTTTTTCTCTTGTCTTGGGTTCCGTAATGGCCATTATCTTTGGGGCAGCAAATGCTTATCTTGGGCTTAAAGTAGGTATGACAGTAAGCGCCTCAATACCTGCTGCCGTTGTATCCATGGCAATTATGCGAGGAATACTCAAAAGGAACTCGATTTTGGAGAACAACATTGTGCAGACCATAGCTTCTTCAGGTGAATCATTAGCTGCAGGAGCCATATTTACAATTCCTGCTCTTTTCATGTGGGGTCAGCAACCCAGCACTTTTACTATAACAATGATAACTTTACTCGGTGCTATGATTGGCGTACTGTGCATGGTACCTCTAAGACGGTTCCTTATCGTAAGTGAACATGGTAATCTTCCTTATCCCGAGGGCACGGCATGTGCTGAGGTCCTGGTTGCAGGCGAGGTTGGCGGCGTGAGCGCCGGCACTGTTTTTTCGGGTCTAGGAATAGGCGCATTGTTTAAGTACCTTGGAGACGGGCTTAAGCTTTATCCATCTGAGATAGAATGGACTATACCTGGATGGAAGAATGCAGCTATTGGCGGAGATGCTTATCCTTCACTTCTGGGCGTGGGATATATCATAGGCCCCAAGATTTCGGCTTACATGCTTTCTGGAGCCGTGTTGGGCTGGTTAGGCTTTATACCGCTTATTTCCGCATTTGCCGGAAACACGGTTATATATCCCGGTACCGTACCAATTTCACAGATGGATTATTGGGACATATGGGGCACGTATATCAGGTATATAGGCGCCGGAGCTGTTGCGGCGGGTGGTATTATAAGTCTTGTAAAATCCATACCGACAATAATAAAAGCATTTGCAGCGTCCATGAGCGGTCTTAAAAAATCAGATTTAAAAGGCAGCCATGTAAGAACAGACACAGATATACCTATGAATATAGTACTTATACTTTTTGCAATTATAATCGTAGTAATCGCGTTTTTGCCACAGTTTGAGGTTGGTATTTTAGGCGCGGTGCTTGTAGCGCTTTTTGGATTCTTCTTTGTAACCGTATCCTCGCGGCTGGTCGGCATAGTGGGTAGTTCGTCAAACCCTGTTTCGGGCATGACCATAGCTACACTGCTTTTGACGACTGTTATATTTAAAGCCATGGGTTACAGCGGTATACATGGAATGGTGGCTTCGCTTACGGTAGGAGCTATTATATGCTCGGCTGCTGCGATGGCAGGCGACAACTCACAGGATTTAAAGACGGGGTATCTGCTTGGATCAACACCTTGGAAGCAGCAGGTGGCTGAGATTATCGGCGTTGTGGTTCCGGCTATGGTAATCGGCTATGTTTTGGTTCTGCTCAATAATACCTATGGATTTGGTTCTAAGGATTTGGGGGCTCCACAGGCTACCATAATGATGCTGGTTGTACAGGGAATAATGAATGCAAATCTTCCTTGGGGTTTGGTATTTGTAGGTGCAGCGTCAGCAGTTGTGGTCGAGCTTCTGGGTATAGGATCTTTGAGCTTTGCCATAGGATTGTACCTGCCTATACACACCAGTGTACCGATAATGATAGGCGGACTTATCAAGGCGATGGTCGACAAGGTAACTAAAAGAACAAACACCAGTGAAACGGACAACGGCATATTGTATGCATCCGGACTCATTGCAGGGGATGCCCTTATGGGTGTTATAATTGCAATGTTTGCTTCTGCAAGCATAAACATAAGCCTTGCGGAGCCTAAGATGGGTAAATACGGTGCATTAGGTTTCTTCATAATCTTAGCATTTTCTCTTATTTATTATGCGTTTAAAAAGAACAAGACGGAAGATGCAGTAAATGATTAGATAAAGAAAAAATTATATTGTGTAAGGCCTGGCCGGTTGGCCAGGCCATTTTTTGTATTATGCTATTTTATTACATGCTGCTAATAGTGTATAATTATATATAAAATTGCAGCTAATAGATTTAAAAAGAGGTGTACCATTTTGAAGAATGCGAAAGATCTTATGGGAACATTAAACAGAATAAATGGAAGAGGATATAAGGCGTATAAAGATATAGAAGGCGCTTATGACATGGGCGGGGTATATCTGTACATAGACCATGTTCAAAGTGACCCATTTGCACCTCCATCCAGGGTACGGGCCGCTGTAAAACAGACATTTCCTGGCGAATATATAAACGATAAAGATAGCAGGATAGCTTTAGGGGATTACCTTACTAGACAATTTAAAAAAAATATACTTAAGCTTCATAGAGGCGGCAGGGGTACGGGAAAGAGCGGGCTCATTGCCATTGACTGCGGCAGGCAGGAGATACTGGAGAGAACATCCATGCATATAGCCGGTGATGCCGTAGAGGCCAGGTTTGAGGTAGGGATTCCCGCTGCCGGCAGAAGGATCTTAGGAAAAGAAGCAGAATCTATCTTTTCAGAGACCATTCCTGCCATCGTTAAGGCTTCAATGATTTGTAACAACATAAATCGACAGGAGCTGAAGCACTTTATCGAGCTTTATAGGGATCAGCAGTATATGAGGAAGGAGCTTAAAGAAAGACATCTGGTGGCATTTGTGGCCGACGGGGCGGTACTTCCAAGGGAAAGTGGCATAAGTGAGCAACCGCTTAAAAATGCTGTGCCTTTCTGTTCACCCGATTCTAATAAGGTGACCATGGAACTTCCATACGCAGGCAAGATCACAGGTATGGGAATAGAGCAGGGTGTCACGCTTATTGTAGGCGGTGGATATCATGGCAAAAGCACGCTTCTCAAGGCTCTTGTAAAGTGTGTGTATAATCATATCCCCGGTGATGGCAGGGAGTACACCGTGACGGTGGATGATGCCGTGAAGATAAGGTCGGAGGACGGCAGATATGTGGAGAATGTGGATATATCCCCCTTTATAAGCAATGTGCCTACAGGAGAGGACACCAGGTTCTTTTGCAGCAAAAATGCCAGCGGCAGTACTTCCCAGGCAGCCAATATTATTGAGTCATTGGAGGTTGGGACTTCTCTACTACTTATGGATGAGGATACATGTGCAACCAACTTCATGATAAGGGACGCCCGGATGCAGAGACTGGTGTCTTCAGACAAGGAACCGATAACGCCTTTTCTGGATAGCGTAAGGGCACTCTATGAATCAAAAGGGGTATCATCCATACTTGTTCTGGGCGGCTCGGGTGATTACTTTGATGTGTGTGACCGGGTTATAATGATGGACAGTTTCCTGCCCTACGACGTAACCGTAGCGGCCAAAGATATAACAAAGCAGATGCCTTCTATTAGGGTACAGGATAAAAAGCCGGACTTTACGCATATAAAGGACAGGGTGCCTGTCAAAAAAAGCCTGAATGCAGGTTATAAGGATAAGATACAGTCAAAGGGCAAGGAGAATATAAGATTGGGGCATGAAAATGTAGAACTTGCTTTTGTTGAGCAGCTCACAGATTCAAGCCAGACTGCCGCTATAGCAGACATCATTAGATATGCCAGGGACAGGTATGACGATGACAGCAGGACACTTGCGGATATCATTTCACTCGTGCTTGCCGATGTCGACAGGCGTGGCCTTGAGTGTATTTCGCCTTTTAAGGGACATCCCGGGGACCTGGCCAGGCCGAGAAAGTATGAGATAGCCGCTGCTTTTAACAGATACAGAGGATTTAAGACGGTCAGGTAGCCGTGATATAAATGAAAGAAAAAATAAGGCTGTATGCGCAGTCCATAGGTTTTGATATCGTAGGTTTTACAGATGCCGACCCATTAAATGTGACAAATGTGTTAAAGGATAGGGAGCGCAAGGGCTATCTCTCCGGGCTAGAGAAGGGCAATACAGCAGAGAGGACCAATCCTTCGGAGTTGCTGCCGGGGGCGCGGTCTATAATCTCTGTTGGACTCTATTACGGAGGCAGAAGACAAAGAAAAACTGGAAATGGGAAAATAACAATGGCAGCAAAAGGCAGGGATTATCATGTGGTCATCACAGAAATGCTAAACAGGCTAGCGGATTTTTTAAAAGATAACTGGGGCGCGAGTTCGACTGTAATGACCGACAATAATCAGATGGTGGAGCGGGAGATTGCAAGAAAGGCGGGAGTGGGTTTCTATGGAAAAAACTGTTCTATAATAAATCCTGACATGGGCTCTTTTATTTTTCTTGGTGAACTAATAACAGATCTTTATATAGAGCCCGATTCGCCGCTGGACCTTAGCTGCGGGTATTGTGACAGATGCCTTAAGGCCTGCCCTGCAGCGGCCATTACCCGTCCCTATGAGATAAATGCCCAGAGCTGCCTTTCCTATATAACCGTAAAAAAAGGATTTTTACCGGAAGAAGTTAAAGACAGGTTACAAAACAGGATTTACGGTTGTGATACATGCCAAGAGGCTTGTCCTTACAATAAAGGAAGGTTTAAAAATAATCCCGCCTTAGATATGTATATGCCTTTTGATCCGGAGGATATCGGATTTATTCTCAGTATGAACAACAAGCAGTTTAAAGAAAGCTTTTGTAAGACGTCGGCCGGATGGAGAGGAAAGACGGTTATCCAAAGAAACGCTTTGATTGCAGCCGGCAATATGCATCTTAAAGGCCAGGCCGGCGCCGTAGCGGCTCTGCTTACAGACTGCCGCCCGGTTATACGGGCCGAAGCCGCACGGGCACTTTCCAAGATACTGGGTGCAAAATCACTCAGCCAGCTCACTGAAGCATATAGGTCGGAAGAGGATGAGCAGGCAAAAGCTGAGATAGCAAGGTATATAGAGGTAATAGAAGTAAATCATCATATACTGTAGAAGAAAGATATTTTAAAGGAGGGATAGCATGACCCTTATAAAACCGGACGATATATGGCTACTCATAGCATTTCTAGTGGGATGGGCGGCTATAAGCATTTATTTAGAACAGCATTATCAATGGGCCTCCAAGGTTACGGGATCCATTATCGCCCTTGTAGGCGCAATGGTGCTTTCCAATCTCAAGGTTATACCCACGCAGAGCCCGGTGTGGGACGGAGTATGGAACTACGTTGTTCCTGTGGCGGTTCCCCTGCTGCTTTTTAAGGCGGACCTAAAGAGCATATGGTCTAAGAGCGGAAGGACATTTCTTATCTTTAACATAAGCGCAGTTGGGACTGTGCTGGGAGCATTTCTGGCATTTTTCCTGGTGGGGAAATGGGTACCGGAAGCAGCTAAGGTAGCAGGGATGATGACAGGCAGTTACATAGGGGGCGGGATTAATTTTGCAGCTATGTCCGCTGCTTTTAAGACATCCGGAAAGGTTGTAAGCGCCGCTGTTGTTGCGGATAATTTAAATATGGCAATATATTTCTTTATTCTTCTTGCCATACCCAATATGGTCTTTTTCAAGAAAAACTATAAGCATCCCTATGAAGACAAGGTAAAAGCAGAAAAGTCGGAAGGGAAAACAAACGCGGCAAGCTATTGGAGTTCCAAGGAAATGTCCCTGCAGGATATTGCTTTGGCTTTAGGATGTGCCGTGACAATCGCCGCGGTGTCTACAAAGATTGCGGCATGGATAGCGGCATCATCTGCACCGTGGATTATAAGGATTATATTTGGGCAGCAGTACCTGATAATAACGACTCTGACAGTAATACTGGTATCACTGTTCCCTAACTTTTTTACCAATATAAAGGGGACCGATGAAATAGGTACTTTCTTTATATATCTGTTTTTTGTGGTTATAGGAGTGCCGGCTTCTATTGGGCTTATTATTACGAAGGCACCTGTACTTCTAGTATTCTGTGCTATAATGGTCATAGTTAACATGGCTGTATCACTTATATTCGGCAAGTTGTTTCATTTTAATCTGGAAGAGATCCTGGTTGCCTCCAATGCCAATATAGGCGGGCCGACCACAGCGGCGGCAATGGCTATCTCCAAGGGATGGAACGACTTGGTGCTGCCGGCTGTTCTTGTGGGTGTTTGGGGTTATGTTATAGGAAACTATCTGGGCATTTTTATAGGTAATATATTAATGTAAAAAATACATTAAGACTGTTTTGCATTTACATTAAAATTTAGCCAGTTATCAATTTGGATTTTAATATTGATTGTTATATAATAATATAATACGGATGCTGAAGGGGGCTTAAACTTTGTATAATAAGGCGGACACTATAAGAAGATTTTTTGCATATGCCATAGATGCGATCATTTCCAATCTCTGCAGTATGATACCGGTGTTGGGCGGCATCATAGGCTTTTTATACATGCTCTTGAGAGATGGTTTGATGGACGGAAAGAGTATAGGTAAAAAACTCTTAGGTTTAAAAACAATGACCGGTTTTGGTCCCGCTTCATATGCTGATTCCGCAAAGCGAAATATAATATTTGCCATTCCCAACCTCTTAATGATAATACCTTTTGTGGGGCATGCATTGGGTATAATCTTAGAATTAGTCGTATGGGTTGCCGAGATATACCGCATAATGACGGATCCATATGGCAGGAGGTATGGAGATGAATGGGCAGGTACCCAGGTTGTTGATGATGAGGATGTGTAAGATAGGTTATTTCAACATTGCCGAGATAGTGATGGGAGGAAAATCATGGGAATAAGACCGATAAATAAGGGAATTGATGAAAAGCTGTTCAATGACATCATTGCGATTAATAAGACGACACCATATCATAGATTGCTAGGTTTAAATGTATCAATGCTTGATAAGGGAGTGGCCGAGCTAAAGATAGTAGTAAAGAAGGAATATTTAAACCCTGCTGGAAATGCCCACGGCGGAATGCTCTTTTCAGTGTTTGACAGTGTCCTGGGTGCATCCATAAGGACGTTGGGCAACTACGATATAACTTCTTTGAGTGCAAACATGAGCTTCATTGCACCGGCTAAGCCGGGCGATACTCTTACTTTTACTGGTAAAGCCGTCCATATCGGGAGGAGCACGGCGGTAGCAGAAGGCCGGGTATATAATCAGGATGACAAGCTGATAGCCACGTGCAGTGAGACGTTCTTTAACTTCGGAAAATTGGATAATAAGTAATCTATTGGACAGGTAAACCGCTATGTTTATATAGCGGTTTTATTAATTCTTGAGCTTGACACAGGAGACGGCGGGTTGTATTATACAGTTAAACGTTTTCGTTTAACGTTTTGCTAAAACGTTAAACCTTGAGGAGAAATGCAATGACAACTATAAAAGATGTGGCTAAGGCGGCAAACGTATCCATAACGACGGTATCACGGGTTATTAATCATAAGAGTGAAGGAGTAAGCGATGAGACCAGGGATAGGATAATCAAGGTAATGAAAGACCTCAAGTATCAGCCGAACAGGATTGCCAGGGGGCTGGTGACTAAGAAGACCAATACCCTGGGACTCATACTGCCGGACATAGCAAACCCTTTTTTCCCCGAGATAGCCAGGGGAGTTGAAGACACGGCCAATATATATGGCTATAATGTTATACTCTGCAATACCGACGACCGTGCCGACAAGGAGGAGCTTTACATAAATGTATTAAAGGAAAAGTGTGTGGACGGTATAATATTCACCAGCAGTGCAGGCCCGGCAGCCGGACATATACAAAAGCTTGCAGATTTTGATATGCCCTTTGTCCTCCTGGACAGGTATATTGACACCGGAAAGCTTCCGGGCGTATACAGTGACGGTTTTGGCGGTATGTATCAGATGACAGACTATCTGTTTAAGATGGGTCATAGGGATATTGCGTATATAGGCGGGCCGGAAGGTCGGAGTGCAAAGAAGAGATACGACGGTTTTGAGCAGGCCGCCCGCGCTTACGGTTTGATTTTAAAAAAGAAGCTTATCGAGGAAGGCAACTACAAGATATCCGGCGGCAGGGAGGCAATGTCAAGGCTGCTGAAAAGGGGAGGGGGATTTACTGCTGTGCTCTGTGCCAATGACCTTACTGCAGTTGGTGCCATGGAGACATTAAAGAAAAAGGGTTATCGCATACCGGAAGATATATCTGTAGCCGGGTTTGATGACATTCAGCTGGCGGGCTATGTGGAGCCCAAACTTACCACGGTGGCGCAGCCCTGTTATGAGATGGGGGAGCTCTCTACCAGGATGCTTATCAAGCTTATTGAAGGCCTGGCCCTGGAGAAACAAGAAATTATACTCAAGCCCGAGTTGATCATAAGGAATTCAGTAAAGAGGGTGGCGAAATGAAGGCAGTTGTAATAGGCAGCATAAATATGGATTTTAACTCGACGGTTGATCATCTGCCGGTTAAAGGAGAGACCATAACCGCCGGCCGTTTTAAGGAAAGCCCCGGAGGCAAGGGGGCAAATCAGGCGGTGGCGCTGTCGCGACTAGGTGGTGATGTGACGATGATAGGTGTGGTGGGCGGCGACGGCACAGGTAAATCTCTGATAGAGGTTTTGAAGGATGCAGGAATACCGGATGGAGGAATAAAGGTGGCGGACACGGCTACAGGAAGCGCCTTTATAACTGTAGACAAGCAGGGCAGTAATACCATAGTTGTATATCCCGGAGCAAACTATCAGCTGGATATGGACTGGGTGGAGGGTTTTAAAGATGAGATAGCAGTGGCGGACTATGTGGTGGCGCAGATGGAGGTTCCTACACAAACGGTGGAGGAGAGTATTAAGCTGGCGCACGAACTGGGTACCAGGGTTATACTCAATCCGGCACCTGCCCGGCCGATAGCAGAGGGCATTTATCCCATGACGGACGTTATAGCGCCCAACGAGACGGAGCTTAAGATTCTTACGGGCACGGAGGATATAAGGAAGGGAGCCGGATTGCTGATTGCCAAGGGGGTAAAATCAGTGGTGGTGACATTGGGAAGCCAAGGCTGCTACTATACGGACGGAAAAGAAGAGATAACAGCCAAAGGTTTTAAGGTGGACGCTGTGGATTCTACCGCGGCGGGTGATGCCTTTATAGCCGGCCTGGCCTTTAAGCTGGGTATATGCGGTGTCCGGGAGGCCCTTGAGTTTGCCAATGCTGTTGGAGCTGTCACAGTGACAAAGCCGGGTGCGCAGGACTCCATTCCAACATATAAAGAAGTTCAGGAATTTTTAAGGAGGCGGAAGAAATGAAAAAGACGGCGCTAATAAATTATAGATTATCCGGGGTTATTGCCGGGATGGGTCACACCGACACGATAGCTGTTGCAGACAGCGGCCTGCCGATACCTAGAGGGACGGAAAGGATAGACCTGGCCCTAACACGCGGCATACCGGGTTTTATAGATACGCTAAAGGTGATATTTACAGAGCTGGATGTTGAGGAAGCCGTCATAGCGTCGGAGATGAATGAAAAGAGCCCCGGTGTTTATAAAGAGGTAGTAAAGCTATTGGGTGATATACCGATAAAAGAGGTAAAGCATGAGCAGCTCAAGGATATGACTAAAGATTGTAAGGCAGTGGTGAGGACAGGCGAATATACATCATACTGTAACATTATATTGCGTTCGGGGGTGGTGTTTTAAATGCCGCTTCTTGAGATGAAGGGTATCAGTAAGGAGTTTCCCGGAGTCAAGGCCCTGGAAAACGTTGATCTTACGTTGGATAAGGGGGAGGTATTGGCACTACTGGGTGAAAACGGTGCAGGTAAATCTACCCTCATGAAGATTTTAAGTGGGATTTACGGCTTAGATGCAGGAGAGATACTGGTAGATGGGCAGAAGGCAGATATAAATAATGTAAGTGATGCTACCGATCTTGGCATCAGTATCATACATCAGGAGCTCAATCTCATACCTGATCTTTGTGTATATGAGAACATATTTCTCGGAAGAGAAATCGTTAATCCCGTCACAAACCGTATCAACAAATCCGCACTCAAAGAGGAGAGCAAAAAGCTGCTCAAAGGGCTGGGAATGGATATCAATGTAAATGAGACAGTAAGAAACTTAAGCGTTGCCGAGCAGCAGATGGTTGAAATAGCCAAAGTGATCTCCATGGACTGCCAGATAATCATAATGGATGAACCAACGGATGCTTTGATGACAAATGAGGTGGACAGGCTGTTTGAGGTCATTAGGAATTTAAAAAGCGAGGACAAAGGAGTAATATTCATCAGTCATAAAATAGATGAGATAATGGAGATAGCGGACAGGGTAGAAGTGCTGCGGGATGGAGAGCTTATAGGCAGCAAAAAGACCGCTGAGACTGATGCCGATGATCTTATAAGCATGATGGTGGGAAGAGAGCTTAAGGAGAAATTCCCCAAGCTTAAGATGAAGCCGGGCAACATTGTCATGGAGGTCAAGGGGCTTAATGTACCCGGCATGCTCAAGGATATAAGTTTTAATTTGCGGCGGAGCGAGGTACTGGGGATTTCCGGATTGGTAGGAGCCGGTCGGACGGAGTTAGGTAAGACGCTTTTCGGTGTATACGGGCATACAGGTGAGGTTTTGATAGACGGCAGCCCGGTAAATGTTAAATCGCCGGGAGATGCCATAAAAGCGGGGATTGTTTACCTCACCGAGGACAGAAAAGAAGAAGGGCTTTTTTCGGATAAGAGTGTTGCCTACAACATGACATTGGCAAAACTCAAAGATTTTACCGGATGGATGGACAGGGTCAATAAGGATGAGGAAGAAGCCGAGGTAAAGGATTATGTCACAAAAATCAGGGTTAAAACACCCTCCATATCCCAGACGGTGGAGAACTTAAGCGGTGGCAATCAACAGAAGGTTCTGCTGGCCAAATGGCTTATGACCAATCCCAAGGTAATGATTTTAGACGAACCCACCCGCGGCATTGATGTGGGGGCTAAGGTGGAGATATACAATCTTATAAACCGTCTTAAAAAAGATGGTATAGCCGTCATCATGATTTCATCGGAACTGCCGGAGATATTAGGGATTAGCGACAGGATTATAGTTATGCATAGCGGCCGTATCACAGGTGAGCTGGAAGATAAGGATGCCACACAAGAAAAAATCATGCATTATGCTGTTAACATACAGGGGGTGTGAGCTTTGGAACAGGAACAGGTAAAAAACAGGAATTGGTCTGTGATTTTACGCGGGCTACAGTCCTTTATTGGACTTATCATTTTATGCATTATAATCAGTCTGCTCTCGCCGCGTTTTCTGACAACCGCAAATATATTAAATGTGCTGAGACAGACATCGCTGAATGCCGTTATGGCGATAGGTATGACTTTTGTAATACTTACGGGAGGAATAGACCTTTCGGTGGGGTCGGTGCTGGCGTTCTCCGGTATGGTGGCCGCTGGGCTTTCTCATTCGGGCATGAATGCGGCTGGTGCTATCATCGTTGGTCTCATTATCGGTACGGTTTTAGGCTTTTTTAACGGCCTGGCCGTTACCAAGGGCAACGTTCCCCCATTTATAGCAACCCTTGCCATGATGACCATGGCTAGGGGCGCCACACTGGTTTATTCCAACGGGCAGCCCAAGACGGGCCTGGGCGATGACTTTTTCTTTTTGGGTAATGGCAAGGTCATGGCAATACCTTTCCCAGCTGTTGTATTGATTATAGTGCTTATCATAGCTTATTACATACTAAGTCAGACGGCAACGGGCAGATATGTCTATGCGACAGGCAGCAACGAAAAAGCAGCGGGGCTTTCCGGTATAAAGACGGAAAGGATAAAGATACTTGTCTATGCGGTATCGGGATTTTGCGCGGCAATGAGCGGCATGATTGTCACATCAATGCTTAACTCCGCTTCTCCTACCGCGGGATCAGGCGGCGAACTGGATGCTATTGCCGCCGTGGTGCTTGGTGGAACCAGTCTTTCCGGCGGACAGGGAAACGTGGGTGGGACCATAATAGGTGCTCTTATCATAGGTGTGCTTAATAACGGGCTCAACCTTTTAAATGTATCCTCATATTACCAGCAGCTGATAAAGGGTGTTGTAATACTGGGAGCGGTGTTGATTGATCGTAAAAGAAGGTAGAGATACCTTTTTATATAAAATAAATTTATATATTAATAGGAGGGATAAGCTGATGAAAAGATTGGTATCAACACTATTGATTTTGTTTCTTGCTTTGGGAGTAATGACAGGATGCGGTACAAGCCAGACACAGAATGAGCAGCCAAGTCAGGGACAGAAGACAGAAGAGAAAAAGATCGGCCTGGTAGTTTCCACACTGAATAACCCGTTTTTTGTCACTTTGAGGGATGGAGCCCAGAAGAAGGCCGATGAGCTGGGATATAAGCTGGTGGTATTGGACTCGCAGAATGATTCATCCAAGGAGCTTTCCAACGTACAGGACATACTACAGCAAGGCATAAGCCTGCTTATGATTAATCCCGTGGACAGCGATGCGGTGGTCAATGCTGTAAAGCTAGCCAACGATGCAGACATGCCTGTTATAACACTGGACAGGACTTCAAACGGCGGAGAGGTTGTGTCTCACATAGCCTCGGACAATGTTGCAGGCGGAAAGATGGCGGGTGAATATATTACAAAGCAGTTAAACAACAAAGGCAAAGTGGTACAGCTTGAAGGTATTCCGGGTTCATCTTCTACCAGAGATAGGGGCAAAGGTTTTAAAGAGGCCATAGACGATACGCAGCTTGATGTGGTGGCTTCCCAGACCGCTGAATTTGACAGAACCAAGGGAATGACTGTAATGGAAAATATACTGCAGGCACAGCCCGAGATAGACGCCATATTCTCACAAAATGACGAAATGGCTTTGGGTGCGCTGCAGGCAGTTGAGACAGCAGGCAGGAAGGGTATAAAAATAGTTGGGTTTGATGCAACGGACGATGCCGTGAAAGCTGTGAAGGACGGCAGAATGGCCGCTACGATAGCTCAGCAACCTGAAAAGATAGGATCGATGGGCGTGGAGAATGCGGACAAGGTAATAAAAGGTGAGAAGATACCAGACAGCGTGCCGGTTGATCTGAAATTAGTAACAAAGTAA
>DHDL01000010.1:27255-65376 GCA_002399345.1 Thermoanaerobacterales bacterium UBA4877
ATCTGAAATTAGTAACAAAGTAAATTTATTGCTCGATATTTGGAGAGCCTTTAAAGTGCATATTAAAGCCGCTTGAGAATTAAACTCAGGTGGCTTTAGTAGTATATATTGGAAATATATATTATCTGAAAAAATTGTCTGTTAGTCAGGTATTAAAGATATAGATTTACTCTATTTTAATTTATATTACTATTACAAATTTAACTTTGACCATCGGATTCTTATATGCTAATGTTTAGTTAGCATTCAAATATTAACGTTTTTATATAATATATTTTATTAATTAAATTTAATGGGAGGGAAGGATATTTTGAGAGGAAAACGCTTGTGCATATTTATATGTATAATATTGGTTTTATCCGTTTTTAGTGGTTGTCAAGATTCAAATAATAATGCCGAAAATGGTAACCCAAAAGAAGTGAGCAGTAAGAATGAAAAAACTTTTACCTATGCAGTTTCAGATGATCCGGGAAATACTTTAAATGTTCTTACAGCGGATGACAGAGTTTCACTTATGATGGCAAAATTAGTTGCAACGCCTTTATATTCTATGAATGCAGACGGAAGCCTTAATTATTACATAGCAGAAAATCTTGAACCTTCGGAAGATGGTTTGACATATACCTGTAAGTTAAAATCGGGAATTACATGGAGTGATGGTGAGCCCGTTACTGCGGATGATGTTGTTTTTACATATGAGGAATTCATAAAAGAAGATAACGGTCAAGTTCTCACTATTAACGGTCAGCCGATTAAGGTTAAAAAAATAGATGACGAAAATGTTGAATTTAAACTACCGGCAGTGAGTGCAAGCATTAAAGAAAATTTATGTACGCC
The DNA here is from genome assembly GCA_002399345.1 of Thermoanaerobacterales bacterium UBA4877. Taxonomy (GTDB): domain Bacteria; phylum Bacillota; class Thermoanaerobacteria; order Thermoanaerobacterales; family UBA4877; genus UBA4877. The sequence continues at coordinate 28,093 of DHDL01000010.1, forward strand.
TTTCATTGTACCGAAACATGTATTTGAGGGAAAAGAAGATGTAACAGTAAGTTTGAATGATAAAAAAATAGTAGGTACGGGGCCATATATATTCGATGAATATAAAGCCGGAGAATATATAAGTTTCACTAAAAATCCATCATATATGAATGGAGAAGCAAATATAGACAAAATTATACTGCGCATTATTAAAGATGATGATACCGCAAAACTTGCTTTAAAAAATGGAGAAATTGATGCATGGATTGGACTTCCCTCCAAGATGAACGGGTTGGAAAAATTTACTGTGACACCGTACAGCGAAGGTCGTATAGCATACCTGAGACTAAATCGAGTATCTGACAATATGAAGGATTCGGAATATAGAAAGGGCATTTTTTATGCTCTTGACCGAGAAGAAATACTTAAGGCAGCATATTCTTCCATGGAGTATGCTTCGGCGGGGTACTCTTTCTTACCTAAGAATAACAGCTACTATACTGAAAATGTAGAGAAATATGAGCAAAACATTGAAAAATCCAAAAAACTTACTGCAGAGGGAAGCAGAAAATTATCGCTTTGCTATATTGGAACAGATCCTGCCCAGAAGGCTGAGGCTCTTGTAATTCAAGCCCAGCTAAAGATAGTGGGGCTTGATGTTGAATTAAATGGATTAGATCAGGCAGCATATATGGCAGCAGCTTATGATAATGACAATAAAAACTATGATATGTATTTAGGCGGCTATATCATGACTTTTGATCCTGATGGATTTAGGCCCTTGTATGGAACAGGGCAGATGATGAACTTCGCTAGTGAAAAAGTGGACAACTTGTTTGAGCAAGGAAAAACGGAGCTTGATCCAAAAAAACGAGCTAAAATATATGATGAACTCCAAATGGAAGTTTCCAAAGAAGCACTTTTCTATCCATTCGGAGAAAATTTAAGAATACTTGTTACAAACAGTGAAATAAAAGGTATTAAGGAAGCAGGGTTGGTTCCAATATATACTTTTGAGGATATGTCAAAATTGTCAAGATAAGGTAGAAAGAGAGGACTTTGTGCTTTTTTATTATACGTAAAAGGAATAATTAATATGTTAAAATATATTTTTAAAAGATTATTGGTTGCAATTCCATTAATTTTTGTTATTACCATTATTTGTTTTTTACTTATTTACATTGCACCTTATGATGCAGTGGACGCAATGGTATCTCCTAAAATGTCAAAACAGGAGATAGAAGCAAAAAAAGAACAGGCAGGACTTAATGATCCTTTCTATGTTCAATACGGGAAATGGTTTAAAAACTTATGCCATGGTGAATGGGGATATTCGTTGACTAGCGGTACAAATATACGTCAAGATCTGAAGATCTATATTCCTAATACCATAAAACTAGTATTGCCGTCTTATTTTACGGCATTTTTCCTATCTATTATATTAGGGCTGATTGCCGGTAGTAATTATAATAAGCAAATTGACCGAATAATTGACGCGATATCTTCTGTGGGTATTGCTATGCCTACTTTCTGGTTTGCTCTAATGGCTATGTATGTTTTTGGATATCATTTAAAGATTTTTCCTCTAATGGGGATGCACACTATTGGAAAAGAAAAATCTTTGATAGATTTTATATACCATTTTACAATGCCTTATGTTGTACTGACCATTGGTTTTCTACCAGAACTTGTACGCTATGTCAGAAGTTCTACAATTAGTGAATTTAAAGAGGACTATGTACTAATACAAAAATCTTTTGGCAGCAGTAAGACAAAAATTTTGTTGAACCATGTCAGCAAAAATGTAATGCTACCCATGGTTACTAAACTGGGAATGGCCCTTCCTATGCTGGTAACCGGTGCAATTATTACGGAAACTATTTTTGCATGGCCGGGTGTGGGAACATATTACATGAAAGCAATCAGAACTTTGGATTATCCTATTGTAATGATTATTCTTGTTTTATCTGGTACATTAGTTATTTTGGGTAATTTACTGGCTGATATACTTTATTGTCTTATTGATCCAAGGATAAGAATAACGGAGTGACAGATAATGGAGAAAAGGAAATTTACATATTTTAAAAAAGAGATTCTCCACAATAAAAAAGCGTTTATTTCACTGATGTTTTTAATCTTGATCGTTTTTAATAGTATTTCAATTGGTTTTTATGATTGTGATCCTGATGCAATTAATATAAGCAATATGCTGGCAAAGCCCTCTATGCTGCATTGGTTCGGTACCGATGAACTGGGCAGAGATTATTTAATCCGTGTAATTTACGGTGGGCGGGTATCTCTGACGGTAGGTGTTCTTGCAATGCTGACTTCTATTATAATTGGAACAGTCGCGGGGATTTCAGCAGGGTATTTTGGAGGGCACATTGACAATTTTATTATGCGTCTTGTAGATATCTTTTCTGCTGTGCCGTGGATCATTATGGTAACTGTTGTGAGCTTATTAATAAAAAAAGGTATTTTTTCGATTATTTTAGTAATAGGCATGTTTAGCTGGATGGAAATTGCAAGGCTTGTAAGGGCTGAAACTCTTACTTTGAAACAAAGGGATTATATACAGTACGCCGATTTCATTGGAACAAATCCCTGGAAAATAATGTGGAGTCATATTATTCCGGCGGTTTTACCAACTATAATTACTGCAGCAACTACGGCAGTTGCTGATGCAATTATGACAGAAAGTTCCATGAGCTTTTTAGGTATTGGAGTTCAGGCACCTATGGCAAGCTGGGGAAGCCTTTTGCAGAGTGCTCAAGCTAATCTTGATAAGGCCTTTTATATGGCAGTAATACCGGGGATACTTATTATTTTGACTATCTGTTCTTTCAACAATTTAGGTAATTTAATTCGAGCTTTTGCAGAACCAAAAAGCAGGTCGGGAGAAAGTAATGGATAAATTAATGGAAGTAAATAATTTAAAAACCGTATTTAAATTGAATAGGAAGATTTTAACTGCTATACAAGATATCAACTTTGAAATTTATTCAGGAGAGGTACTTGGGGTCGTAGGAGAATCCGGTAGTGGAAAAAGCCTTATGATGAAAAGCATTATGGGAATACTTCCGAATAATGCGATGATTGAAGAAGGGCAAGTCTTATATAAGGGAGTGAATATTTTAAGCCTAGAAGAAAAAGAAAAGAGGAAGCTTAGAGGAAAAGAAATATCCATGATTTTTCAAGATCCTATGACTGCACTGGATCCTTTACGGACGGTTGAATACCATTTGAAAGAAGTTATATTAAGACACCAAGGTGGCGGGAAAGTATATTCTCGGAAAAAAGCTATAGAGATGCTTAAGAAAGTAGGCATCAGAAATGCTGAAGAGCGTATGAAGCAATATCCGCATGAATTTAGTGGAGGTATGCGGCAAAGGGTGCTTATTGCTATGGCTCTTTCCTGTGAGCCATCACTACTGATTGCTGATGAGCCGGTAACAGCATTAGACGTAACAACTCAATTACAAATCTTGAATTTGCTTAAAGAATTGCAAATAGAACATCAGATGGCAATAATCCTTATCTCTCATGACTTAGGGGTAACATCAGATATGTGCACACGGGTTATCATTATGTATGGTGGACGTATTATGGAGGAAGGTACTAAAAATCAAATATTTTTTCATCCCAAACATCCATATACTAAAGCACTTTTAAGATCATCTATGGATATAGAAAAGGGCATAGGAAGAAGACTATATACTATTGAAGGTTATCCTCCTTCATTGAATGAATATTTACAGGGCTGTCCATTTGAAAAACGGTGCAGATATGCATTTGAAAAATGCAGGGATAAAGTGCCGAAATACCAATATTATGAAGATGGACACCGTGCTCTATGCCACTTAAGAGGAGAGGAACTGGATGAGAGATGATATTTTAATATCTGTTGAAAATTTAAAAAAGTATTTTCCTGTACGAAGAGGTATTTTAAAAGAGAAAAAATACATAGAGGCAGTAGATGGAGTAAGTCTTGATATTCACAAAGGTGAAACTTTTGGACTTGTAGGAGAGTCAGGGTGCGGGAAATCCACATTAGGCAAATGCATTATTCGTATGTATGATATCACTTCAGGAGAAATTTACTTTAAAAATAAGGAAATAGGTAAATTAAAATCAAATGAAATTAAATCTCTTAGGAATAATAGCATGCAGATTGTTTTTCAAGATCCTTACTCTGCATTAGATCCTTCATGGACAGTTGCTAAAATTCTTAGTGAACCGTTAATGCAGAAAAAAGCATCAACCAAAGAATGTATAGAGAAGGGCAAATATCTTCTTAACAAGGTGGGTATGAACGAGATGGATATGGAGAAGCACCCCTATGAATTTAGCGGTGGACAGAAGCAAAGAATTGGTATTGCAAGGGCATTAATGGCAAATCCAGAGTTTGTAGTGTGTGATGAACCCATATCTGCACTTGATGTTTCCGTTCAAGCTCAAGTTATAAATTTGCTTAAGGATTTACAGGAGGAGTTTGGGCTTACTTACCTTTTCACATCACATGATTTATCAATTGTTCAGTATATGAGTGATTGGATTGGTGTCATGTACAGTGGAAAAATCGTTGAATCAGGTTATAGCAAAAAAGTTTATGAAAACCCATTGCATCCTTATACCAAAGTACTTCTGGCCGCAATTCCATCTATATACCCGGAAAAGAGAAAAGAAGGTATTCCTTTAAACCTAGAAATCCTGGATGATTTATCAAATGTACACAAAGGATGTCCTTTTGTATATGGCTGTGAATATGCCGAAGAACACTGCAGAGAATGTAAACCTTTATTGCAGGAAGTACAAAGTGGGCATTTTGTTGCTTGCTTCCATTACTCAGGATGATGAAATAGTTAGAAAAACAGTTTACTACCGGACAGAGTGATAGGATCGATGGGCGTGGAGAATGCGGACAAGGTAATAAAAGGTGAGAAGATACCAGACAGCGTGCCGGTTGATCTGAAATTAGTAACAAAGTAATAATAAAGCCCGCCTTAATAGGCGGGCTTAAAATATTTTTCTGCTTGCTCCGTAAGCTCTTCCATAAGTTCGCGAACATGAACGATCTTATTCACCCTGTATACATTTTCACCGCAGAATGCAAATCCGTCTTTCATGTTTCCTTTCTGGGCGTTTAAGAGTGCCTGCGCTATGCAGTAAGGTGCTTTCTTTGAATCACATGGCGTAAGGCAGTGATATTTGCAGAAATCAGGTGTCCTCTTATGATTTTCCACATCGGAAAGGAATGAATTTTTTATTGCCCGTCCGGGCATGCCTACCGGGCTTTGTATAATTACCACGTCTTCTTTGCCCGCTTTTAAATATGTTTGTTTGAATTCCGGTGAGGCGTCGCATTCATATGTCCCTACGAACCTTGTTGCCATCTGTACGCCGCCGGCGCCCATATTTAAATATCCGGCTATGTCTTTACCGTCAAATATTCCACCTGCCGCTATTATAGGTATCTTTTTGCCATATTCCTGCTCATAGGGTTCCACCGCTTCTATAACAGCGGGTACAAGATTCTCCAGTTTGTAATCGTTAATATGCGCCAGCTGTTCCAATTTGAACCCGAGGTGGCCGCCCGCTTTAGGTCCCTCGACTATGACGGCGTCCGGACAGTATTTATGCTTTCTGTCCCACACCTTGCATATAAGGGAAGCCGCCCGGGCTGAAGAAACTATTGGTACTGCCTTTGTGTGTGTTCCCTTTACGTACTTAGGAAGGCTTAAGGGTAGCCCCGCACCCGATACAATAAAGTCTATCCCTGCTTCTACAGAGGTTTTTACCATGCTTTTATATTCCGTAATGGCCGTTAAGATATTAATTCCTATGATTCCTTTTGGAGCAAGTTTTCTTGCCTTCCTTATTTCTCTTTGCAGCGCCTCTATATTGGCCCTTCTAATGTTGGTTCCCCATTTGGGATCGCTGAGGGACAGGTGAAGCCCGGATATAACTCCTATGCCACCAGCATTAGCTACGGCAGCGGCCAGGCCGGACATGGAAATTCCTACCCCCATGCCTCCTTGTATAATGGGAATCTTAGCTTCTAAATCGCCTATTTTAAGTGATGGTAGTTTCACGTTTCTCCTCCTTTTTATTGTTTCTTATTCACTCTTGCCCATCATACCACATGGAAAACGTTAAGTCACCAGTTATTTATTAAGAACGTATCGTATTGCTTTCTATGGCTACAATATAAAAATAGTGATTTTATAACCATGATCCACATAAAACTTTTTAAAAGAAATTTAAAATTAAGCAGGAGAATTATTATTAACGTCGAATTATTATTATATACACTAAAAAATAAATCTATAGGAGGAAGATATAATGCATGAAATGACTAATAAAGATCTTACGGAAGCATTTGCAGGTGAAAGCCAGGCCCATATGAAGTATATGATATTTTCTGATGTAGCTGCAAAGGAAGGAAAGAAAAATATAGCCAGGTTGTTTAAAGCTATAGCCTGTGCGGAACAGATTCACGCCACAAACCATTATAGGACTATGGGCGAGATCAAAACCACACCGGAAAACCTTCAGGCAGGCATAGACGGGGAGCATTATGAGGTAAATGAAATGTATCCTGCATATCTGGCTGTATCTAAGCTGCAGGAAGAGAAGGATGCCACACGCAGTTTCCACGGAGCCTTGGAGGCGGAGAAGATCCACGAGGTAATGTACAGCGATGCAAAGAAACTTGCCGATAAGGGTGAAGATATTGATGTAGGAAAGATATATATCTGCTCTGTATGCGGTTATACGACAACAAATCAGGCACCAGAGAAATGCCCGATTTGCGGAGCGCCAAAGAGTAAATTTATAGGATTTTAATAAAATGTATTTGCCGGCTAAACGCCGGCTTTATTTTTCTATCATTTTATGATAAAAAATTTTTATAATGAGAAGGATTTTTTACTTTTATGTCGAATTAAGTTATAATAGAGAGGTGAAAAGATGGAAGGCATAATACAAAAGTCAATAGACAGCTATATACCCATAGCTGATTTTATTGCCGACATAGGAGGAAAAGATTGCGAGGTTGTTTTGCATGATGTTCACGACCTTGAAAACTCCATCGTTTATATAAGGAATAACCATGTAAGCGGAAGAATAAAAGGTGGCCCACTTACTGACCTCGGGTTGAAACTCCTAAAGGAAAAGGCATATGCCAAAAAGGATTTTGTCACTAATTATCCGAGTAGTACCAAAGATGGTAAGATTCTACGCTCGTCCACATTTTATTTGAAGGATGATGAAGGTGAGCTTATAGGTATGCTTTGCGTTAATATGGATGTTACGCGGGCCAAGTCCATGAAAGATTATCTGGAGGAGTATGTGGGAGGCAGGGAAGATGAGCAGGGTACAGATGATACCGAGCATCTTTCAACATCTATAGAGGATCTTGTGCAGGATACTATAAAAGAGACGATTTCCGATGCCGGAATACCTCCCGAAAGAATGACTCCTGAGGAAAAGATGGAGAGGGTACAGACCTTAAACAGTAAGGGTATATTTATGATTAAGGGTGCGGTAACTCAGGTTGCCGATATACTCTCGGTTTCCGAGAATACCGTTTACAGATACCTTAATAAAAATTAAAAGGAGATGTGTGCTATGAAGAAAATTATTAAGACGAATGAGGCTCCGGCAGCGGTCGGACCGTATTCACAGGCAATCATGCTGGATGATTTTCTGTTTACATCAGGACAGATAGGCTTGGATCCTAAATCAGGCAAGCTGGTTGAGGGAGGTGTAGAAGGACAGTCAAAGAGGGTTTTTGAAAATCTCTCCGCTCTTCTCAAAGAGGCAGGCATGGATTTTTCAAATGTTGTAAAGACAATGGTTTTCATAAAGGATATTAATGATTTCGGCAAGGCAAATGAGATATATGCGGGCTATTTTAAAGAAGATCTGCCTGCACGTTCATGTGTGGAGATAGGTGCGCTGCCAAAAGGGGCACTTATAGAGATAGAGCTTATAGCTCATAAATAATAGTTAAAAAAACGGCTTTTTTTAAAAAAACTCTGGGTGAAACGAAAGGATGATATTAATGAATTTACCAACGCTTAAGGATGTGGAAGAGGCAAAACGCTGTTTGACGGGTGTAGCTGAGAGAACCGGTCTTATTCATAATAAGTATCTATGTGATATGACAGGTGCAGAGGTGTATTTGAAGCCGGAGAATCTGCAAATGACAGGCTCATTTAAACTCCGTGGGGCCTATAACAGGATAGCTCATTTGACCGATGATGAGAAGAAAAAAGGCGTAGTTTCCTCATCAGCCGGCAACCATGCACAGGGTGTTGCGTATGCCGCTACCAAATTCGGAGTCAAGTCAACCATTGTTATGCCGAAACCTGCTCCTATATCTAAGATTAAGGCTACAAAGGCTTTAGGTGCAGAGGTTGTGCTTTGTGGCGACATATATGACGAGGCATATCAGAAGGCATTGGATATACAGCATGAAACAGGTGCCGTGTTTGTGCATCCGTTTGATGATCCCATGGTTATGGCAGGTCAGGGTACAATTGGTATGGAGATTCTTGAGGATCTGCCTGATGCAGATATCGTTATTTGCCCTATAGGGGGCGGCGGACTTATATCCGGCCTGGCTGTTGCTTTAAAGAGCCTCAAGCCAAGCGTAAAGGTCATAGGTGTACAAACTGCGAATGCACAGTCAATGTATAGGTCTTTTAAGGCCGGTAAGCTGGATATATGTGATTGCAAACCAACTTTGGCAGATGGTATATCAGTAAAGGTACCAGGAGATATAACCTTTGAGGTAGTTAAAAAATATCTTGACGATATCGTGCTGGTGAGTGAAGATGAGATAGCAGATGCTATGTTTGTACTCCTGTCAAAAGCCAAGATAGTTGCCGAAGGAGCAGGAGCAGTTCCTACAGCTGCCATACTGAATAACCATGTTGACGTAAAAGGTAAAAAGGTTGTTTCACTTGTAAGCGGAGGAAACATTGATATGGATAGGTTGGCTGGTGTTATTAAAAAAGGACTTTCAAAATAAGAAGTTATAGAAAAGTTGCCGCCAAGACAGCTTACGGTAATTAGCATTATATATTAAGATCGGCATGGTAAGGGAGATAATTATCCTATCAATTGCCCATAATAAAATACTGCTGATTTATCTGTTAAGCATGTTGGAGTAGGATAATGCTTAAGACTAACAAGAAGAGACATTGGAAAACATTACTTGATATCTCCCTTATACTGTTTTAGAATAAAAAATAAAAAGGGGGTCTTTCAATGTTAAAGAAACTCGGTCTTTTGCCTAAATTAATAGTAGCCATAATATGCGGTGTTCTCATAGGCAGCTTTTTCCCGGGGTGGTTTGTGAAGGTATTTGCAACATTTAATTCCATATTTGGAAACTTCCTCAGCTTTATAATACCGCTTATTATTGTGGGATTTGTGGCTCCTGGTATTGCAGATCTTGGAAAGGGAGCCGGCAAACTTCTCGGGATTACAACGGTTCTCGCATATGGCTCAACATTGATAGCAGGATTCTTTGCATTTTTTGTGGGGGATTCATTACTACCTAAGATTATCAAGATATCCAGTAATTTTACCGCATCAAATCCTTCGGAAAATCTCTTAAAGCCTTACTTCACCATAGAGATGCCGCCTTTGATGGATGTGATGTCGGCAATCATATTTGCCTTTATGTTAGGGCTGGGTATAGCGGCTCTAAATGAAAAAACACTTTATAATGTAATGTCTGAGTTTCAAAAGATAGTGAATATGGTAATAGAAAAGGCCATAATTCCGCTTCTGCCTATTCATGTTGCCGGTATATTTGCTAATATGACATTTACCGGTCAAGCAGCTAGGATTTTAGCTGTATTCGGTCAGGTATTTGTTATAGTTATAGCATGCCATCTGATTATCATATTATTCCAGTTTGCCGTTGCATGTTCATATAGCGGCAAAAGCTTTGTGCAGTGTCTGAAAAACCAGATACCTGGTTATGTAACGGCTATCGGCACTCAGTCTTCAGCAGCAACCATACCTATAAATGTTGAGTGTGCTAAACATAACGGAGTGTCAAAGGCAATAAGAGAGTTCGTTGTGCCCCTGTGTGCAACTATTCACCTTTCCGGTTCCACCATCACCATTACCATGTGTTCCATGGCGGTGATGATGCTGGGCGGGATGCCGGTATCGCTTGCAGGTCTTACAGGTTTTATATTTATGCTGGGTATTACGATGGTAGCTGCTCCCGGTGTACCAGGTGGAGCTGTTATGGCAGCACTAGGTGTACTGCAGAGTATGCTGGGTTTTAATGAAGCACAGCTCGCACTTATGATAGCTTTGTATCTTACACAGGACAGTTTTGGCACGGCATGCAATGTATCGGGGGACAATGCTATAGCCATTATTGTTGATAAGATTAATGATAAGATGAAAGGCAGGAGTGAACAGAAAAAAACGGCTACAGAATAAGCAATAAATTAATGCTAAATAGATGATATGGAGATACTCCTTTGATATACAAAGTTATAAAGCAGATTTCCAAAGGGGTGTCTCTATACAAATTCATATAGTAAATAAATGGAGTAGCTTAATTGTTATTGATTTCTTTGATCCAGTAGTTTATAAATAATTAATAATAGTAATCAAAATAGAAAAGAAAGCAGATAATAACTTGAGCGTATCTGACTTAGAGAAGCAATAATAAAATTGATCTACAAAGAATCCTAAAAAGAAATATGTATACATGCTAGAAAGAATACTGTAATTTAAAAAACAAATTTGACAAATGGGGGAAACAATTTGGAGAATAAGTTAAATGTTATAAAGAATTACAAAATGCATTTGGTAGCTTTAGTTGTAAGTATAATAGCAGAATTAATTGGAGCAAAAACTCTTTATGTCAAAGGTATAGCAATAGTCTTTTCCCCACTGATTTGGTCCATGCTTATTGTATTTGCTATATATATGATAAAGCCTCTCAAGTTGGTTACAAAAAAAGATGCACCGGTAGCTAATTATATGATGGGTGTGGGGTTAGCATTATTAATAGCAAAGCTGGGTGTAACAAGTGGTGCTTCACTAGAAGAAATAAAACAAGCTGGTGCGGCCTTAGTGCTACAGAATTTTGGAAATCTGGGTACGATTTTATTTGCCCTGCCGTTGGCTCTATTATTAGGAATGAAGCGTGAGTCTATAGGCATGAGCCACGCATTAAGCAGGGAAGCAAACGTGGGTCTTATACAGGACACTTATGGTGGAGAGTCAGCTGAGTTCAGAGGGGTAATGGCGGTTTATATTGTCGGCACTCTGCTCGGTCCTATTGTAATGAGCGTCGCTGCATCTGTGGCAATATCCTTAGGAATTGTAAGTCCGCAAGCTGCATCTATGGGAGTAGGTGCTGGCAGTGCCTCTATGATGACAGCAGGGTTGGGCTCGCTTATTGCGGCTTACCCCAAACTGGAATCTGAAATGACTGCATTTGCAGGGCTGAGTAACCTTATTTCAAGTGTAATTGCTCTACCGTTGGGGACATTTTTAGGGCTGCCGATAACTGAGTTTTTATATAAAAAGTTATCAAAAGCCATGAGGAGGGGTGAGTAAACATGGCAAAATTCAAAGAAGATTTTGGCAACATAGCTGCAGCATTGTTACTGAGTGCGCTTCTTGCTATTGTGTGCAATAGAGTGGGATATGATACTGGCATAATGAAATCATTACCCGGTTTACTGATTTTGATAGCTATATCACTGGCAGGTTATTTCCTGTCATATATCATTCCTACAAAAAAGATAACCGCAGTGCTGTGGGTTTCAATAATTGCAATATTAGTTGCATCACCAATCTCACCCGTTTCAAAGCAGGTTATATATTATGTGGGAAACATTAATTTGAATGCTGTTGTAACACCGATTTTAGCGTATTCAGGTGTTTTGATAGGTAAAGACTGGCTGAAATTCAAAGTACTTGGTTATAAAGCTATCATTGTATCCGTAGTTGTTATGATAGGAACATTCTTAGTTTCCAGCTGGCTGGGCGATTTATTTATGAAGATTTTTTAAATAAATTATAAAATACGTTGTTATACTATATGTACCTAGGGAGGAATATACAATGAATATTGATGAATTAAAAAGAAATGTTGTTAAAGCTATAGATGATAACAAAGATATTATAATAAAAACTGCCAGGAAAATTTATTCTACACCGGAATACGGTTATAAAGAGTTTAAGACAACAGAGACAACAAGTAAATTTTTAAAGGATCTTGGATTAGATGTCAAAGAGAATTTAGCAATTACCGGATGTGAAACAGTCTTAGACGGTGCGAAGCCTGGTCCAAATATAGCAATACTAGGGGAATTGGATGCAATATCATGTGCCAGCCACAAGGATGCCGTTGAAACCGGTGCGGTACATGCCTGCGGACATAACCACCAGGTAGCCGGAATGCTGGGGGCTACATTAGGATTGGTTAAGAGCGGTGCCTTGAAGCAATTAGCCGGAAAAGTAACTGCGATAGCAACTCCTTCCGAAGAGTATATTGAGCTGGACTACAGGGACAAGCTGAGAAAAGAAGGTAAGATCACGTATCTCGGTGGCAAACAGGAGCTTATCAAAAAGGGCTATTTTGACGATGTAGACATGGCGATGATGTTCCATTCGCAGGATATGGATGGCAAAGATGCCTTAGTGGGACCGGTAAGCAATGGATTTATAGGCAAGAAGGTCCACTTCATCGGTAAACAGTCCCATGCGGGAAATGCCCCGGAAAAAGGGATTAATGCCCTGAATGCGGCAACATTAGCGATGAACAATATTCATGCTCAAAGAGAGACATTTAAGGATTCCGACAGGGTAAGGGTTCACTATATCATTACTAAAGGCGGAACAGTAGTAAACTCAGTTCCTGATAATGTGCAGATGGAAGTCTATGTAAGGGCAAGGACAATAGCAGGAATGCTTGATGCCAGTAAAAAGGTGGATAGAGCTATAAAGGCCGGGGCTATGGCTGTAGGAGCCAAAGTAGAGATCACTAATATCCCGGGTTATCTGCCGATCTTAGATTATCCAGAGTTTGATAAATTATTTAAGAACAACCTGTTATTATTGGGTACGCCTGATGATAAGATTATTAAGGGTGGAGATTTTACAGGTTCCTTTGACATAGGTGATGTATCTCACATAATGCCGACGATTCATCCGATGATTGGCGGCGTAAAGGGTGAGCTTCATACAAAGGATTTTGGAGTCGTAGATGAAGAGACTGCTTATCTGCTACCGGCTAAAGCCATGGCTCTGACCGCTGTGGATCTTTTGTACAATGATGCATCCGTAGCCGAAGGTATATTGAATAATTTCAAACCGGCGATGACTAAGAAAGAGTATTTAGACTTTCTGACAAGCGTTGATAACGTGGAAGATTTTGAGGGTTAGGTTTTAATCGATATTTCGCGATGGTTATAAAATGATGCAGACCGGTAACCGGTCGGGAGATATCTAAGTAGGTAACCAGATACATTTTACAGCCCCGGATGGCCGGGGCTTTTTTTATATTGATTTATGCTATAATCTAATTTGAGGGATTAAACATGAAGAATATTGTTTTGGTTGGTTATATGGGATCAGGTAAGACAACGATCGGCGCCAACACTGCCTTGCGCCTGGGCATGAGATTTGTAGACACGGATAAGTACATAGAAAGAATGACACACAGTAGCATTACCAGCATATTTGACCGGTTTGGCGAGAACACTTTCAGGCTTATGGAGAATTTAACATGCCGCGGCCTTGCGACTTCAAAAAATGCGGTCATAGCGACCGGCGGGGGGATTGCTCTGCATCGGGAGAATATTGATTGTCTAAAGTATAATTCACTCTTAATATACCTAAGAGGGGATACGGCTACTTTGTACAGCAGAGCAAAATTAAGCGGAATGCGTCCGCTGGCCGGCGGCTTTCTGCACTTTTTACGGATTTATAATGAAAGGAAGCCGCTCTATGAGGGGTGCGCTGATGTCATTATTGATATTAGGCAGATGTCAGCTGCCGAATTGTCCCGCTTGGTGATTTGGCATTACTGCAGTATATTGTATTGACAATCCATCACGATTTAATTAAGATTAATATAAAAACTAGCGTATGTGTCGATATATTGGGAGGTATTAAAATGACTAAATTTTCTGAATCGAGCGGAGGGTTTAAGCAAGAGCTTGGTTTTCCAGCCGCCATAGGGATGGTGGTAGGAAGCATGATTGCTTCGGGTATTTACCTGACACCGCAGAATCTGGCCGCAGCAAGTAATCCTAAAGCATCGGTACTGGCATGGATTCTGACGGGAGTCGGCTCATCATTCATTGCGGTGAGCTTTGCAAATATGGTAGCTGCGATACCTAAGACGGGGGGGCCGATAGTTTATACGCGGGCGGCCTTTGGCGAATTCCCGTCGTTTTTGATAGGATGGGCGTACTGGATAGGTGCCTGGACTTCTCTGGCTGCAATGATAACGGGGTGTGTGAGATATCTTGGCAATATATTTCCGGTAATAAGCAATAACAGGGCAGTCGGTTTTATATTGGCATCTGTTATTCTCTGGACATTGACTATAATCAATATTTACGGCGTGCAGGCTGCCGGTCGTGTGGTTGTTGTTACTACCATATGTAAGCTTGTCCCCTTAGCTGTGTTTGTGGTCATAGGGTTATTTCACTTTCATCCCGAGTTTTTCAGCACTGTGTCAAACCCCGGCCTTTCAGGCTTTGGCACTCTTTCTTCGGCCGTAGGTATAACAATGTGGGCCTTTATGGGTTTGGAAATGGGAGTATTCCCGGCTGAAGAAACTAAAAATGCGTCTGTCTTTATAAAAAAAGCAACCATTTTCGGCACGATTTTCGTTGCTCTTGTATATTTAGTGGTGAGTGTTGTGGCATTTGGCGTTATGCCGCAGGCTCAACTGGCAAAATCCAATGCTCCTATTGCCGAAATGATAGATATGATGACGGGAGGGAAATGGGGCGGTATCTTTGTTTCTCTGGGCGTTGTGGTATCAACCTTAGGGGCTTCGGCTGGTAATTGCATAGTAACGGCGCGATGCTCATATGCTTGTGCGGTAAACAAAACTTTTCCTTCTATATTTGGATATATGGACAAAAAGCATGGTACGCCGGTGGGCTCATTGATTATTGCGGCCGTGCTTACAAACCTGCTCCTTATTGCCAGCTATACCAGAGGTTTGAATGCCGCCTATGAATTCGTCATGCTGCTTTCTACGATGATTACGCTTCCGGCCTATATTGCGACGGCAGGTGCGGAAATACTTATTTGTAAGAAGTTTGATCCCAAATTGGGCATCGGTAATTTCATCAAAAATGCATTTGTACCACTGGTCGCTATGGGTTACAGCATTTATGCAATTTTGGGCTGCGGTGCCGATGCTGTAAAATGGGGCTTTATATCGATTTTATTGGGAATTCCCTTTTATCTTTACGTAAAGATTGAACAGAAGAATAAAACAGGAGAAATTTCCTGCGTAGACAATGAATATCTGTCCGAAAACATGTCTAAGGATAAGTAATAAATTGAAGAGGGGTGTATGAAGTGGACTTTACAGTCATTGAGAGCAGGCTTCATTCATTAAAGGGCAAAGTAGGTTTTTACTACGAGGATTTAGCCAGCGGTGAGAGTTTTGGCGTGAATGACAATGAAGAGTATATTGCCGCCAGCGTTATAAAGATACCCGTGCTGGTGGAGGCATACAGACAGTTTGAACAGAAGGCCGTATCGCAGGACGACTTTTTGGAGATCAGGGATGAAGACAGAGTTCCTTCATGCGGGGCCGCTGCTTATCTCCATGCGGGGACGCGCCTCACTCTTAAAGACCTGTGCAGGCTGATGATAATAATCAGCGATAATATGGCGACCAATCTCCTTATTAAAAAGCTGGGTATGGAGAATATAAACAGGACCATCGCGGATTTGGGTCTTAAGAAGACCAGGCTTAAGAGGCTGCTCTTTGATAGCAATGCAGAATCTAAAGGCAAACAGAATTACATAACGCCGAGGGAGATTGCACTGCTGCTTAAATTGATGTGGGAGGGGAAGCTGGTTTCAAGCGAGGCAAGTGCGGAAATGCTGGAGATTTTAAAACATCAGGAGATTAACCATAAGATACCTTCTATGCTGCCGGATGATGTGTGCGTTGCACACAAGACGGGGGAGGATGATGGGATTACCCATGATGCCGGTATTGTATATGCGGCCCGGCCGTTTATATTGTGCTTTGCTTCAAATAATACCGACGTGCCCCAGACCGAACAGTTTATACGCACGAGTGCTCGCATGATATATGACGGTAGATAATGACTGGTTTGTGAGGTGGATTAAATCATGAAAGGATATATGGATATCCCTATTATTAGTTCTATTGAATTTTGGGATGATGAGGGATTGAGGTGTTTACCTATACGTGAGTCGGATGACAAGCTTGTCCCTTTGAGTTTATGTCCGGATAAGATAATAGTAAGCCCGCAGTATTATATACAGGGAATTGACGGATCGCTGTCCGAAGGCTACGCACGGGCCGGCCTCTATAGAAAACTTATTGATGCCGCGGCTGCATTGCCCACAGGGTGCCGATTTGTTATATATGACTGCTGGCGGCCGCTTAAGGTTCAGCAGACGTTGTTTGATATCCAGAAGGATGAGATAAAGGAGGAAAATCCTGGATTGCCGGATGAGGATATATTTAAAAAGACCCGTGAGTATGTGGCACCGCCCTCCAGGGATGCGGCCCGACCCACGCCTCACAACACGGGAGGGGCAATAGATCTTACCATTGCCGATGAGAAGGGCCTGGCCCTTGATATGGGCTGTGAATTTGACAATTCTACCGAAAGGGCACGGACCGTTTATTTTGAAGAACGGTTTAAGGCGGGTAACAAAATGACGGCGAAAGATGTCGAGGCAATGAGAAATAGAAGACTGCTATATCATATTATGACGAATGCAGGTTTTACTAATTATGTCGAAGAATGGTGGCACTATGATTATGGAGATCAGAACTGGGCATGGTGCTCAAAAAAATCCGAAGCTATTTACGGTATGACCGCACCTTCATTTCCATGGAATAATGGTATTGAATAATTATTTTTATATTTATTGTCTCAGGGCAATTTCACCCTGGGACAATATTTTTTCTGCGGCATCTTCCCCTATCTCTATGCAGTCTTTTGCTCTGTCAAACTGATTGGGTCTTATGCCGCTCAAGTCCGGCCTGATAATGACATCCGCCTTGATTTTCTTTAATTGTTTAAGCTGTTTTTGTAAGGTGTCTATGGACAGCAGTAAAATATCGACCATATTTGTAGGCCGGTAGGTTACTGAGGAGAATCCCACGTCTACCGCAATAGTGTAGCCGGCTCCCATTTCCGTAAGCATATCCGCCGGGACGATATCTACAAAACCGCCGTCAACCAGTATTTTATCATTAAGGTAAACAGGTTCGAATACGGCAGGTATTGCTGTACTTGCCCTCACTGCGGTACTCACCGGCCCCTTTGTGAAGATGTAAGGCTTGTATGAGACGACGTCGGCAGCGATGGCTGCGAAGGGTATGGGCATATCTTCGATATTCTGCCCTCTGGTCAATGTGGTTATTATGGATTCCAGTTTTTTGCCGGACATTATTCCTTTTCTGGATATGGTAAGGTCCATCCACTGTTTGGGTGTCACATTTATGGCCAACTCTTCCAGACGGTTTATGGGAATACCAGATGCATATAATGCTCCTATCAGTGCCCCCATGCTGCAGCCCGCCACATAGTCCGGATGTATGCTGTGCCTTTCCAATGCCTTGATAACGCCCACATGGGCATACCCTCTGGCTGAACCTCCTCCCAGTGCGAGTCCTATCTTCATTATCTGCCTCCTTTTAATTAATATCGGTTAATTATAACATGCCATTGATTTTGTAAGTAAATCTATAAATCTTTTCCTGTCTATGTCAAAGGCGACATCTGTATTGGGTTTGCGCCCTGTCTTTTCTCTATAGTCGACGACCGTCTTGCCTGTAGTGAACTCACCGTGCAGCTCTATATCCACATGCAACCGTTTTGTTGTAAAGATGGTGGGATCTATGGCCCATGCCACGGCACAGGGATCATGAAGAGGCAAACCCTTTTGGATATTAGTATTTTTCCCGTAGGCATCGAGCATATTTGCCAGCATGCAGCATACGTGTCCCAGCCCTCTTATTTTTTCCACTTCTTCTTTATATATGAGTGCTTTATTGGTAACATCCAGGCCACACATGGTTATGGGTATGCCGGAGCGAAATACTATATCCGCGGCCTCCGGGTCTGTCCAAATATTAAATTCGGCTGAAGGGGTTCGGTTGCCCCCGAAACACGCACCCCCCATGAGTGATATCCTGGCGATTTTATTTTTTAGCTCGGGGTGGATAAGAAGAAACAAGGCAATATTTGTCAAGGGACCGGTGGGTATTATGGTTATATTATCATTTTTTTCCGCCACGTCTGCCATGAGATCTATTGCGTTGCTGCTTACGGGTTTTAATGAAGGCTGTGGAAGAGCGGGTCCGGCCAGGCCGTTTTCCCCGTGTATCTCTGGCGCGGTGACCAGATTTTTAATAAGGGGCCTGTCCGCTCCGGCTGCCACGGGTACGTCTATACCTGCATAACTTAAGATTGCAAGGGCATTATTAAGCGTCTTATCCAGGGTCTGGTTTCCTGCAACCGCAGTCACCGCTTTTATACTTAAGGCATTGCTGGCGAAGGCCATGAGCAGTGCTACTGCATCGTCATTTCCGGGATCGCAGTCGATAATAACGGGTTTTTTCATAGGGCCACATCTCCTTATTTTTCTATATGATTCTCATCTTTATTGTAACTGCCGTATTCTTTGATATCAAGTATGGTAAAATAGGTTTGGTGATGAAAATGAGAGATAAGTATGAGGGCTGTTTGGCCGGTCTGGCCGTGGGTGACACCATGGGCATGCCTACCGAGCTTTTAAGCAGGGACGAGATAAAGAGCACATATGGCCGCACCTGCGGCATGGTGGATGCCGCAGGCGGAGGAAATATAGGACTTAAAAGAGGCAGTTATACCGACGATACACAGATGACCATGGCACTGGCCAAGGCAATAAATAAGGCGGGTTATGTGGAGCAGTATACGGTGGCTGATGAGTTTATGAAGCTGGATGGCCGCCTTATAGGCGGGGGCGCCGGCTGCATGGAAGGTATAGCTAATATGAAGCGCGGCATACCCTGGGACAAAGCGGGAAGCAGCAGCGCGGGGAACGGAGCAGCCATGAGGACGGCGCCGGTGGCTCTCTTTTACCATGGTGATGCAAGCAGGATTTTGAGGGCGGTAAGGGTACATAGCATAATGACCCATAAGGATAGCAGGGCAGTTGAGGCTGCGCAAATGACCTCCTTGGCCATAGACTATCTGCTGGACGGAAAGGATCCTGCTGACCTTTTAGATTATCTTATTTCGTTTGCTATAAATAGCGAGATAAAGGATGTTCTTGAAGAGACTAGCAGTCTTGCACAAAGTAGTGGTGATGGAGAGATAGCCTTGAATAAATTTGATATCTCCGGTTATTCGGTGGGCAGCCTAGGCGCCGTTCTTTATATATTCATTAAGCATGCGGATAGCTACCGGGATACCGTCCTTACGGCGGCCAATATGGGAGGCGACTCGGATACAATAGCAGCCATAGCGGGGGCGCTTTCCGGTGCGTATAACGGGATAGTCGGCATACCGGAGGATTGGATTAAAACGCTGAAGGATGAAGAAATTATTATCGGCCTAGCTGATGAACTTTATGATCTCAGCCTCAACCCTTATAAGCCCGTGCCCGACGTATTGGATTATAACTTGAAGGCTATCTTCGTAGGCTATAACCCCGGCCTGGCCTCGGCGGAAAGGGGACATTTTTATGCATCAAACACAAACCGTTTCTGGAAGGTTCTCAATGAAAGCGGTATACTTCCCCAGCCGCTTACCTGGAAGGATGACTGGCGCATGGCCGGATATGGTTACGGACTCACCGACATAGTTAAGCAATGTACAAGAGAAGCCAAGGACATAACCGATGATATGTATGAAAAAGGTAAGAAAAGGCTGATAAGGGTTTTAAACCAGTATCACCCCGGTATCATATGCTATAACGGCAAGGGGATATACCAAAAGCTGATGGGTCTTAAAAAAATTGACTACGGAGTTCAACCCACACATGCTGTGCCGGGAATTATGGACTATGTTGTTCCTTCAACCAGTGGACGCACAGGTATAAAATGGAGTGTGAGGCTGGGATATTTTGCAGAATTAAACAACATGATTAATTAAACATTTGTCATATAATAAATGATATGCAGCTTTCTAATTGCATTATACTGTGAATTGAAAATTTGTGCTTTATTTATTTTTATTTGGCGCGAAAATTGAAGAACCTGTGGAAAAACCTGTGAATATTGTTGAAAACTCTGTGGAAAGGCTTTGAAAAACCTTTTGAAATTGCAGTGGAAATTGTGGAAATGAAAAATAGGGACCAAAATAAGTCCCTATAATGAAATTATTCCGGGTTATCTTCATGAAACTCAGGATCTGCCTCACCCTCGGATGGATTTTCAGGCTGAACAGGTTTTTCTTTATGGGAATAGGTTATCTTTAGGCCAGGCCGAAGCTCCGCATTTAAATTTTCGGAGGTTGCAAATCTTTTGGTTTCACCGTCGGCTGCCTCCGTGGATTTTAATAAAACTCCAAAATTGGTTTTGGTATGCTTAAACCAATGGGACATAAACTCCGTGATGTCCCATTGATAAAACCCGGCATTTTTAACCGGTACCGTGGGGCCGTGGGATAACTCGTCATAGCCGGGGGCGCTTTCCCAGTTTACCGCATTCCCCTGCCACTTTTGTGTGACTAAGTATGGCGTTACATAGGCGCATACCGCCGGATCGGTAACATCGCACACATAAAGCTTAAGTATGGCGCTGGTTATATCTACACAGTCATTCATATCGGAAAGATCAAACTTCACGAGGTCACGGTATATGGAATTGCGGGAATATCTGCCTACCCACATGGTAGCATCGCCTGTCCTTATGGCGTCCGGGTAGCCCGACTCGATTGCGGTGTCATCTTTAACAGGTTTAATTATAATTTTAGGCATATGTGTTCCTCCATCCTATAGAATAGTACAGTATAATATATGTAATTACATCATTTTTTGCTCATTTTGATTAAGATGCCATCCCATATGCATACGAGTACGACTGAGCCTATAAGGCCGCCTGTAAAGGCAAAATTATGGATGGCCGGCCCCCAGCCCGTGATTGTTTCGCCAAACCATCCGCCTGCTATAGACATGATAAGCGGCCAGGAAAACCCCCCATAGATCTTTGTTAATCTGTCCATATATGTTTTCCCGGATTTAAAATTTATAAGCGGGTGTATGATTAAAAAAACCAAGATGCCAATGATTACAAGCAGAAATAAATACATATATTATCGCTTCCTTTCCGATAATATTATATTTAGCTACATTTATTAAAAGAACTGAGAATTATGTGATTTAAGTCATGAAATGCAAGAAATAAGATGTATAATTAATATGTACATAAAATTATAAAGGGAGTGATTGTATGACGCCTGAACAGGTGGAACAGATGCAGGCAGGAATGATCCATGGACCGCTACTGCTTTTATTTCTTGTGTTAGCAATCGTTTTCATTATTTATTCTACATCAAAGTGGAAGCTGCACCCGTTTTTATCACTGATTTTTGCAGCATACGGAATGGCCTTTTTATCGGGAATGCCCCTTAAGTATGTAGGTACGGTCATATCCAGTGGATTTGGTGATCTTATGACCAGTATAGGCTTGGTTATAGTATTTGGTACAATCATAGGAACGATTATAGAAAAGTCGGGAGCCGCACTTAAAATGGCTGATACCATACTGGGCCTGGTCGGTGAGAAGCGCTCCGCATTAGCCATGTCCATAATAGGCTATATAACCAGCATACCGGTATTCTGCGACTCCGGTTTTGTAATTCTGACACCGCTTAATAAAGCTTTGGCGAAAAGATCCGGCATACCCCTGGCCACCATGGCTGTGGCACTCTCTACCGGGCTTTATGCAACACATACGTTGGTCCCGCCTACACCGGGACCTATAGCTGCGGCCGGGAATATAGGAGCAGATTTGGGACTTGTAATATTAATCGGTCTTATCGTATCCATACCTGCAGCACTGGTCGGCTTATGGTGGGCAAACAGAGTGGGCGGCAGCATAGAGATAGAAGGAGAAAGTGAGAACTTAAGCTACGAGGATCTTAAGAAGCAATATAAAAATCTTCCCAACGCATGGCTGTCTTTTGCCCCCATAGTCGTTCCCATACTGCTCATTGCCCTTTCGTCAATAGCCAGTTTTACCGGATATGAGGGATTAGGTAGCCAGCTCATAGTATTTTTAGGTACTCCCATAAATGCATTGATGATTGGCGTGCTTCTTTCTTTCCTGCTCATGCCTAATTTCTCCGAAGAAACCATAACCGGTTGGATAGGCAAGGGCATGGCGGATTCTGTAAACATACTGTTGATTACGGGAGCAGGCGGTACACTGGGTGCAGTACTTGCGAAGACACCGATGTCTGAGTACATCAAATCATTTGCTTCCAGCAGATTCACGGGTGCAATGGCTATTTTGCTGCTGTTTATAATTTCAGCGCTGTTAAAGACCGCACAAGGTTCGTCAACGGTTGCATTGGTTACGACATCCAGCATGATGGCCCCCATGCTCACACAACTGGGGTTAACAACACCTATTCAGTTAACACTAGCAGTCATGGCCATCGGTGCCGGAGCTATGACTGTATCCCATGTAAACGATAGTTATTTCTGGGTGGTAAGCCAGTTTTCCGGCATGAAGGTGACCGATGCCTATAAGGCTCAGACCATGGGCACCCTTCTTGAAGGGGTTACAGCTATAGCATTTACTCTGATACTGTATTTCATAATTGGATAGGTATCCCTATTTAAAAAGATTTTACTAAAAATATATAGAATATCTAAAATAAAATAGAGGTATGGAAAGGGCGGTATGATTAACATGAAAGCAGTTATTTCTCCGGATTCATATAAGGGAAGTCTTACATCTAAACAGGTATGTGATGCCATAGCGGAGGGCCTTAAAAGGGCGGGGGGTTTTGATATAGATAAGATACCTATAGCGGACGGTGGCGAGGGTACGGTGGAGGCATTCATAACCGCGGTAGGCGGAGAGGTTGTACATACATCCGTTAAAGGACCGCTGGGAGTTACGCAGGATAGTTTTTATGGCATACTGAAAGACGGCAGATGTGTGGTGGAGATGGCCGCGGCATCCGGTCTTAATATGGTGCCGGAGGGGAAAAGAAATCCTCTTGTCACCACCACATATGGGACGGGAGAGATTATAAAGGATGCGATAAAAAGAGGATGCAGGGATTTTATCATAGGCATTGGAGGGAGTGCCAGTAATGACTGCGGAGCAGGCATGCTGCAGGCGCTTGGCGTAAAGGTGCTTGATAAGAATGGTGATGAGATAGGGCGGGGCGGAGGACAACTTGACAGGGTTTGTTCATTGGATCTTTCGCATTTGAATAAGATGATCGCAGGTTGCCATTTTACTATAGCCAGTGATGTGGATAACCCGCTATGCGGTGAAAACGGTGCCTCGGCTGTTTATGGACCGCAGAAGGGCGCATCAAAGCATATGATAGAAGTTCTGGATAGCAACCTCTGCCATTTTGCCAATGTTACGGCAAAAACCATTGGCAAGGACTGGCGGGACTACCCAGGAGCAGGCGCGGCAGGCGGCCTGGGTTTTGCATTTAAGGCTTTCTTGAATGCGGATATAAAGAGCGGCATAGATGTGGTGGTGCAGGCTACGCAGCTGGAGGATGTAATAAAGGATTCGGATATTGTTTTTACCGGAGAGGGCAATACGGATTTTCAGACGGTAAGGTTTGGAAAGGCTCCGGCAGGTATTACAAAGTTAGCAAAAAAATACGGCAAGCCCGCGGTTATTATCTCGGGGGGCCTGGGCAGGGGATATAAGGAGCTGTATGATATCGGCGCCACTGCATTATTTTCCATTGCCGACCGGCCCATGAGCCTGGGAGAGGCAATGGACGGAGGATATGATCTTTTAAGGGACAGGGCCGAAGATATAGGAAGGCTGATAAAGAGTAACAGGAAGTGAAAAAAGTAATCTGGTCATGGAATTAATATTGAGATTTATATACTCACTTGGTGAATTAACACTAAACATTTTTGATAAGTTATATAAAAGCAGTAATATTTATGGTTATTAATAGGAAGATTAAATTTGTGAGGGATATAAGAGCCTTTATCAGTCGAAGCTCTTATACCCTCATTTTTAGTATGGTCTTTGACTTTTGCAGGGCAGTGGATATCATATTGGCATAATCGCCATTTTTGCAAGAAAGCAATAAGTATGCTAAATGTCCTATAGAATAAAAATTTGTGGGAATTTTTATTTTTGAGGGAGGAGTTTTATAATTGATGGCGAATGTTATTAATTAGAAAGTTTGTTGAACCAACCAATAAACTTTAAACTTTATTATACTATGGAGGTGCTTACAATGGAAAGGAAATTGAAAAATAGTGTTGGTATTTGGGCATTTGGATCCTCTGCAACAAGATTTGTACCTGATGGATATCATGTGGAAGTAGTGAAAGAGTCAATGGAGGCGAAGACCGAAAGAGTGGTAAAAGGTTTGGCGGATTATATCGATGGTCTTGAATATCATTATCCTAATGAGATCAATAGTAATAACTGTGAAGCTATTAAAGACATTGTTTATGGGAGCGGAAAGGATATATACTGTATTGCATTAGGACATCACACGAATCCAAGGTATGCTCTCGGATCTTTTATAAATCCTGATCCCAACATTAGACGTGAGGCCATTGATGTAGCAAAGGATGGTATAGATCTTGCTACTTCATTGCATGCAAATTTTATTATTTGGCCGGGCGGAGAGGGATATAATTATCCGTTCCAGACAGATTACGAGAAGATGTGGACTCATTTCATTGATGCAATTGC
Source organism: Thermoanaerobacterales bacterium UBA4877 (assembly GCA_002399345.1). Taxonomy (GTDB): domain Bacteria; phylum Bacillota; class Thermoanaerobacteria; order Thermoanaerobacterales; family UBA4877; genus UBA4877. Next base: position 53,216 of record DHDL01000010.1, read on the forward strand.
CGATCTTACAAAACATGCAAATGAGAAGGGGGTTACCATATTTCTTGAACATAAAAACAGCGAACCTGCTATGAAAATTGCAATGAGGAATATCGGTATGGTGATGTATGTTATAAACAAGGTAAAGGAAAGAGGTATTGATACAACTAATCTGAAGGTGAATATGGATTGGCAGCATCTGATTATGAATGGAGAGAATTTAGCTGAGTATGTCAGACTGCTAGCTATGGAAGGGAAGTTAGGTCATCAGCATGCCAATAGTGGCTGGGGTTCTTTTGATGATGATAATATAGTGGGATCGCTGTGTTTTATGGAAACACTAGAACTGGCTAAAGAGCTTCAATTAGTAGGTTATGGAAGTAAGGGTGAGAGGATTGGTTATGATATGTTCCCATATACCGAAGATCAGATTGAAGCTGTAAAAGAAAGCGTTTTACAATGGGAGTTTATATATGAACTAGCATCAAAGATTGACACAGATAGGCTATATGAAGCGAAAAAACATAAGGATGCCATAAAAGCGTATAAAGAGGTATACAAGGCCTTAGGCGCAAAAATGTAGGTGATAAAATGTATTTTATGGGAATTGATGTTGGTACTTCGTCGGTTAAAGTGCTGGTAATGGATGAATATGGGAACATAAAAGCAAGCGTTTCACAAGCCTATCCTATATTTTATCCAAGGCCAGACTGGGCCGAACAAAATCCAGAGGATTGGTGGAAAGCTACTAAACAATGTATAAATAAGATGTTATCTATGTTTGATATTGACGCTGGAGATATAAAAGCTGTTGGAGTGACCGGACAGATGCATGGTCTCGTACTCATGGACTCTGATAACAACTTAATAAGGCCTGCTATCCTGTGGAATGATCAGAGAACTAAGTCAGAGTGTGAATATATTATTGAAAAGGTCGGAAGAGAAAATTTATCTGAATTAACAGGGAATACTGCTTTTACTGGTTTTACCGCACCAAAGATTTTATGGGTAAGAAACAATGAAGAATATAGCTATAAAAAGATTAGTCATATTCTTCTTCCTAAAGATTATATCAGGTATAAGCTCTCCGATGAATTTGCTACCGATGTATCTGATGCTTCCGGTACATTGTTGTTTGATGTAGAGCATAGAACTTGGTCCTTGGACATGTTGAGGTTACTGGACATACCGTTGTCGTGGTTACCGGAAAGCTATGAGTCTTCCCAAGCAGTTGGCTGTATAACCAAAAAAGCTGCTGCAGATACCGGTCTTAACGAAGGAACTTTGGTAGTAGCAGGAGGTGGTGACCAGGCATGCGGAGCTATAGGGACCGGTACGGTAAATGATGGAGTCATCTCGGTTTCTCTTGGAACTTCAGGGGTGGTGTTTGCCAGCCGGGATTCTTATTCGGTTGATAAACTAAATAGGCTTCATACATTTTGCCATGCTGATAAAAGATGGTATGTTATGGGTGTCATGCTATCTGCTGCATCTTGCTTGAAGTGGTGGGTTGAAAATAACAGCCCTTATAACGTGGATGAACTTCTTAATATGGCTTCAAATTCCAAGATTGGAGGAAATAGGCTGATTTTTCTACCATATATGATGGGGGAAAGAACGCCATACAGTGACCCTTGTGCCCGGGGCTGTTTAATAGGTCTCAATATGTTACATACAAGAGGAGATATAACCAGGGCAATAATGGAGGGTGTTGCTTATGGACTGAGGGACTCTTTTGAAATCATTAAGTCTATGGAGATACCAATAAATGAAGTGAGACTTAGTGGTGGCGGTTCTAACAGTAGATTGTGGAGACAGATTATTTCAGATGTATTTGATACTAAGGTAGGGATTGTTAACACATTAGAGGGACCGTCTTATGGTGCAGCAATTTTGTCTGCCGTTGGATATGGATATTATGATAATGTTGAACAGGCGTGTAGAAGTCTCATAAATGTCAGGGAGACTGTCTCTCCTATTAAAAATAATGTGGATATATATAATGATCTATATAGTATCTTTACAGGTCTATATAGAAGTTTGAAGGATACTTTTGCCGATATTTCTGCATTAAGCTAAAGGGGTGATATCTATAAATATATAAAGGGTATATGCAAGATAATTATACTATAGGGAAAGAGGTGTATAGTAATGAGGAAAACGCTATCAAATGTATTGCTTGCAATCCTACTTGTTTTAATGGTGGCAGTATCAATAGCAGGTTGTGCAAATACTGTAGGTAATGATGAGGTGTCTAAAGGTAAAGACCAGAGTACAACAACCGCAGCGAAAAAAGGAAAGATAAAAATTGGTCTAAGTATGGATGATCTAAGACTGGAAAGATGGCAGCATGACAAGGATACTTTTGTAAAAAAGGCAAATGAATTAGGTGCAGATGTTCTGGTGCAGTCAGCCAATGGTGATGATTCGACCCAGCTTTCGCAGGCGGAGAATTTGATCTCACAAGATATAAATGTTTTAGTCATAATAGCTCACAATGGTGATGCTTTGGCACCTGTGGTTGATGTGGCACATAAGGCAGGTGTAAAGGTACTTGCTTATGACAGGATGATAACTAATGCTGATTTGGACGATTATATTTCTTTTGACAGTGTTAGAGTAGGTGAGTTACAAGCAGACGGGGTAGTTAAGGCAGCACCAAAGGGTAACTATTTCTTACTAGGCGGTTCTCCCACGGATAATAACGCAAAGCTTCTCAGACAAGGTCAATTGAAGGTTTTACAGCCACGTATAGACAAAGGCGATATAAAGGTTATAGGGGATCAATGGGTTAAAGATTGGCTGCCAGAAGAGGCATTAAAAATAATAGAAAATGCACTGACAGCAGCAAATAATGATATTGATGCCGTTGTTGCTTCTAATGATAGCACTGCAGGAGGTGCGATTCAAGCTCTTGCAGCTCAGAAACTTGATGGGGAAGTGGCGGTTTCAGGACAGGATGCTGATTTGGCAGCTTGCCAGAGAATCGTTGAAGGGAAACAAACAATGACAGTGTATAAGCCTATAAAAGAAATTGCTACAAAGGCCGCACAAACAGCTGTAGCAATGGCAAAGGGCAAGGATATCGCTGCAAATGGTAAAACTAATAATGGTAAAATTGATGTTCCGTCACTTTTACTTGATCCAATAGTTGTAAATAAAGATAATATGGTGGATACAGTTATAAAGGATGGTTTTCAGACATTAGAAAATGTATACAAGAATATTCCCAAAGAACAGTGGCCTCAGAAATAATAACAATAGGGGGAATGTTTAGCCTTCCCCCTATTAATAAAGGCGGTGAGATGATGAATGATTATTTGCTGCAAATGAAAAATATAACTAAGAATTTTGTCGGTGTAAGAGCGCTAAATAAAGTTTCTTTAAAGGTAAAACGAGGAGAAATTCATGCTCTCTGTGGTGAAAACGGTGCGGGGAAGTCTACATTGATGAAGATATTAAGTGGTATATATCCATACGGAACATATAACGGGGAGATTATTTTTAATGGCGAGAATCTGATGATTAGTAATATTAAAGATGCCGAGGAAAAGGGAATTGCCATAATACATCAGGAACTGGCTTTAATTAAAGAACTATCTGTAGCGGAAAATATTTTTATAGGCAACGAGCCGAATAAAAATGGGGTTATGGATTTTAATGAGGTATATGTCCGTACGCTTAAGTTACTTAAAGAACTTGGGCTTAACATAAATCCATATACTAAAATAAAAGATCTGGGAATAGGTCAGCAGCAAATGATAGAGATTGCTAAAGCATTATCAAGAAAGACAGACTTATTGATTCTTGATGAGCCAACTGCTCCGCTTACTGACCCTGAGGTTGAAATACTTATGAATATTTTAAGACGAATGAAAAATAATGGGATGACTTGTATATACATTTCCCATAAGTTAGATGAAGTTTTTCAAATTGCGGACAATGTAACAGTATTACGAGATGGTAATACTGTTGGTTCAGCTGATATAAAGGAAATAAATGAAGAAGAAATAATAAGGATGATGGTTGGTAGAGAGATAACAGATTTGTTCCCCAGAAGAGAGCATAATGTGGGTCAAGTGATACTTAAAGGTGTGGGGTTCAATGCCTATGGTATCCATACCGATAAAAAAGTTGTTAACGATATTAACTTTACATTAAGAGAGGGTGAAATACTTGGCATTGCAGGTTTAATCGGAGCGGGCAGGACTGAGTTGGTTTCAAGCGTATTTGGCTCGTATCCCAGTAGACATGAAGGTAAATTGTACTTAAATGGCAGATTGATTCAAGTAAATAGCCCTAAGGATGCTATAAAGAATGGTATTTTTATGGTGCCGGAAGATAGAAAACGGCAAGGTCTCGTAGGCTCAATGAGTGTTAAAAAGAATATTACGTTGGCTACGATCAACAAGTACAATAAATCATTTGGTGAGGTGGATGAAATAGCGGAATCAGAGGACATAAAGAAGTATGTGGACAGGCTTGAAATAAAAGTTTCTAGTTTTGATGATTTAGTAAATAAACTCAGCGGAGGAAATCAACAGAAGGTTGTTTTGGCAAAGGCATTATTAGCTGAGCCCAAAATACTTATTTTAGATGAACCAACAAGAGGTATTGATGTTGGTGCCAAATACGAAATATATAAGATAATGTTTGACCTGGTGGAAGAGGGAATATCTATAATTATGGTTTCTTCTGAGATCCCGGAGATATTGGGTATAAGTGACAGGATAATTGTTATGCATGAAGGTGAAATTACAGGAGAATTTGAAAATAATAATGTTACACAGGAAATGATAATGAGAAGTGCAATAGGAGGTGTAAGTAAAATTGATAAATAGTGAGGAAGAAAGCGTAAAAACCAACATGTTTAAGGTTTTTAAATTTGATATCAGGACTTATACGATGATAATAGCACTGCTTGCTATATGGATAATTTTCTCTGTTTCCACGCATGGTTCTTTTTTGACACCGAGGAATTTATCAAATTTATTTAGACAAATGGCAATTACGGGGTTATTATCTATTGGTATGATATTTGTTATAATTGCCGGTCACATTGATCTTTCGGTAGGTTCAATGATGGGGTTACTGGGTGGCATTGCCGCTATTCTCAATGTTTGGTACAATGTTAATGGGATTGTGTCAATATTAATAACACTGGTAGCCGGACTATTGTTGGGGTTGTGGAACGGCTATTGGGTAGCATACAGAAATGTACCTTCATTTATTGCTACCCTTGCGGGTATGCTTATATTTAGGGGAGTTTTGATCGGGATAAGCAAGGGTATGACAATTGCCCCGCTAAGTGATGATTTTCAATTTATCGGTCAGGCCTATTTTACGCCAACTGTTGGGTATATTATGGGTGCTATTATTATTGTTGCAATGCTTTTTAATATGATACATAACAGGAAGACAAAGATGAAACATAATTTTGATGTTTCATTAATTAAAGTGGATGTTAGCAAATTCATTGGTTCATCTATACTAGTTTTTGCAGTTGTTCTGATATTAAATATGTATCAAGGTATACCTATACCGGTTTTTATCCTTGTAGTGATTGCAATGATTTTTAACTATGTATCGAACAAGATGGTATTTGGAAGAAGGGTTTATGCTGTGGGAGGTAATAAAGAAGCGGCCATCCTTTCAGGCATTGATGCGAAAAAGATTATTTTGATAATATTTGCAATAAGTGGTTTAATGGCAGCGACTGCCGGTGTACTTCTTACTTCGAGATTAAATGCTGCTTCTGTTGCCGCAGGACAGAATGCGGAAACGGATGCAATTGCATCATGTGTGATAGGAGGCGCAAGCTTAGCTGGTGGATCTGGTACAGTTGGCGGTACTATGATTGGCACATTGGTGATGGCAAGTATAGATAATGGAATGAGCATGTTGAATGCTGCCCCTTTTTGGCAGTACGTTGTAAAGGGTATTATACTATTAATGGCAGTTTGGTTAGACATGGAGTCCAAAAATAAAGAATAAAAGGTGAATTAATGATTACGGGAGATCAGCTACTTGTAAAGCAACTTAACAAATCAATCGTTCTAAATGCAATAAGAAAAAATGGTAAAGTGTCAAGAGCAGGAATTTCTGTTAAAACTGGTTTAAACAAATCAACAGTTTCATCTCTTGTTGATGAGCTTATGACTGACGGATTCGTCATTGAAGAGGGTCCAGGAGCTTCCAGGGGTGGCAGGAAACCTATTTTGCTTTCAATAAACAATAATGTCGGTCATGTAATAGGTGTTGACCTCGGCGTCAATTATATATTCTGTATAGTTACGGACCCGTCAGCAGATATATTGTGGGAAAAACGTATAAATACAGAAAAGGTAGACACTAAAGAAAAAATAATTGATAAGCTAGTGGGGTTATTGGAAGAGGCAGTTTCTTTTTCCAAGAATACTTTAAAAGGTATACTTGGCATAGGTATTGGTGTGCCAGGGATCGTGGATTACAAAAACGGTACAGTACTAATGGCTCCAAATCTTAAATGGTATAATCTCGACCTAAAAAGTATTATAGAGAAGCGCTTTGGGATAAAGACATATATAGACAATGAAGCTAATGCGGGAGCTATAGGGGAAAAATGGTTTGGGGCCGGTGAGAAAGAGACTAATTTGGTATATGTCAGTGCCGGTATAGGTGTAGGCACGGGGATTATCATAAATAATGAGCTATATAGGGGATCAAATGGTCTGGCGGGAGAGATGGGTCATATGACCATTAACTTTAGTGATCATGATTGTAGTTGCGGTAATATTGGATGTTGGGAGAACTATGCGTCTGAAAAATCGTTGTTTAATTATTATCTGAATGAATTTAGTCATAACAGTAGTGATGTATTGGATTTATCTGTTTTTGATATAATATATAATGCTAAAAGCAACGATCAAGCATCGGTAAAAGCACTAAAAGAGGTTGGGAAAAACCTGGGCATTGGTATAGTAAATATTATTAATACCTTTGATACGGATAAGGTTATAGTTGGTAACACCATTTCTCTCGGAGGAGAAATAGTTTTGGAAGAAATAAGGCGTATTGTAAAGAAGAGATGTTTTATTACACGTTACAGCAATATAAAGATTGAGCTGTCTAAGTTGGGAATGTATTCATGTGCAATAGGGGCAGTATCTCTTGTTATTTCAGAGTTGTTTGCTGCCCCACAGTTTTAACCTGACTCAAAGATTATTTTAATCCTTTCTTTGCAAGACTATTATCCAAATATTCTTTTATCTGTTTATCCCCATAAACCCAATTACTATGAGGCTGGTTTTTTCTCTGTTTCTCTAAGCTCACCTTCAGTGGCGGCCACAACGACCGAGCATGAGGCGTCTCCTACAATGTTGATGGATGTTCTGATCATGTCCAGGATTCTGTCGATACCTGCTATAAGTGCGCTGGCCTCGATAGGCAGCCCCACAGACTGCAGCACCATGGTCAGCATTATAAATCCTGCACCGGGAACGCCGGCCGTTCCTATGGATGCCAGTGTAGCACTTAATATCACGGTTAATTGCTGGCCGATGGTTAAATTTACACCGTATATCTGCGCTATAAACAGGGCACATACTCCCTGGTAGAGTGCCGTACCGTCCATATTTATTGTGGCGCCCAAAGGTAGTACAAATGAAGCAATGGATTGGGGCACGCCTAGATTTTCTTGAGCGTTTCGCATGGTTACGGGAAGGGTACCCGAACTGGATGATGTTGTAAATGCTACCATGGCCGCTTCAAATATACCTTTAAAGAAGTGCTTGGGACTCATACCGGCAAATATTTTTACAGATAAACTGTAGACCGCTATGGAATGTATTATGCACCCTAAGTATACGGCTATTACTACCTTTAATAAAGGCAAGAGTACCTTCGGGCCATTTTCAGCAACTACAGGCACCATCAATGCGAAAACACCTATGGGTGCATACTGCATAATGATGGAGGTGATGCTATACATGACTTCTGCCAGGCTGTCAAAGAATGAATACAGCGGCTTGCCTTTCTCTCCTATCATTGTGATCCCAATACCCAGGAATAGTGCAAAAGCTATTACCTGCAGCATGTTTGCATTTACCATGGCTTCGATTGGATTTGTGGGAATGATATTTAGAAGCGTATCTGCAATAGATGGTATTTCACCCGCTTTCACCTCGGCGCCTTCAGGGAGTGCAAGTGTAAGCCCTACGCCGGGCTGTATTACATTACCCAGTATAAGGCCGATAGCGACCGCTATGGCCGTGGTTACTAAGAAATACACAATAGTTTTGATGCCGATTCTCCCCAGCTTGGTTACATCACCTACACTGGCTGTGCCGACAACGAGTGAGCTCAGTACCAGCGGTACGATGATCATTTTGATTAGGTTTAAAAAAAGTGTGCCAAAGGGTTTTATGTAGGTTTCGGCGATATCCGGCGAGCCCATGAAGAAAAACCCAACAATGACACCGAGAATCAGACCAACGAGAATTTTTGTGGTCATGCTCATCTTCTTTCCTTTCATGATAATTACCTCCTTTTAAATATTATATTACTTAAAATAAAAGTTGTACAAATTAAAGATAACAAACCTTATAGTTGACTACTGTATATATAAATATAATTATAAATTAGATTCAAATACTTATAATTATGAAACAGCAAGTGTGGTTGCCCGTGCCATTTGACGGTGCTGCAATAAAGTACATGCAGGAGGTCATGGGGCTTGATTTTGATGTGGCGGAGAATACTGTATCCCAATAGTAAATGCCGCAGAAAAGTAAATAAATGATATGTTCCCCTTGTGAAATGCAGTTGATAACGCCACTGTTTATAGTAAGGGGAGTTTTTTTGGATTTTTTCTTTATAATGTTATAGTATTGTATATATAATAATGACACGAATAATATCAACAAAAAGGGGTGGTAATATATGAACTTGAAAAAGATAAACATTTTTTATTTCATCGTTCTATTGCTTTTCGCATCGGTAGGTGCGATGGCACAGAAATGGAATCTTATGTATGGTCTTATAATAACGGAGGTAGGACTGGTGCTTATTCCCAGCCTTATATTTCTGTTTATGAATAATATGAAACCCGCTGAATTTATGAGATTTAAGAGGATGAGATTATCCCTGGTGCCCTATGTGGTGGGTATAACGGTATCGGGCTGGTTTGTTGCAGAGTTTATAGGCATATTGAGTGTCTTTTGTTTGTCTAAATTTATTCATATTCCGACACAGGCGCTTCCACCGCCTACGAATGGTACGGAATTAGCTTTGGAATTAGTCATCGTGGCTGGCCTGGCCGCCGTCTGTGAGGAAATAATGATGAGGGGTGTCATACTGAGGGGCTATGAAGCAAAAGGTGAGGCATTCGGCATAATAATGTCGGGTCTAATGTTTGCTTTACTACATCTAAATCCAACAAATTTTTTCAGTATATGGTTTCTGGGTATGATGCTGGCGTATCTTGTATATCGCACTGATTCAATATTTGCCGGTATGATAGCTCATTTTACCAATAACAGTATTGCGCTTGTTATCATGTATATGGTGGGCATTATGTCCGGTGGGTCGGCACCGGCGGAGGCAGGCCAGGTCGTGATAACACCGGACGTATTGCTGGCCTGGTCGGTTATAGTTATTCCATTTATATTACTTTTTGTATTTTTGCTTCGCGGATTTAAAAGGAAAACCCAGGATATCCAGGTACCCAAGCCTGATTATGTGGCGACAGGCGGCATCATCGATTACTGGCCGGTTGCCGTCACAGCAGTTATATATATAGTCCGCATGGTGATGATGTCTTAGCTGCGGCTTAAGAGCATATCACCCAGGCTGGTTATAGTTCCGGCGCCCTGTGTTATCACAAGGTCGCCGCTTTCAATATTATCCATGAGGTAATCTGCTATCTTGCTGAATTCACTCATGTATACGGCATTAACCCCGTTGGATTTCAGTTTATCCACAAGATCCTGGGATTTTACCAGGCCGGTATCTTTTTCTCGGGCGGCATATATGTCAGTCACTATGACACTATCTGCATCATAGAAGGCCCCGGCAAACTGGTTTAAAAATGCGTGAGTCCGCGTGTATGTATGCGGCTGGAAAACACACCAGATTTTCTTGTGGGGATAGTTTTTTGCTGCCTTTAAGGTTGCCTTTATTTCAGAGGGATGATGTCCATAGTCGTCTATGACAGTTGCGCCATTGGCCTGGCCTTTTATTTCAAAACGCCTATGTGTACCCGTAAACTCATCTATATATTCTTCTACCGTATCTATCGGAATGCCGAGGGAATAACATGTCGCTGCCGCGGCTAATGCATTGTATATATTATGCTCACCCGGTATGGCAAGGCTTATGTTTCCCATCTTCTTTCCTTTGTACAAAACATCAAAAGACGAACAACCCTGCTGGTTATATGATATATTGTCCGCCTTCCAGTCGTTTTTTGATTGCAATCCGAAGGTCAATGTATTACAATCTACATAAGGTAAAAGGCTTGATGCGGAGTTATCGCCACACACGATCAAGCATCCGTCATCCGGTATAAGCTTGGTAAAATTTACAAATGATTTCTTTATAGAATCCATATTTTTAAAGTAGTCCACGTGATCCCATTCCATATTTAGGACAATTCCTATAAATGGATGGAATTTTAAAAAACTGTCCTGGTACTCACAGGACTCGGCCACCATGTATTGGCTGCTCCCCACTCGTACGTTGCCGCCCAATATATCAACCTCGCCGCCAACCAATACCGTGGGGTCTAAACCAGCCCTCATTAGGACGACTGAAATAAGCGAGGTGGCCGTAGTCTTTCCGTGGCTACCCGCAACGGCAACGGTTTTCGGGTAGCGGAGCATAACCTGTCCCATAAGTGATGCACGGTTCATGACTGGTATGCCTAGCTCCTTAGCCGAGACAAGCTCTGGGTTATCCTGTTTTATGGCTGCTGTATATACGACAAGATCACTACCCTTTACATTTGAAGGATCGTGACCGATGTGCACGTTTATACCATGAGATTTGAGCTTATCCGTAAGAGCCGACTCTCTTATGTCGGAACCGGATACCTCGTGGCCTTTGGACTTTAGCAAAATGGCCAGGCCGCTCATGCTTATGCCGCCGATGCCAACGAAATATATATTCCTGTAATTTTTTATATCCATATTATATACCACTCCCTGAAAAGCTAAAATTAAGTACATAATGATTTTTGCCAACAATGGAAATAACTATTCGCATTATGGATATATTATAGAACATATGCCATACCAGTGCAAAGCATAATGACAAGGCCAGGCCGGCAGCCCTGCATGTGATTATAGTACTCAGTCTGATTCTGGATATGATTATTCTAACTATAACTATATAAAAATAAATGATAATAGAACAATAAAAATAAAACGGAGGAAAAAATGGGTGAACATAAAAAAAGCGAGCGTATAGCAGCCATAGTCAAGATACTTACTGATAATCCCAATAAAAGGTTTCATCTTTCATACTTTATGAATATGTTAAGCTCTGCTAAATCCACGATAAGTGAAGATATAGATACCATAAACAATATGTTTACACAAATGGGAATGGGCCGGGTAGTAACCGAGCCGGGAGCTGCGGGAGGCATATTTTATCTTCCCGTCGGTTCAAAGGAAAAATATGCGGATTTTATAAACAGGTTATGCATGGATTTGTCAAAAAAAGAAAGAATAATCCCCGGAGGTTTTTTATATACGGCCGACCTTCTTTATTCACCGGGAATCTGCTCGATTATAGGGGAAATCATGGCCACATGTTTTGCAGATAAAAAGCCTGAATATGTTGTTACTGTAGAAACAAAGGGTATACCGCCGGCATTTATGGCTGCCCGGGCACTGGGTGTGCCCATTGTAATATGCAAGCATGACAGCAGGGTAACGGAAGGTTCCTCCGTCAGCATAAACTATGTATCCGGTTCCACAAAAGACATCAGGACCATGTCCCTGTCTAGGCGGTCTATGCTGCCCCATTCGCGGGTGATTATTGTAGACGATTTCATGAAAGGCGGGGGCACAGCAAGGGGAATAGTCAATTTAATGAAGGAATTTAATGCACAGGTCTTAGGCACAGGAGTGGTGGTTGCTACAAAAGAGCCCGAAACCAAACTGGTAGACGATTATATATCTCTTATTAATCTGGTCTCCATA
>DHDL01000010.1:65568-77205 GCA_002399345.1 Thermoanaerobacterales bacterium UBA4877
ATTTTGAAGGATTTATGATATTTCTAGCGAATATATACAATAGACTAGAAATTACATAAAGACAAAAGGTGGTGAACCCATGAATGTCACTGACGTAAGGGTGAGGAAGGTTACTAATGAAGGAAGAATGCGGGCAGTTGTATCGGTTACCTTTGATAACGATTTCGTAGTTCATGATATAAAGGTAATTGAAGGTAGTAACGGCCTCTTTATTGCTATGCCCAGCAGGAAAACTCCCGATGGCGAGTATAAAGACATCGCTCACCCAATAAATACAGAAACGAGAGCAATGATCCAAGAAGCTATACTCAATGAATTTAAAAAGGTGACTTCCCAAGAGACCGAAGGAGCTTAATAGACACTTTTATTTAGGGCGGGGACATATGTCTCCGCTGTTTTGATTTTTCCAGTAAACTTTGCAATTTCTCAAGTATATATTATAATTAAATGAGTTTATTTTATATATATGAGGGGAAGATCATTATGAATGATGTCTGTGGACTTATCCTCGCTGCCGGTCAAGGCAAGAGGATGAATTCGAAATATGCAAAAGTAATGCATGCCTTAAAGGGAAAACCCATAATAGACTATTGCATAGAGGCCGCACAGGGTGTGACGGACGACATAACAGTAGTTGTCGGCTCAAATCGGGAAGAGATAGAAGATCACTTAAGTGGCAAGGTGAAGCTGTGTATACAGGAAAATCAATTGGGAACCGGCGATGCGGTGAAGTCTGCTGTAGAATTGCTTCCGGACAGCGGGACTGTTCTTGTGATGCCGGGAGATGTGCCGCTTATCAAGCAGGAGACAATAAAAAGACTGCTTACATATCACAGAAACGGCGGTTATGCTGTTACAATGCTCTCCTGCATTATGAGAGACCCTTCGGGGTATGGGAGAATAATCAGAGACAGCTCCGGGAATGTCAAGTCAATAGTGGAGGACAGAGACGCCTCAAGTGAAATTAAGCTAATAAAAGAGATAAACTCCGCGGTCTACTGCTTTGATGCGCAGTGTTTAAAGAAATCATTAAATATGATAAAAAACGACAATGACCAGGGAGAATATTATCTTACGGATACGATTGCTATCATAGGGGATATGGGTAGAACCATAGGAGCTTTTATAGGAGACGCATGCGAACTTTCAGGCATAAATGACAGGGTACAGCTGTCCGGCCTGGAAAGAGAGATTAATAAAGAGATAGTTGAAAGCTGGATGAGGGCAGGTGTCACGGTAATTGATCCGGACACGACATATATTTCCGCAGAGGCGAAATTTGGTAGGGATATCATACTGAAACCGGGAACAATAATAGAAGGAAGCTCCGTTATAGCGGATGATGCTGTTATAGGACCTTACACGAGGATAGACTCCAGCAGCGTGGGTCATGGGACAAGCGTCACCTATTCGGTTATGTGGGACAGCAGTGTGGGTGAAAACTGTACTGTGGGACCATTTGCATATCTTAGGCCTAATTCTCATGTGGCAAACAAGGTGAAAATAGGAGATTTTGTCGAGCTTAAGAATTCCTCCATAGGGGAGGGGACGAAGGTACCGCATCTCGCTTATGTTGGTGACGCCGATATAGGTTCGGGTGTGAATTTCAGCTGCGGAGCCATAACAGTTAATTATGATGGAAAGGTGAAACATAGGACGAAGGTGGGTGACAGGGCTTTCATAGGTTGCAATTCAAACCTGGTAGCTCCTGTTGAAGTAGAAGACAGGGCATTTGTTGCTGCAGGTTCCACAATTACCGATAAGCTGCCTAAGGATGCTCTGGGTATTGCACGGAGTAGGCAAACGAATATTGAAGGCTGGGTTACAAAAAAATTTAAGGATCAGGAGGTATAAGCTTGCACAGTGATGGAGTAATTAAAATATTTGCAGGTAATTCCAATGTAGGTTTTGCCAAGGATGTGGCTAAGATTTTAGGACTTACCCTGGGTAAGTCAGATGTTTCGACATTCAGTGACGGTGAAATAAGTGTAAAAATTGATGAAAGCGTAAGAGGAGCAGATGTATTTGTTATACAGTCCACCTGTAATCCCGTAAACAATAATCTGATGGAGCTTTTAATAATGGTGGATGCTCTCAAAAGAGCTTCTGCCGGGAGCATTACGGCTGTTATACCTTATTACGGCTATGCTAGGCAGGACAGAAAAACCAGGTCAAGAGACCCGATTACGGCAAAATTGGTGGCAAACCTTCTTACAGTGTCGGGTATAGACAGGGTTTTAACCATGGACCTGCATGCCGGACAGATACAGGGTTATTTCGATATACCTGTGGACAACCTTGTGGGTATACCCATACTGGCTAAATATTATATAGATAAAGGCTTTTGTTCCAAAGATGTTGTCGTTGTATCTCCCGACCAGGGAAGTGTGGGTAGGGCTCGTAATTTTGCTGAAAAGCTTAATGCGCCTATAGCGATAATCGATAAACGCAGGCCCCAGGCTAATGTGGCCGAGGTCATGCACATAATAGGGGAGATTAAGGGAAAGACCGTCATACTGGCTGACGACCTCATTGATACGGCGGGAACTATCACCCTGGGTGCGCAAGCGCTGATGGATCAGGGTGCTAAAGAGGTATATGCCTGCTGTACGCATGCGGCACTTTCCGGACCGGCTATAGAGAGGCTGGACAAGTCGCCTATAAAAGAGGTAATTGTTACGGATACAATACCGCTGACGGATGAAAAACGCATATCCAAAATAAATACCGTGAGCGTTGCCCCGATGTTTGCAGAGGCTATAAGGAGGATTTATGAGCATTTGTCGGTGAGCACTTTATTCAGTTAATTTTGTATGGAATTTTGCCGTGCTTTTTTGCAGTTAACATGTAGAGAGGCACGGCAGTAAAATTGCCCAACGTTTTTCTTATTTGCGTGTGATGGGGCGTCGGTAAATAGCGGCCTGTATCGACGCTTTTTTTATAGCAATGGGGGATGAAATCTTTATGAGAATCATGGTGGTGGATGACGACAGAAATATATTAGAGTTGGTAGCTATATATCTAAGGAAAGAGGGCTACGAGGTTATCATGGAGCTTGACGGCAGTCAGGCTCTTAAAGATTTTGAGAGTTTAGTGCCGGACCTTGTTATTCTTGATCTCATGCTTCCCGGTCTGGACGGAATGTCTTTTTGCAAAGAGGCAAGGAGGATATCCGATGTACCTATAATCATGCTCACAGCTAAGGGAGAGACTAAGGATAAGGTGGAAGGGCTGGAGACGGGCGCCGATGATTATATTGTAAAGCCCTTTGAACCCAAGGAGCTTATTGCCAGGGTCAAGGCGGTGCTGAGAAGATATGAACACAATGGTGTTAAAGAGGTGGTAAGTTTCCCGGGGTTGGAGATCAACATGAGTGAATACAGACTACTGGTATGCGGAAAAGAGGTAAAGGTCGCACCTAAGGAACTGGAACTGGCGTACTTTTTAGCAACACACCCAAATCAGGTTTTTACCAGGGAACAGTTATTAGACCGGGTATGGGGCTATGAGTTTTATGGAGATTCCAGGACAGTGGATGTTCATATAAAGCGGCTTAGGGGGAAAATTCCCGCTACTATGAACTATGAGTTGAAAACCGTGTGGGGAGTGGGATATAAGTTTGAGGTGAAAACATGAAGCGCGGTAAGATTTTCAATCAGCTTATCAGGACATATGCGGTGATATTGTTTGTCACCATGGTCATATTATCGGCAATGTTGTACCAGCTCATGCAAAGCTATTTTTACAATGAAACCGAGCACACTCTTCTGGACAGGTCTAGGGAAATAAACATGATATTAAATGACTATGAGAATAAAGTAATAAACGGCGATGTTCTTGTCTATGAGCTGCAGAGTATTGACCGCTCCACTAATACCAGAATATGGATAGTGGACAACCGGGGTGTGGTTTTTACAGAGACAGGGCCGATAGGCCAGAGGTTTGGTGGGATAAAGCTTACGGAGGATGAGGTGAGGAATGTATTAGACGGTCAGACCGTGGTTAAGAGGGGCTATTTCGGCGGCAGGTTTAAAACGCTTATGCTTACAGTGGGGGTACCGGTCACGACTGAAGAAGGTATATCCGGCGCTATATTTATGCATTCACCCATACGCAGTATAAATCAGACGATGATTGGAACCTTCCGGCTTGTTTTGCTTTCTGCTATTATTTCCGTTGTCATGGCAGCTGTTCTTATATATTTTGCATCAAGAAGGATTTCCATCCCGCTGGTGCAAATGGGCCAGGCCGCAACCAATATATCATCCGGCAATTTTGATATACAGTTAGACGAAAGCCGGGATGATGAGATAGGAGAGCTGGCCCATGCATTTAACCTTATGGTTAAGGATCTCAGTGACTTAGAGAATATGAGGAGCCGTTTTGTAGCCAATGTCTCTCATGAACTGCGTTCGCCGCTTACATCCATAAGGGGTTACATCACGGGCATACTTGATGGAACTATAGCCGAGGAGGATAGGGAGAAGTACCTCAATGTGGCGCTGCAGGAGTCCAAAAGACTGACCTCTCTTATAAATGATCTTTTAAGCATGACACAGTTACAGTCAGGACAAATGACGCTTAATAAGGAAGAGTTTGATATAAATGAGGTAATAAGGATTACGGTGATCAAGCTTGAGTATAGACTGAACGAAAAAGGAATAGACTTTATTCCTGAGTTTGACAGTGATATCCTTAACGTGTATGCAGACAAAGCCGCAATAGAGCGGGTGCTGTATAACCTCATGGATAATGCTATAAAGTATAGCAGGCAGAAAGGCAGTATATGGGTAAAGACATTTGAAGGCAAAGGCAAAGCGTATATTTCCGTAAGGGATAATGGCTCCGTTATAAATGAGGAAGACCTGCCTAATATATTTGAGAGATTCTATAAAAGTGACAAAGCCAGGACAGAAACGTCTAGCGGGCTGGGACTTTCCATTGTAAAGTCTATTATAGATCAGCATGGGGAAAAGATAAATGTAAGGAGTAGCGAGGACAAGGGTACGGAGTTTATGTTTACACTGAAGGCTGTTTAACTAAACCGTTACATTTATTTAATATTTTATTCACATATTCTTCACATTTAGTTGATAAAATAGTATGTGAAGCAAAGGATTAAACTTATGCTTATCCCCCTGGGGGCTTAAAGCCCCCTTACTTTTATCTATTTCGGAGGTGAAATTTATGGATAACAGAGACGATATGTTTAAGGTTGCGGATAAAAAGCCTGAAGGCAGAGGAAGGTTTCCATGGGGTGTTATCATAGTGGTTGCTTTAGTTTCTGCATTACTGGGAGGTGTGATTGCGGCATACATAGTACCGAAGAATAATACTTCGGCCATGGCTGCGCCGGATGTGACCATACCTACGGATAATGTTTCCGGCCTCATATCGGCGGTGGCTGAGAAGGTAAGTCCTGCCGTGGTTAGTGTGAGCAACATGATTCCCGTGAGTAATGATTATCAGATAAAGTATGCTGTCCAGGGCAGCGGCAGCGGTTTTATATATAGTAAAGACGGTTATATAGTGACAAATAGCCATGTGGTTAAGGGTGCAAAAAGGATTGAGGTAACACTTAAAGACGGTAGTAAGAATGTAGCTAAGCTTATTGGTACTGATTCCAAGACGGATTTGGCTGTGATTAAGATAGATAAATCCAATCTTCCGGTAGCAAAGTTGGGAGACTCAGACAAAATAAAGGTGGGACAGCTTGCTGTTGCCATAGGTAATCCGCTGGGTGAGCAATATTCAGGAACGGTTACCGCAGGTATAGTAAGCGGGCTCAACCGTACCCTTAATACAGCGGATACCAGCCTTAAGCTGATACAGACGGATGCAGCAATCAATCCAGGAAACAGCGGCGGCCCGCTGGTTAACACTAAAGGCGAGGTAATGGGCATCACCAGTGTAAAGTTGGTTTCAACGGGTGGCGATGACCTGTCTGATATATTCGGTGGCTCGTCGGGTACGCCCGTCGAAGGTATGGGGTTTGCAATACCGATCAGTACGGCCAGGCCGATTGTAGACCAGCTAATAAAGAATGGATACATCGAAAGGCCTATGATAGGGGTGGCAGTCCAGCAGGTAGGGCAGGATGATGCCAAGTCATATAACCTTCCAATAGGATTATATGTAGCCCAGGTACAGCCGGGAGGCCCTGCTGAATCTGCCGGGATCAAAACGGGAGACGTCATAACGGCTGTAAGTAACAAAAAGGTTACGACATTGGATGATATGCAAAAGCAGATATCTAAACATAAGGTTGGCGAGACAATAACCATGACCGTCGTAAGAGACGGCAAAACCATTAATGCAAAAGTCACGCTAAAATCATCTATGGGAAATTAAATTTTAAGGCTGCCGTGAGGCAGCCTTACTTAGTTTACATTGCACCTTTTAGTTTGGGTACATATTTCAGCAGGGTATAAATGAGATATGATGTGACAGGTATCATGATGACCCTGGCGATTATCCGCGGCAGTAACAAAACAGCCAGCGGCACGTGGTAGAGAATATAAATCCACAGACTGTCCAAACCGACGGATGTTATTATGTCTGAGATGGCTACAGCCATGAATATCCGGACAAATAGATGGGATTTATTTCCGCTTAAGAGCTTGAAAAAAATTACAGGCAGTGCCCCGGATAGGGCGGCGGAAATCGTGAAGCCTGGAAAATACGGCCCGCTGGGCATGATGAGGCTGCCTATGAGATCGGAAGCCGCGCCCACAACGGCACCTAGGCCTGGTCCCAGGACAACACCGGAGAGTATTATCGGTATATTACCAAATCCTATTCGGATACCCTGCACGCCGCCTATAGTCACATAAAAACTCATTGCTCTTGTAAGCGCTATGCTGAGGGCTATGAAAAGCCCGGCATAGGTTATGCTTTGTGCAGAAAGTACATGACGTTTCATCTTATGCACCTCCTCTCTCTTTAGCTTAAGGCTATGTGACGCAGCCACACTAAAGAGAAAGGAGTCTTTAATGTGACAGCGGAATGCGACATCTACACCGCAGGGCGAAACCTTTCGTCCAGGAGCAACTTCCCATCTCCTGGCACTTAACGCGCGATGTCTACTCTGCCTCTGCCTTGATTATATCAAATAGCAAACTTAAATGCAGGACGTTGTATAAACTTATTGACCATTGGTGTATAATTACAATTGGAGGAACAATGATGAAAATTGTTTTAGGTATAGGAAATCCCGGCACGAAGTATGCCGGAACGAGACATAACGTCGGCTTTATGGTTATTGACGAGCTGGCTGGAAGATATAATATAAATTTTAAAGACAGGTTTAAAGGACTCATAGGTGAGACAATAATAGACGGTGAAAAGATACTTTTCATTAAGCCCCTTACCTATGTTAATGATTCGGGGCGGTGCGCCTTTGATGTGGTAAATTTTTACAAATCAACTGTGCAGGATGTTTTTGTTATCTGCGATGATGTAAACTTGCCGTTGGGTAAGATACGTATAAGAAAGAAAGGCAGCGACGGCGGACATAATGGACTTAAATCCATAATATATAATTTAAAGAGTGAGGATTTTCCACGTATAAGAATAGGTACAGGAAAGCCTCAGCACGATCTGGTATCGCATGTGCTGGGAAGATTCACGCAGGAGGAAATGACAGTGATGGCTCAGAGTATAAATGATGCTGTTGATGCCGTAGAGTGTATGATAAAAGATGGGATAAGCACTGCCATGAACCGTTACAATCCCAATTGAGGTGATGTTAGCTTGACTTTTAACCCCTATTTTAAGACAAATTCTTTTGGGCAGCTGAGGGATGCGATAGACTCGGGGACTCAGCCCATAGCGTTGACCGGTCTTTTAACCGGCCAGGCCGCACCGCTTTTGGCGGCTTTAAACAAAGAATTTAATAGGCAGGTCCTCATAGTAACTGAGAATGAGAATGAAATGAGAAAGCTCTATGAGGATCTGTCATTTTATTTAAAAAATCAAGAGGTTTATCTTTTTCCCAAAAGAGATGTTGTGTTTTATTCTGTAGAGGCTGTGAGCACAGATATGACAGCCGACAGGTTAAAAACCTTAAGTGCTCTGTCATCGGGGCGTAGCTCCGTTGTGTGCGCATCCATGGATGCACTCATGCAGGTACTCATGCCGCCTGAGGTTTACACGGGTACAGGCTTGGATATAGCAGTCGGTGATACCGTGGACAGGAATGGGATTATAGATACACTTATTTATATGGGATATGAGAGGGAAATGATGGTAGAGGGCAGGGGCCAGTTCTCCGTCCGGGGAGATATTATAGACCTTTTTCCCATGGACACGCAGCAGGCGGTGCGAATCGAACTATTTGACATCGAGGTTGATTCGATAAGGTATTTTGACCCTGCTTCGCAGCGTTCATATGAAGAGACGAATAGTGTGCACATAACACCGGCAAGGGAGCTACTCGCTACGCCGGATGATTTTAAAAGAGCATATAAGAAAATATCCTATGATCTTACTGCTCAGATGAGCAGGATAAAACTGCCTAATGTTCAGGACAAACTGAGGGAAAAGATAGAGGACAGGCTGGCAAACTTTAACCTCGGTACTTATTTTGAAGGTATTGAGCAATACCTGCCGTACTTTTACGGCAAGGCATATACCCTCGTAGACTACCTTAAAGAAGATGCCCTCATTGTATTTAATGAGCCGTCCCGGCTTGATGCAAAATCATCAAAGGATCTGGAAAGATTTAACGAGATGTTTGAAGACCTCCTGACAAGGGGCGAGGTGCTGCCCGGCCAGGCCAGGCTGAAGACTGATTTCGGCGGTATACTGTCCTCGGCGATAAATAAGACCTGCCTTACGGTATCCACATTCCCGCGGAATAATATAATAAGTCCTAAGGTATCAATTGATTTTCTGGCGAAGGGTATGCACCCCTTCCACGGCAAAGCCGAGCTCATAAGAGAAGAGCTCAAAACATGGAACAGCAAGGCATATACCGTAGTACTGCTTGCGGGTAGCGAGGATAAGGCCCGTTCCATGGTAAAGAGCCTGGCGGATTTCGGCATAAATTCCCACTTTATCGATGATATAGAAGGTCTTAAATTAAATGAAATAAACATAATGCCGGGCAGTGTTTCCGAAGGATACGAAATACCCGAATCAGGCTTTGCCCTGGCTACGGAAGCAGAGCTTTTCGGCGTATCCAAGCAAAGAAGGGCGCCCTCAAAAAAGGCCCGCAAGGGTAAGCTGGAGGTTACCGATCTCCATCCGGGCGACTATGTAGTGCATGAAAATCATGGGATAGGTAGGTTTACCGGGATCGTTACCTTCAAGGTGGAAGGAGTAACCCGCGATTATCTCAACCTGGAGTATTCCGGGGCCGATAAACTGTATGTCCCGGTGGACCAGATGGATCTTATACAGAAATATGTGGGCGAAGAAAGCAAGAAACCCAGGTTAAATAAACTGGGCGGCAGCGAGTGGCAAAAGACCCGGACTAAAGTAAAACAGGGTATAGAAGAAATGGCAAAGGAACTTATTAATCTCTATGCGGTGCGTCAGGCCACCCCGGGGCATGCCTTTTCTCCCGATACTCCTTGGCAAAAAGAATTTGAGGAGGGTTTTCCCTATGAGGAGACACCCGACCAGATAAGGTCAGTTGCAGAGGTAAAGAAGGACATGGAAAAGCCGCGGCCTATGGATAGGCTTCTCTGTGGCGATGTGGGCTATGGCAAGACAGAGGTGGCTATAAGGGCGGCATTTAAAGCGGTTATGGACAATAAGCAGGTTGCTTATCTATGTCCCACCACTATACTAGCCGAACAGCACTATAATAACTTTGTAGATAGGTTTAAGAATTTTCCCGTAAGCATAGACATGCTCAGCCGATTTCGCACACCTGAGCAGCAAAAGCATACCCTAAAAAAGATCAGGTATGGCAGCGTTGATATTGTAATCGGCACGCACCGGCTTATACAGAAGGATATCCGGTTTAAAGATCTTGGATTGCTGATAGTGGATGAGGAACAGAGGTTTGGCGTAAAGCAGAAGGAGAGGCTTAAGGAAATTGCCAAAAATGTGGATGCCCTTGCTCTTTCTGCTACGCCCATACCGCGGACAATGCACATGTCGCTTATAGGTCTTCGGGATATGAGCGAAATAGAGACTCCGCCGCAGGAGAGGTATCCGGTGCAGACATATGTGATGGAATACAACGATGAGGTTGTGAGGGATGCCATTCTGCAGGAGATAAGCAGGGGAGGGCAAGTGTATTTCCTCTATAACAGGGTATATAACATCTCTAAAATAGCCACGCGGTTAAAATCATTGGTTCCCGAGGCCAAAATATGTGTTGCTCATGGGAAGATGTCTGAGAGGCAGCTGGAGAAAGTGATGAAGGCATTTTATAATAAGGAGTACAACGTTCTTGTCTGTACGACAATAATAGAGACGGGGCTGGACATTCCCAATGTAAATACCATTATCGTAAAGGATGCAGACAGGATGGGCCTGGCCCAGCTTTATCAGCTGCGTGGGAGGGTCGGCCGCTCCAACCGTTTGGCCTATGCTTATTTTACCTATGAAAGGAATAAGGTACTCTCAGAAGAAGCCGAGAAAAGGCTCAAGGCCATAAAGGAATTTACCGAGTTCGGTTCGGGTGTTAAGCTTGCCATGAAGGACCTCGAGATACGCGGAGCAGGTAACCTGCTCGGCCCGCAGCAGCATGGCCACATGGTAGCAGTGGGATATGAACTCTATTTTAAGATGATGAAGGATGCCGTTGGGAAACTTAAGGGTGATAAAACCGAGGAAAAGGTTGATACCACTGTAGATCTCAATATAAATGCATATATAGACAGTAAATACATCAAGGAGGAATCGCTTCGCATAGAAATGTATAAGAAGTTGGCTTCTATTGAAAGCCGCGAGGATGTATCAGACATTCAGGAAGAGTTTATAGACAGATTTGGGGATATCCCAGCATCCGTATGTAACCTCATAGAGATAGTATATATAAAATCCATTGCGCAGTCGCTGAAGATACAGTCGATAGAGCAGAAGGGGGATGGTCTGGTCATCACCCTGCCGGATGAAATGGGCAGCGATATAGGCTTTGTAAGCAATTTAATGAAAGAGAATAAGGATGTCCTATACTCAGCTACCGTTCCTCCTGCTTTTACGATAAAGGTAACTGATAAAAAAGAGAATGAAATATTGAGCCGCCTGTGCTGCTTTTTGATAGCGATCAAAGAATCATTGAATTTGAAGGCCGACTTAAGATAGTGTATAATGATCATATAATAAGGGATGGGGAGTGAACGACTTGAAGAAAAAAGCATTGTTAGTGTTTCTGATCGTCGCTATGGTATTCAGCATGGCCGCCTGCGGGCAGGATAAAACAGTGGCTACCGTAAACGGCGTGGATATAAAGAAATCCGAGTTTGATAAAACAGTGGACAACTATAAGAAATCATATGAAGCCCAACCGAATGTGAATGATAAATATTGGAATACAGAATCTCAGGGTAAGAAAATGATAGACATACTTAAAGAGAACGTATTGGATGAGATGATATATGAGTCCTTACTCAATCAGCAGGCCAAGAAAAATAACGTAGATGTAAACTCAAAGTCCTTCAAGGATGAGCTTAAGTCTCA
>DHDL01000010.1:77370-101468 GCA_002399345.1 Thermoanaerobacterales bacterium UBA4877
GAGAGCCAGAATGTATCTGAAGATTTTTATACAAATCTCATGCAGGTCCAGCTTATCCAGTACAAACTATGGGAAAAGACTACCTCAGGTATTAATGTGACGGATGAAGAGTTAAAGCAATATTATAACCAGCATCAGTCGGATTATAAGACCCAGCCGGATACCGTTACGGCGTCTCATATACTTATAAAGGATAAGACAAAAGCAGACGATGTGCAGAAAAAGGCTAAAGCAGGCCAGGATTTTGCTGCACTGGCTAAAAAATATTCCGAGGACGAAGACACAAAGAAAGATGGGGGCAGTCTGGGTGAATTTGCATTTAACGGACAGCCGCAGGAAGTAAGCATCGCCGCATTTGCCATGAAGCCGGGGGATATATCCGGTCTGGTCAAAGCGGATGATGGATACCATATAATAAAAGTGACCGATAAGAAGGTAAATCCTGTTAAGCCGTTTGCAGACGTAAAGAGTGAGATAAGCGAAACAGTGCTTGCCGGTAAAAAGGATGAGAAGTTCAGCCAGCTTGTTGATAAATGGAAGAGCGATGCCAAAATAAAAAAGTATACGGAAAATATGTAAGGCTACCCTAGGGTAGCCTTATTTTTTAGCTCGGTTTTTTACAGAACTTGCGTGTTCTTAGTCTACATAACCGCCGTCAACAATGAAATCTCGCCCGGTAATATATCTTGAAGCATCTGAAAGGAGAGGAGATAGCATACGCAATAAGCAATATCATCAGGATTGCCATAATCCTTACCGCACCCTTTGCTGTGGAATAAGCCAGGCCGGAGGAAATCGGAGGACTTGTTGAAATGCGGTGGCATAAATTGTAGTAAAGCCAAAGACAGAGTAAATGAATATGAAACTTTGTCTTTTTTTTATGCAGAAAAGATGATAAAATATAAATAATTTTACTTGATTTTATATGAAAGGGGGAACGAAATATTTTAAAGTTGTTTTAATGGAAAACTAATTAGAGGGGGGTTTATGTATGAAGAGAAGTGCCATATTTTTATTAACATTTCTTCTTGTGATTTCACTTACATCTGGATGTTCAACAAGCCGGCAGGCGGCAAAAACCGGTGAATCCGGCAAAAGTAAAACTAAGGACAGCATGGTCTATAACCTGGGCGCGGAGCCGCAGAGCTTAGATCCGGCCCTATGCAGCGAAATACCGGGTGATCAGGTTATATACAATAATTTTGAGGCGTTGGTGAGGCATGACGAGAATAATGTCATTGAGCCGGCTATTGCTGAAAAATGGGAAACCAGTGACGACGGATTGGTTTGGACTTTTAAGATCAGAGACAGTGCGAAATGGTATGATGGTAAACCAGTTACCGCCAATGACTTTGTCTATTCATGGAAGAGGACCTTGAACCCTGAGGTTGGTGCGCATTATTCCTATAATCTTTATTATATAAAGAATGCCGAAGAGTATTATGACGGTAAGGCAGATTGGGACTCGGTAGGTATAAAGGCCGTGGATGACAAGACTCTTGAGGTGACGCTTAAGGAGCCCACATCGTATATATTGCAGATTTTTTCCCGGCATGAGCTTGTACCCATAAGGCAGGATATAGTGGAGAAGGATCCCGACGGATGGGCGATGCATCCCGAGAGCTATATAGGTAACGGTCCCTTTCAGGTGTCGAAATGGGTGCATAATGATATGATAGAGTTTGTAAAGAATCCCAATTACTGGGATGCCAAAAATGTAAAGATGAATAAACTTGTCTTTACAGAGATTGTCGATGAAAATACTTCTCTTGCAAGCTATGAATCAGGTGAAGTTGACCTTATTGATAATCCGCCGTCTCAGGAATTGGCCCGGCTTAAGGAGGAGGGGAAACTTACTGCCCTGCCTACCATAGGCACATATTACGTGAGTTATAACGTAAACAAAAAGCCGCTGGATGATCCCAGGGTTAGGGAGGCTCTTACTTTGGCAATAGACAGGAAGGCTATAGTTGAAAATGTGACCAAAGGAGGGGAGGTGCCGGCAGGGGCTTTTGTCCCTTACGGACTACCGGATAAGGATGCTTCGGATGACTTCAGAAAAATCTGCGGTGACTATTATGATCCTGGTAAAGCGGATGCCAAAAAGGCCAGGCAGCTGCTTTCCGACGCAGGTTATCCAGATGGCAAGGGATTTCCGAAATTATCATATACCTTTAACACCGGTGAGGGACATAAGCAGATAGGTGAGGCATTGCAACAGATGTGGAAGAAGAACCTAGGTATAGACATAGAGCTTAAGCAGGAGGAGTGGAACGTTTTTCTCGATACCCGTAAGCAGGGAAACTACGATATCGCCAGGGACGGCTATATATCCGATTATGTAGACCCCCTGGGTATGCTTGAGCTTTTAGATACGGATAATGTCAATAATAATTCCCACTGGAGTAACAAGCAGTATGATAGCTATATAGCAACGGCGCGCAGCAAGTCGGATACAAATGTCAGGATGGATGCTATGCATAAGGCGGATGCGCTTTTAATGAAGGAATGCCCGGTAGGTCCGCTATATTTTTATACTGAAAACATCGTGGTGCGGCCAGGCCTAAAAGGGTATATCGCAAGTCCTCTAAAGTTTAATTTCTTCAGGTATGCCAGCTGGAAATAGAGAGGCTTAAAAGCCTCTCTTTTACTTTATCCTGATGAATTGTGTATAATAGAGGAAAGAGTATGTGCACAACAATAATAACTTTGGAGGATCTCTATGGATTATATGAATCTGGCAGGAAGAAAGCCTGAAATAATAGACTGTGATAATTTCTTCAAATCTGCCGTGTTGCTGCCTATTGCAAACATAGACGGCAAGGAATGTATACTCTTCGAGGTGAGGGCAGACACCATAAAACGCCAGCCGAGTGAAATATGTTTTCCCGGAGGCGGCATGGAAGACACAGATAAAGGCAGCATGGATACGGCCGAGCGTGAGACATCTGAAGAACTGGGCCTTACACGGAGGCAAATGGATATCATAGCCCCGCTGGATATAGTGATCACACCTTTTAACTTTATGATATTTCCTTATATCGGTAAAATATCTGATTACAAATCCATAAATCCAAGTGCCCAGGAAGTAAAAGAGGTATTTTCGGTTCCCATAGACTTCTTTAAGCAAAATAAACCTAAGGTATACCATGTGTCCATTAAGATGGATCCGCCGGATGACTTTCCATATAATCTTATTCCAGGTGGATACCAATATAAATGGCATACATCCGAGTATCCGGAATATTTTTATATATATAATGAATACGTTATATGGGGACTTACGGCACGCATCCTGATTAATTTTTTACGACTTACTAAGTAGAGTGATAGAAGAATCTTGTTTATATATAAGGATTGCAGGCAATTTTCCAGCTGTGCGGTTTTGCCTGCAATAAAAAACGGCCCGCACTATGGCAGGCCATGTCTCAATCTTCCATTTGTTTACCCAGAAATGATGCTGCGGTTTCAGATAGTTTTACATCTATTTCATTTAGCTCTATGTCGTCATCCTTGCTGGCTATGATTACAGCACCTATACAATCTCCTCTGGATATGATCGGTGTTATTACCTGTGAACCCGATGTTTTTTCCGGCTCTCCGTTATAGATTGGTATCGGGCTGCCATCTCCTCCTTTTCCTAAGGTTACGGTTTTTTTCCCATCTATGACTTTTTCCAGTTCCGGACTGATTAATTTATCAATATAATCTTTTTTGACTCCGCCTGAAATGGCAATGATGGTATCCCCATCCGTTACCAATACGATATGCTTCGTAGATTGATAAAGGGCGTCGGAATATTGCTGTGCAAAATCACTTAATTCACCAATAGGTGAGTATTTTTTCAGTATGATTTCTCCTTCTCTGTCGGTAAATATCTCCAGAGGATCGCCCTCTCTTATCCTCAACGTACGTCTTATTTCCTTTGGTATTACTACCCTGCCCAGATCGTCAATTCTTCTTACAATACCAGTAGCTTTCAAGTTAGTAACCTCCTTCGATTGAGCTTATTTATATTATTTTTCCTTTTATGAAAAATATACATCACTAATGTAATTAAATGATCTTATTAGAAAAAGAACGCAGCAATATATATTTTCATATTATATCATAGGCACATACGAAAGGGGTGCGAACAATGCTGAAAGTTGGCGATATGGTTGTAAGGAACTCATATGGCGAAGATATACTCTTTACTGTCGCCGGATACAGATATAACAAGGGAAAGATGATATACAGGATAAAAGGTAAATGTGTCAGGATCGAGGCGGATGCCTATGAAGATGATTTGATACCCGTCGGAAAAGTAAGGGCATCCCAGTTTACGAAGTATTATGATGATATTTTGAAAAATATAAAACAAAAAATAAAGACCGAGCATAAATCCAATAACAATAATATGAGGAGTGACGGCAGTATATTAAAAAGGCCGGGCCGGGTGCTCCATCTGGACAGTGATATAGAATATCTAAAACAATGTAAGGATTTTTATAATGAGTTTTATATAGATGTTGTTGGGGTAGAGGCAAAGGAAGAAGAACAGCCCCGGATTGTAAAGGATCTGCTTGTAAAATATAAACCGGATATACTAGTCATAACGGGACACGATGCGATGAAAAAAGATGCTGAGGACAGAATGGATTACGCGAATTATAAAAATTCCATGTACTTTGTTGAAGCTGTTAAGATGGCCAGGGAGTATGAACCCTCCCTAGACGACCTGGTGATCATAGCTGGTGCATGCCAATCATTCTATGAAGCGCTTATGGAAGCAGGCGCAAATTATGCCAGCTCTCCTGAGCGGGTGCTCATACATTGTCTGGACCCTGTTATTATATGTGAGAAGATCGCTTATACTGATATGAGGGATATAATCAATGCTTCTGACGTTCTGGAGAACACAGTCACCGGACGGGACGGGATGGGGGGACTCAATACGAGGGGCAAATACAGGGAAGGTATGCCTGGGTATAGTAAAAATGAAATTGATAAAAAATAAAAGATAATCAAAGCTTAAGCATATTTATATGCGCCGGGACAGAAAATATTGGATAAATTATGTTTGACAAGTCTTATAGAAGGGTATATAATATTTAATTTGACAATTACCGCTAAATGTGCTACAATCATTATAAGATATGTAGAGGGGTGGTATATTTGTCCGATAAAAATACCCTGGTTGAGATTAAGCAGGTAATCGACAGGCATATCGGCGAGAAGGTCAGACTTAAGACTAACGGAGGACGGAAGAAAACCATAATCAAAGAGGGTGTCATTGAAGAGACCTACCCTAGTATATTTATAGTGAAAGTTGATATGGATAACTCCGTCAGGCATCTTTCTTATAGCTACTCCGACATTTTAACTGAAACTGTAGAGCTCAGCTTATGTAACAAGGTAACAAATTAAATCGGAAGTGTATATAAAAAACCGAGATTAATCTCGGTTTTTTATTTTTTTTAATCATAATTTCCGTCCAAGTATTATATTTATATATTAATTAGTAATACGTGGGAGGGAATTATTATGTCTATAGATATTATAAAGGACATGGTTAACTTCGATAGTTTGATAAAGAGGCTGAGTACCAAGACAATGGTTACCGGCGATATACTTATACCTGATGTGAAACCTGATGCGGATGAGATTATAGGGAGTGATTCCGAGCTTATAATCGATGGCAGTGAGATTACGTCAGGCAGGATACTTGTGGAAGGTAGGATACTTTCACACATTTTATATGCAACGCCTGAGGCTGATAGTCCTGTTGCAGGCATGACTGCGGTAAAGGAGTTTAGCCATTATTTTGATGCTGCAAACGCGGAGGATGATTCGAGTGTGGACATAAAGGGATATGTTGAACACACCGACTGCGATGTATTAAACAGTAGGAAATTGCAAGTTAAACACATGATAAACTTGGATATATTTTTGAATAAAAGGGAAGAGGCCGAGGCTGTTACAGCCATTGACATGGAGGATGCCATAACCAGGAACGAGGATATCAAGGTGAAATTTATGGCGGATGAAGGTTCGTCGGAGACGATTGTAAGAGAGGATATAGCACCGGAAGAGGATGAGGATGTAAATATACGGGATGTTCTGTATGCATCGGCCGCCGTTACCAAGGTTGAGCCGCAGATATCAGACGACAAGGTTCTTGTGGAAGGAACTTTGAATGTGGATGTTATTTATATGAAGGACACTGAAGAGCCGGAGTATGACAGCTATAATACCGATATCAGTTTTTCCCATTTTGTGGATATTGCCGATGCCCAGGTTACTATGTATCCTGAGATAAAATGCACAGTCGAGGAGGTCAATGCAGAGCAAAAAGATAACTCTACCATCGGCATAGAGGCTGTGCTGGATGTAGGTGTGAAATTATATGAGGATGATGAGAAGACGGTGATAAAGGATGTTTATTCTATAAGCAGCAACTTAGAGGAGGAAAAGGAAAGTTTTACCGGATTAAGCCAGATATATGATTCTGACACGCAGCTCGATCTTAATGAAACCGTTGATCTGCCGGACGATGTGCAGGATATACTGCTTATAAAAGGCCAGGCCCAGCCGGGAGAGCATGAGATATCAGACGGAAAGATATACATAGACGGTGTACTTCCCATAAGCGTATATTACAAAAGTGAATCAGGCGTGAAATTCAGTCTAGAGGAAATTCCATTCAGGCATGTCGTCGATGCGAATGAGATTAAGGAGGATGACGACATCTTTGCAGAGTTTGCGCTTTCAGAAATAACGTCTTCGTTAAATGGTAATTCCCTGGATGTGCGTTGTACTATAGATTGCAATGTGAAAGCATACCGTAAGAATGAGATTTCATATATATCGGCGGTCACGGAATCGGAGGATGAAACGGTTCCAGATATGCCTAGCATAACGGTTTGTGTGATTGATAAGGATGAAACATTATGGGATGTGGCAAAGAAATACAGAACCACTGCGCAGAGGATAATGGATGTCAATGAACTGACTGAGGATAAGCTGGAAGCGGGAGATAAGCTTATAATAGTAAAAGAATGCAAAAAAGATTAAAAAAATTAAATTTTTTTATTGCATAAGTAAGACTTTTATTGTAAGATTTGGAAAGGAGGAAAGGAAGTAGACAAATGAAAAAGTTTTTAAGTGTCGGCCTGGCCATCCTGTTGATAATGTCAGTGGCTGCAGGCTGCGGCACCGGACAGCAGTATACAAAAGACCAAGGGAAGGCTAAGGAGACTGTCATCCGATATAACATGAAATCCGAACCCCAGACAATTGATCCGGCTTTAGACAGTGGTACAGGAACTGAGGTCATCCTTCATAATTTTGAAGGACTCACTAAATTAGACAAAAATTCCAAGGCACAGCCGGGGGTTGCAAAGAGCTGGGAGACATCCAAGGATGGGCGCACTATTACGTTTCATCTGAGGGATGCCGAGTGGTCAGATGGGAAACCCGTAACGGCAGAGGATTTTGCTTATTCATGGGAGAGGGTATTAAATCCGGAGACTGCATCTAGCTATGCATACCAGTTGTATTTCATTAAGAACGGTGAGAATTACAATATGGGCAAAGCAAAAGAGGAGGACCTCGGTATCAAGGTTATTGGTGACAAGACACTGAAGGTTACCTTGGAAAATCCTACTCCTTTTATGATGGAGCTGTTTGCATTCATGACATACATGCCGGTGAGAAAGGATATAGTGGAGGCCCATCCTGAGAATTGGACACAAAAGCCGGACACATATATCGGAAACGGTGCTTTTAAGATGGCGGCATGGAACCATAATGACTCTGTGGTATTTGTAAAAAATGAAAACTATTGGGATGCCACTAACATTAAACCCGATAAGTTGGTATTTACAATGATTACAGAGCCGACCACCGAGCTTTCATCGTTTGAATCGGGTTCTTTGGATTATGGTGACAATCCGCCGACTACGGATCTTGAAAGATTGAAAAAGAAGGGTGTATTAAAGGAATACCCGCTTCTTTCTACGGAAGCCTATGTGTTTAATACGAAGAAGGCGCCCTTTGACAATCCCAAGGTAAGGAAGGCATTTTCACTGGCTATCGACAGGAAAGCCCTGGTGGAACAGGTGGTTAAAGGAGATGAAAAGCTTGCGGCGGCATGGGTGCCATACGGGATACCCGATGCAGATCCAGATAAGGACTTTCGTAAGACAAGGGGTGATTACTTTGACCCGCAGGAGGCCCATGTGGAAGAAGCAAGGAAACTATTGGCCGAGGCAGGTTATGCAAACGGTAAGGGACTGCCCGAAATAACACTACTGTATGATACCAATGAAAGCCACAAGGCCATGGCAGAGGCAGTACAGGAAATGTGGAAGCAAAACCTGGGAGTGAGGATTAAGTTGTCCAGCCAGGAATGGCAGGTTTTCATGGCAACCAGGAGGCAGACCCATGATTATCAGATAGCAAGATGGGGTTGGGTATCCGATTATATAGACCCTATGAGTTTTTTGGATATGATGCAAACAGGCATGGGCAATAACGATGCACAGTATTCCAACAAGCAGTTTGATGAAGCTGTAAGAAAATCCAAGACAGCCGCCTCATCCGGCGAGAGGATGAGTTATCTCCATAAGGCTGAAGATATACTTATGGACGATGCACCGGTGCTGTCTATTTATTTTAATATCAATTATGCAATAGTAGATCCAAAACTGCAGGGATATATGGTGGATCCTCTGGGAGATGTCTATTTTCACCATGCATATTATAAAAAATAAGTCTGAATAAGGTAGAGTGTGCCGCCTGTTAATTATCGGGCGGCATTTTTGTAGGCCGGTATAATTTTGCCGGCCTTATTCTATTTACATAAAACCTTTATAAGATTATAATATGTAGCATATGCAGCAAATTTTACTATTAAAGAGGTAACAAATGTTTTTAAAGGCATATGCGAAAATAAATCTCTTCCTTGACGTATTAAACGGGAGGAAGGATGGATATCATAATATAATAACAGTAATGCACACCGTCGGCCTTCATGATATGATATACATGAAACCGTTGCCGCGGTTTATAAAAGTGGACATGGCCGGTGTTCCCGCGGAATTTAACTTGTCTTATAAGGCGGCGCGTTTACTTCGGGGAGGTAGGCGTGACCTCGGTGCTTATATACGGATTAAAAAACACATTCCGATCGGATCGGGCATGGGGGGCGGTAGCTCTGATGCAGCCCGTACCTTGGTAGGTTTAAACAGGCTATGGCATCTCAATAAGACCGATGAGGACTTAATGCGTATTGCTTCAAAGCTGGGCAGCGATGTTCCTTTCTTTATCCGGGGAGGTATGGCACTGGCTGAGGGCAGAGGCGAGGTGCTTACGTATCTAAAGCCTATGCATTTAAGTCTTATTATTGTAAAGCCGAAGGCTTCAGTTTCTACAAAAAAGATATACCGTGTGCTGGATGACATGGATTATAATCACGGGGACGTTAAAAAATTCTTAAGAAGCTGTCCCTGCCTTAATACGGATGAAATGGTGAATGTGATGGAAAAAGCTGCCTTTAAGATTGTGCCCTCCCTGGCAAATATAAAGAAAGAGCTTTATGAGCTGGGAGCGGTCAAGGCTATGATGACCGGTAGCGGCTCGGCGGTTTTTGGTATATTCAATGAACAGAAAGTTTTGATAAATGCATATGAAGCACTTCAATATAAATATTCTTTCGTTTATTATACCAAGACTATATAGTTGTCTTTTATGCTTTTCTTTGCAAAAATTGATATTAAAGGTGGTTTAATATGATAAATGCTGTGATTTTAGCGGGGAACAATGAGACGGAAAAGATACCCGGCAAGGCTTTAGTTGATATAAACGGCAGGCCTATGCTTTCATATGTGGTGGATGCAGCTAAGAGTACCGGCATCGTAGATAAAATACTTGTTGTGGGAAACATGGAAACCAGTGAATTTTGCGATGCGCGGGGATTGGAATTTACGCCGGGAGCCCCCGATATACTTAGCAACATTATAAAAGGTATAAACTGGTTTGCAGATGATCGTAGGATTATTATAATGACGGGCGATATACCGTACATAACCTCTGACGCAATAAAGGATTTTATAGGTAAGTCCGAGTGGATAGGTGCAGATTTCTGCTATCCGATAATCACAAGGGATAACTGCGAAAGGAAGTTTCCGGGGGCCAAGAGGACGTATGTGACATTGAGAGACGGGACCTTTACGGGAGGAAATATTTTTTATGTGAATCCATCGATTGTTGACAGGTGTATGACGGTTCTTAACTATGTTGTCGATAACAGAAAAAATCCGGCTAAGATTGCTTTCCTGTTTGGGCCCGGCCTTATATTTGCATTTTTATTCAAATATCTTTCAATTGAAATGATTGAGAATAAGGTTTGCGGCATGCTTGATATAACAGCCAAGGCGATAATATCGGATTATGCCGAGATAGGTAATGATGTTGATAAGCCGGAAGATCTTATTATGGCTAAAGTTATACTTGCATAAGAAAAATTCAAGAAATGTATAAAAACCCTACCTATTGTTAATAATTCTTAATAACGAAGAAAGGTGGGGTTTTTGTATGAAATGGACTGCTTTGATATTGTCAGGTTTAATTATAGCAGTGATGCTGACGGGATACACTTTGCCGCAGTATAGCCTGCAGAAGAACCTATCGGGCAAACTGCTTAGGTTTCATGTCATTGCCAACAGTGATGATCCTAAAGACCAGCAGCTCAAGCTTAAGGTAAAGGATGAGGTTACCGGATATTTAAGTGGCTATTTGGCTAATGCTAAAAGCAAAGAGGAGGCCCAGGAGATCATTGCAGGGAAAAAGGATGAAATCAAGAGTATAGCCCATAGGATAATTAAAAGCGAGGGATATGATTATCCGGTCAAGGTAGCCATGGGCAGGTACGAATTCCCCATTAAGTCATATGGAAATATTGCCTTGCCGGAGGGAGACTATGATGCGCTTCGCGTTGTGATAGGCGATGGCAAAGGTAAAAACTGGTGGTGTGTGATGTTCCCTCCCCTCTGTTTCATTGATGTGACTCACGGCCAGGCCGATGATGATGTGAAGGAGGAACTCTCCAGGGTTCTTACCGATAAAGAAATAGAGGATATATCCACCGATAAGGCAAGCGGCACCGAAAGGATACAGGTGAAAGACAACGCACAGGATAAGGCGCAGCAAATGCCGCAGGATAAAGTACAAAGCAAGGCGAAGACAGATAATACTCAGCGGCAGCCTGAAGAAAAGGTGCAAAGTAATGCACCAAGCCGTCCGCAGCAGGAGATTCAGGTAAAATTAAAAGGTGTTGAAATAATTGAAGATATAGCAGGCAGATTAACAGATTCATTAAGGCTTGCTTTCCAAAAGATAACCCCTGAGTAAGGATTGGGTTGGGGTAATAAATGCATATTTCTACAACATAAGCGGTATAGCACAAGGGCTATACCGCTTATACTATGTAGATATCCGGCGGTAGTATATAAATATGCTGTTGAGGAATAAAAATCCTGATTTATACAGAAGATAACGTTGATTTGATGTAAGTATAACTGTGAAGAACGGAAGGGGATACCATGCGTAAAAAATACAGGACTTTATTTTTGACTGCTATTCTGGTTGTTACATTATTTGCCCAGGGGGCGGCGTACAGTACCTCTCTGTCTTTACGGCCTAAAGGCGGTAAAGGAGTACAGATAAGTAAAGCTGATAAAGTTGGTAAAACCGATAAGAGAGTCGCGGCCAGCGAGTCCCCGTCGCGGGGTGTATCCAACAGGGACGAATACATGATACTTGCGCATCTTATATACGGCGAGGCCCGGGGAGAACCATATGTCGGCAAGGTAGCCGTAGGTGCCGTGGTGCTTAACAGGGTAAAAAGCTCAAAGTTTTCTAATTCTATTTCCGGGGTTATATATCAACCGGGTGCCTTCACAGCGGTTGCAGAGGGACAGATGTGGATGGATCCAGATAATGAATCGGTAAGGGCTGCAAAGGACGCTTTAAGCGGCTGGGATCCTTCAGGCGGAGCGATCTATTACTATAATCCGGCTAAGACCACAAGCCGCTGGATATGGGCCCGGCCGGTTCTGACCGTTATAGGCCGACATAGGTTTGCGAGGTGATAAAATGAAGTTTAAGAAAAAAAATATAATAACCTTGGTCATGGTTGCATCAGTGATTTGTTTAGGTATATTTGGAGTCTACCAATATAATCAGAAGACATTTTACTATCGTTATCTCAATGGACAATATGACAGGGCCTTCTATCAGCTTGTAGACAACATGGAAAATATGCAGGTGGGCTTGTCCAAACTTCAGGTGGCTGAGGAAGAAGACATGGATATTTTAACGCTTACGGATATACACAGGAGGGCTTTTACGGCGATAGAAGCCCTAGGTCAGCTTCCAGTACCGTCGGCAACGGTGGAAAACACGTCCAAACTTTTAAATCAAATAGGTGATTATTCATACAGCCTGGAGAGAAAAAGAGCGCGGGGCATAGAATTTTCCAGTGAGGATCGTAAGAACCTTACAAAGCTTCAAGGTATGACGGGAGATATTTCTACGGAACTGCACAAGCTATATGGCGAGCTTGTATCAGGGACTGTAAAATATAGTGACTTAAAAAGCAGGGCGGGAACTAGGCTTGATTACATTTCAGATAAACTTGTGGGCCGGAAATTTGGAGCCATAGAAAAAAATATGTCGGATATGCCGACTTTGATATATGACGGTCCCTTTTCATCGGCACTGGAAAAGACCCGGCCTAAGGGCGTGACCGGCAGTGTTACAGATCTCGCCGGCGCAAAGAAAAAAGCAGTGGGTTTTCTAGGTATAAAAAATGCCGACAGTGTCAGCCAGTACAGCTATGTGGGCGGGCCGATACAGGGTTTGGGCCTTGAGGTTAAAAAAGGTGATTCGGATTATTTCCTCAATGTCAGCAAGATCGGCGGGCATGTCATATGGATGATAGATAACAGGAATGTCAACAATATAAACATATCTGTAAAACAAGCCGCGGGTTATGCGGATAATTTCCTTAAAGGAAACGGCTATGAGGGTATGGTGCCTACATATTCCATGAAATACGATGATACGGCCGTAATAAATTATGCATATAGCAAAGACGGCATTATATATTACCCCGATCTCATTAAGGTAAAGGTGGCATTGGATGACGGAAGTGTGGTCGGTTTTGATGCCATGAACTACTATATGTCCCATACGCAAAGGACTATCGGGAAGCCTAAACTGACACAAGGCCAGGCCGAAGAAAGAGTCAGCCTGAATCTCAATATAGAGCAGGTCAGACTGGCCGTTATACCGCTGACCGGTGGCAAGGAGGTTCTTACCTATGAATTTATGGGAAATTATGGTGGAAATACTTACTATGTATATATAAATGCACAAACAGGGAACGAGGATCAGGTACTACAGATAATTGAGACAGACGAGGGCAAACTTACCATGTAATATACCCGATAATTATTGTCTTTAAGGGTACAATAATTACGAGGGAAACCTCAAATTCCGTTTTTCTGGTGGGGAGATGAGTCAGATATGTCACGAAGGAGAAACAGTGTAATGTCTGACAATTTAAAGTATGAGCTTGCCAGAGAGTTGGGAGTAGACGACATTGTAGCCAGGGAGGGCTGGGGAGGAGTACCTTCACGGGACTGCGGTAACCTGGTCAGGCTGGCTATAGAGAGGGCAGAAAAAAGTATTCAAAATGAACATGGCAGCCGCCCTTAAAGGAGGCCGGGGTTTATCCCCGGTCTTTTTATTTATTTACATATTTAAAAATAGTTAACAAGAGATTATTTTTTGACATATACTGCGTATGTAGCTTAAAATGGCAAGTGCAGAACATCATTAATATCTTGCAGCTAAAATTACTTGAAAAGAGGCTTATGCTTATGAAGTATGATTTTACCAGTATTATGGATCGCCATGGCAAAGACTCGATAGCCGTGGATATACCTGAGGGCGGCGGCCCGGTCCCGGGTGCTAAAACAAAACCCGGTTTTGAGCAGATACCCATGTGGGTGGCGGATATGAATTTTCCCACGGTACCTACCATCACGCAGGCTATAATTAAAAGGGCGGAGCACCCTGCTTTTGGATATTTTTCTACCAGGGATGAATATTATGATAATATTATCAACTGGCAAAAAAACCGTAACGGTGTACAAAATCTGACTAAGGCATGTATCGGCTACGAAAACGGTGTCCTTGGCGGAGTTGTCAGCGCGCTTAATATTTTGTGCTCCAAGGGAGACAACGTGCTGGTCCACTCACCGACTTATATAGGTTTTACAAGTTGTATTGAAAACAATGGCTATAATATAGTTCACAGCCTGCTCAAGAAGGATGAAAACGGCATATGGCGTATGGATTATGAAGATATGGACAAGAAAATAAAACAATACAATATTCATGCTGCCATCTTCTGTTCTCCGCATAATCCATGCGGCCGTGTATGGGAACGCGGAGAGATTGAAAAGGCGATGCAGGTATATAAGGACAATGATGTTTTTGTTGTTTCGGATGAAATATGGTCGGATATCCTCATAAACGGACATAAGCATACACCCACCCAGCTGGTTTCAGATGATGCAATGAACCGTACGATTGCACTGTATGCCCCTTCAAAGACATTCAATCTGGCCGGCCTGGTAGGTAGTTACCACATTATCTATAATAGTTTATTGCGCGACCGTATGGAAAAGGAATCTTCCTTGTCACATTATAATGAAATGAACGTTCTCTCCATGTGGGCACTTATAGGTGCATACAGCCCGGAAGGCGAGGAATGGGTTGATGAATTGAAAAGCGTGCTTAGTAAAAATGTAAATTACGCTTATGATTTTATAAAGGAAAACTTTAAGGGTGTATCCCTGGCAAAGCCGGAGGGCACATACATGCTCTTCCTTGATTGTGCCGAGTGGTGCCGGGATCACGGGAAAACCATCGACGAGTTGCAAAGGACCGGGGCCGAGGTAGGCGTTATGTGGCAGGATGGACGTCCCTTCCATGGAGAATACGGTATAAGGATGAATCTTGCTCTGCCATTCTCGCGTGTTGAAGAGGCATTTGACCGCTTAAGAAGATACGTATTCTAAATTAATTATTAAATAACAGTAAAGGCCGGAGAAAAATCCCCGGTCTTTTTTAGTTTATATGTAATATATGTTAGAAAAGAAAAAATATATTGACATATATTCAAGTAATGATAATATATTTGTAGAAGGATAAAATTGGATGCTAAATTCAAAGGGGGTAACTGCAATGGCTAAAAAATATATCCCGGAACCATTCAGGATAAAAATGGTGGAGACAATTAAAGTACCAAACCGTGAGGAAAGGGAGCAAAAAATCAAAGAGGCTAATTATAATGTCTTCAGCCTGAGAGCAGAAGACGTTTACATCGATCTGCTTACGGATTCCGGAACCAATGCTATGAGTGATGTCCAGTGGGCGGGAGTGATGAGGGGCGACGAGGCATATGCAGGTGGAAGGAGCTATTACAGGCTTGTGGATGCCGGACGGGACATATTCGGGTATAAATATATACAGCCGGTGCATCAAGGCAGGGCGGCGGAAAAGGTTTTATTCAACCTGCTTATAGGACCAGGCAAGGTTGCCATCTCCAATATGTTTTTTGACACAACCAGGGCGCATGTGGAGCTTACGGGTGCCCGGGCGATAGATTGTGTGGTAAAAGAGGCCTTGGACCCATCCTTGAAAGCGCCATTTAAAGGGAACATGGATGTAGAAAAATTAGAAAAATTGATCAATGAACATGGCAGGGAAAATGTCGGCCTGGTCGTGATGACAATAACAAACAATTCGGCAGGCGGGCAGCCTGTTTCCGTTGAAAATATGAGGGAGGTTTCCACCCTATGTAAAAAATATGGCATTCCGTTATGCATAGATGCCGCCAGGTTTGCGGAGAATGCTTATTTTGTCAAGTTGAGAGAGGATGAATTTAAGAATTCCTCAATCAAGAAAATAACAAGGGAAATGTTCAGTTATGCGGACATGTTTACCATGAGCGCAAAAAAAGACGCTATTGTCAACATGGGCGGGCTTATTGGGATTAAGGACGATAAAGAATTATATCAAAAGGTGACGGAAAACTGTATTGCCCTTGAAGGGTTTATAACCTATGGAGGTCTTTCCGGAAGGGATCTTGAGGCATTGGCTATCGGACTGTATGAAGGCATGGAAGAGAAATATCTTGAATACCGGCATGGCCAGATGGAGTATCTGGCAAGTATATTAGACGATGAAGGCATTGCATACCAATCGCCCGTGGGCGGGCATGGTTTGTTTATTGATGCCAGGGCGATGTTTCCGCAGATCCCTTACTATGAATTCCCCGGCCAGGCCCTGGCGGTAGAGTTATATAAAGAAGCGGGAATCAGGGCGTGCGATATCGGTTCGTACATGCTAGGTAATGATCCGGACACCGGTAAGCAGCTTAAAGCGGATTTTGAATTCACAAGGCTTGCTGTTCCCAGGAGGGTTTATACACAGTCTCATTTTGATATAATGGCAGAAGCTTTAATTGCGATTAAGAAGAGTGCAAGTAAAGTTAAAGGCTATAGAATCACATGGCAGCCGCGGGTGCTAAGGCATTTTACAGCCACCCTTGAACCCATAGAAAAATAGGGTTATAATTGATTAAAAATCCAAATCGTTTTATATTTATAACTTTGTAGGGTGTTTATCTCTTTATCCCCTACAAAGTTGTTTATTAAACAATAAAGAGGTGAATGCATGGAGAAGGGTGTACAATCTTCCAAGCATAGAGATAGTTTTAGCAGCAAAATAGGTTTTGTTTTGGCGTGTATCGGATCTGCGGTGGGTATGGGCAATATCTGGTTATTTCCATATAGAGTCGGGCAGTTCGGCGGAGCGGCGTTTTTGATACCTTACGTCATATGGGTTGCGCTCATCGGATTTACCGGAGTCATGGGAGAAATGGCTTTTGGCAGGGCAATGGGGACGGGACCTTTAGGAGCATTCAAAAAAGCCATGGAGAGAAAAGGGAAAAAGCATGGCGATTTGATAGGTCTTATTCCCGCTATTGGATCACTGGGTATAGCCATCGGTTATTCGGTTGTAGTAGGCTGGATTTTAAGGTTCACTGTGGGATCGATTACCAGCGCAATGGTAAAAGCCCCCGACAGCGGAGCGTATTTTGGAGCAATAGCAGGCAACTTCGGCAGTATCGGATGGCATATGGCGGCACTGATACTTACATTTATAGTAATGACTGCGGGGATATCACAGGGAATAGAAAAAATGAATAAATTTATGATGCCTGCATTTTATGTGATGTTCATAATTTTGTGTGTAAGGGTGGCATTTTTGCCGGGCGCTGCAAAGGGTTACACATATCTTTTGAAACCGAGATGGGGATTTTTGGGCAATCCTAAAACATGGATTTATGCACTGGGCCAGGCATTCTTTTCATTATCGCTAGCAGGTTCCGGGACTGTTGTATACGGCAGTTATTTAAAGAAAACGGAGGATGTGGTCGATTCCGCAAAGAACGTAGCAATATTTGACACGTTGGCAGCTATGCTGGCTGCTCTGGTTGTCATACCTTCCGTATTTGCGTTTAACCTCGATCCGGCGTCCGGGCCGCCGCTGCTCTTTATAACAATGCCGGAGGTATTTAAACAAATGCCGGCGGGCTTTCTATTTGCTGCTTTATTTTTTATCGCTGTGTTATTTGCCGGTGTCACTTCTTTGGTTAATTTATTTGAAACACCTATTGAGGCTTTACAACAGAGATTTAAATTTTCGAGAACAAAGTCGGTAATAATTGTTGGAATAATAAGTGCCATGGTGGGAATATTTATAGAAAACGGCGATGTATTGGGTGAATGGATGGATATAGTCAGCATTTATATAATTCCCTTGGGAGCGCTGCTTGCCGGGATTATGTTCTTCTGGGTCTGCGGCCGTGGATTTGCCAGGGAGCAGGTACAGCTTGGGCGTAAAAAACCACTGGGCTCCTGGTTTGAGCCGATGACACGGTATGTATTTGTCGGTGTTACCATATTGGTATATATAGCCGGAATCTTTTACGGTGGTATTGGATAACCGCTTCAGCAGTTTGTAAAAACCGAGATTTCCTAAAAGCGTGATTGCCAATAGGCCTCTTTGTTTAAATGAGCGGATTTGATATGGGATGGTTCAACTACAAAATCTAAGGCATATTTAATCTAGGAATTTTAGGGTTAAGAAGTGAGAAATTGGCGAACAGGAAAACAGTGAGTATGGTTTGCCTGTCCGCCAAAAAACTTATAGTAATTAATATAATATAATTATTGGTTGGCTAACATATCCATGACTTGAGGAACGTCTTTGTCACCCCGTCCAGAGAGATTGATAATTACGATATCATCCTTGGCCATGTCTGGTACAATTTTTTGAGCGTAAGCAACGGCATGGGAACTTTCTAAAGCTGGAATAATACCTTCAATCCGCGAAAGAAGTTGGAAGGCATTTAGGGCTTCGGCATCGGTAGCAGCCACGAATTCTGCCCGTTTAATGTCATGTAAGAAAGAGTGCTCAGGACCGATGCCGACATAATCTAAGCCTGCGGCGATGGAGTGGGTTTTCGCAAATTTCCCATCCTCGCCTAGGAGGAAGTAGGATTTCATGCCATGACCGGTGGCGATTTCACCGCAATTAATCGAAGCCGCATTTTTTTTGATATCCAAACCCTCACCGGCCGCTTCCACACCAATCAGGCGGACGTCTTCATCATCGATAAAGTTGTAGAAAGACCCGATTGCATTGGACCCGCCGCCGACACAAGCGATGACCGCATTAGGCAAACGGCCTTCTTTTTCCAGGATTTGCTGGCGCATTTCCTTGGATATAATGCTTTGAAAGTCACGGACCATGGTCGGATAAGGGTGAGGACCAACGGCAGATCCGACAAGATAGAAGGTGGAGTCGAAGTTTTCAGCTAAATCTTCAAAGGCCTTATTGACGGCATTGGACAGGTCGGAATAGCCGTCGGTGACTTCGACCACATTTGCTCCCATAAGTTCCATGCGAAAGACGTTTAATTTTTGGCGATCGGCATCTTTTTTGCCCATGTAAACGGTACAGTCCATGCCAAATTTGGCAGCAGCGGCAGCTGTAGCGACTCCGTGCTGTCCGGCACCGGTTTCAGCGATGACACGGGTCTTACCCATTCGCTTGGCTAAGAGTATTTGGCCGAGGACATTGTTGAGCTTGTGGGCGCCTAAGTGGTTCAGGTCTTCGCGTTTTAGATAGACCTTAGCGCCGCCGAGTTCTTCTGTCAACGAGTCGGCAAAATACAATGGGGTGGGCCGGCCGGAATAATCCTTATAGTAAGAGTAAAGTTCGTCGTGAAAGCCGGGGTCTTCCTTGCATTCAGCGTAAGCATCGGCAATCTTGTTGAGTTCATCAGCGATTGGTTTTGGGACATATTGACCTCCGAATTGACCAAAAGTTCCCTTGACTGGATTAATGGTTTTATTTTCCATATTATTTTTCCTCCAATTTTATATTTTTCAAATTGACGGAAGCCCTGGAGGCTGGATCCTTTTTAAATATAAAAAAAGACACCACACAGATT
This sequence comes from Thermoanaerobacterales bacterium UBA4877, assembly GCA_002399345.1. Lineage (GTDB taxonomy): Bacteria > Bacillota > Thermoanaerobacteria > Thermoanaerobacterales > UBA4877 > UBA4877. Next base: position 97,013 of record DHDL01000010.1, read on the forward strand.
TGCACCATGCAGTGTCTTTGTCAATTTTTCTTGGACCACACCGGCACAGGCTCCCTAAATTTCTTGCGAAATAAAGTAGGCCTGTAACAAAACGAGCCTACTCAGCTATGCCAAGCTTGCCAAATATGCAATGTGAGTTTCATGGTGTGATCTCCTTTCCGTTTGATATTGTGTGTAATTTTAGCAGAAGAAGTTGAAGCTGTCAAGGGGTGAATTTTAGAATAATGGAGACGGTTTTTTTAACTAACAGTCGGGCGTTTTCTTATTAAATATATAAATATAGCTGTAAACAGTATGTTCAGTATTAAGACAATGATACTTCCCTCGATTTTATATACACCGCCGGATAGCAGCCGGTTCCCAGCAAAGGCCATATTAAGTAGATGGGGATAATCAATATTGAATTTAGGTACTTACGCCTCGATACGTAGCTTTGTGTTTGAATTAGAATGACTGGGACTGCTTTCTTCACAGAAGTACGGAAACAAAATAAAATATTCGGTAAAAGGGTAATAATATAGCTTATATGCAAAAGAGATCTCAATTGATAATGATTGATATTAATGGGAAACAGTTGCACATGATATATAACATGCATATAATGTTTAAATAAGATGAACGGATGCGGTTTAAGGAGGGGCTTGTTTTGGACGACTATAAAGATATATCCAGGGTCAATCTCATAGTGCTTATATGTAATATACTTGTTTGTGCCCTGAAGATAGCGACGGGCCATATGATAAACTCAATGAGTATGATAGCGGACGGTTATCATTCCCTAGCCGACGTAAGCAGTAACGTCATAGGACTTGTAGCTATTTCTTTTGCATACAAGCCATCAGATGAAAAACACCCTTATGGGCACAAAAAAATAGAGACTATGGTGACACTGGTGATAGGCGTGATGCTGGTGGCGGTATGTTTTGGCGTTATATCAGGGGCAGTGGATCGGATCAAAAACCCTGCCATAGTTAATGCCAATGCATACAGTTTTATAGTTATGATCATAACTATTTCAGTAAATATATTTGTAGCGGCCTATGAGAGGAGTAAGGCGGCGCAGCTCAAAAGTGATTTTTTGGCGTCAGATTCCATCCATACGGCCAGTGATGTGTTTGTCTCGCTGTCCGTTGTAGCCGGTCTTATATTTGCCAGACTTGGGATACACTTGGCCGATGTTGCCGTATCGATATTTATAGTTATAATGATAGGCCGGGCTGCCTGGGGGATATTTTCCCGGAGTACGGACATACTTGTCGATTCGGCAGCGCTGGATGAGCAAGGCGTAGCAAAGCTTGTAGATAGTATAGACGGTGTTAAATCCTGCCATAAGGTGAGGACACGGGGCAGAGAGGACGACATAAAGGTGGATCTTCATGTGTTGGTCAATGAAGATTTAAGTGTATTAGAGGCACATGAAATATGCGATGTGATCGAAGATAGACTGAAGGATGCTTATCCCGGCATAACGGATGTCACAATCCATATTGAACCTGATGAAAAAAGAAGTAAAACCCTATAATCTTGAAGGATACTTCAATATCTTATATTGCCATTACCCCTAGTTTTTGAATAAAATAATACTATATCACAACATGATGGGAGGAGTTTTATTTGTCTTTAAAACTGGGGGTTTTATTCGGGGGACAATCGGGTGAGCATGACGTATCTATAATGTCTGCTGTTTCCGTGATAAAGAATCTTGATAAACAAAAATATGATATTGTGCCTATAGGAATAACTAAAAAAGGGCATTGGTATCTATACGCGGGAGAAATAGATGACCTTAAGGGTGATTGGGTAAACGACTCTTATAAGGCAATTCTGCCGCCGGACCCGTCCTATAAAGGGCTGATGTATTTTACAAACGGTGAAATGAAGCTTGTACATCTGGACGTTGTATTTCCTGTTCTTCACGGGCCGAAAGGAGAGGACGGTACCATACAGGGGCTATTAGAACTGGCGGGTATTCCCTATGTGGGGTCAGGTGTTGCCGCTTCCTCGGCAGGTATGGATAAGGTATTTACAAAGAGGCTCTTTGAGTGTGCAGGCCTACCTATAGTGCCATATGTTGCTTATACCGGTAGGAAGTGGCGGGCACGGCAAGATGATCTAACACAAGAGATTGAAAAAAATATTGGTTACCCTGCATTTATCAAGCCGGCCAATATGGGTTCCAGTGTTGGCATCACGAAGGCCCATGACAAACTTGAGCTTGAGGAGGCAATAAACCTGGCCTTACGCTATGACAGGAAGGTGATTGTTGAGAAAGCTGTAAGATGCAAGGATGTGGAGTGTGCGGTTTTGGGAAATGGGGAACCTGAAGCATCCACAGCGGGAGAGATAGTGCCGGCTGGAGAGTTCTACGATTATAATGCCAAGTATTATGATGATAAGACAAGGCTGCTGATACCGGCGGACATTCCGGAAGATAAGATAGAAGAAATAAAGGGTCTGGCTGTGCGGGCGTACAAGGCTGTCGACTGCTGCGGCCTGGCCAGGGTCGACTTCTTTTATGAGACGGATACGCAAAAAATATATGTAAGCGAACTCAATACCATACCCGGGTTTACCGATGTGAGTATGTATCCCAAATTGTGGAAGGCCTCCGGTATGAGCTATAAAGAGTTGCTGGATGAACTTATCAACCTTTCATTAGATATTTTTCAAGATATTTAATTATAACCCCGGCCGCATATAAATGCGGCTTTTTTATTTTTTCGAGAATAATTATGATGCTTAACTGAAAAAGTAATACAAGTACAAACATTTTTAACCTGCCGATCAAATGAGCTTAAGGCAGGGTTCTTTTATATGGTGGCAATTCATCCGCAACTGATTGCCACGAGTGCATAAATATTATGTAAATGTATAATCTCCGAGCATAAATATTGATGTAAACAAAATAAAATGAGATTTATATATATTATGAGGGATCTAGCTTTGAAAAATGCTTTAATTTAACAGTAGATGGATATATATAAAGCTAATTTGCCAAAGAAATATATTGCGGCACTTTCATATCTTATGCAATTATTGTATAATCTTTATAGCATATGTTTATGGATGGCATAAAGGAGGGATAAAGTGATAGAAGTCAAATCGGAGATTGGCAGACTTAAAAGAGTTATGTTGCACCGGCCGAATGGTGAACTGGAAAATCTTGTGCCGGAATATTTACTGAAACTTCTTTTTGATGATATACCGTACCTTAAGACAGCGCAAAAAGAACATGACCGTTTTGCCTCGATATTAAGAGATTACGGTGTAGAGGTTTTATATTTGGAAGACCTTCTTGCTGACGTACTGGATGATCATGAGGTTGAAGACAGGTTTTTGGATGATTTTTTTGGAGAGAGCGGTATAACATCACAAGCATTGGCAGAGGCTTTGAAGGAATTCTTTACGAAGATGGCCCCTGAGGATTTGGTACTAAAGCTGATGTCGGGCGTGAGGAAGGATGAAGTCAAAGTGTACGGAAACACCTTGGCTTCAATCATTGAGGATGATTATCCCTTCTATATTGATCCCATGCCCAATCTTTACTTTACCAGGGATCCGGCTGCATGTATCGGCAAGGGTATTGCTATTAACAGGATGTATACCGCAGCCAGAAAGAGGGAGAGCCTTTTTATAGAATACATATCAAGGTACCATCCTCTGTTTAAAGCAGGGAACCCCAATATTTGGTATGATCGTTCTTACCCATTCAGCATTGAAGGGGGAGATATACTTGTACTAAATAACAAGACGGTGGCGATAGGATGCAGCCAGAGAACACAGCCGCAAGCTATTGAGATAATGGCTAAAAACCTGTTTGCAGATTCGGATTTTGAAAAGGTATTGGTGTTCGAGATACCTAAGATCAGGGCTTTTATGCATCTGGATACGGTGTTTACAATGGTGGATTACGACAAGTTCACCATACACCCGGGTGTAGAGGGACCGCTCAGCATATATGAGGTTTCCGGAGGAGAGGGCAAAATATTAAATATTGAGCATAAGGCGATGCCGATAGCCGATATACTTAAACAGACACTGGATCTACCATCCATAAAGCTTATAGAGTGCGGTAATGGGGATATGATAGCCGCAGGCAGGGAGCAGTGGAACGACGGGTCCAATACACTGGCGATTGCTCCCGGTGTTGTCGTGACCTATGATAGGAATTATGTTACCAACAATGAACTTGAGAAAAATGGAGTAAAGGTAATTATCATACCCAGTTCCGAACTCTCCCGGGGCCGGGGAGGCCCGCGCTGTATGAGTATGCCTCTTTTGAGGGAGCCGCTATTGTGGTAGGGTTATATTGAGATTAAATATAAATTATATCATGGAGGAGGATTATAATGCCGATAAACATGAAAGGCAAATCATTGCTTACCATTGGTCAACTTACTGTGCAAGAGATGGAATACCTTCTAGACCTGGCTGACGCTCTCAAGAACAAAAAGAA
>DHDL01000010.1:101664-102545 GCA_002399345.1 Thermoanaerobacterales bacterium UBA4877
AGGTGTGCATTTACGGTTGCCTGTGTGGATGAGGGTGCCCATCCTGAGTATTTGGGCAAGGACGATATTCAGCTGGGCAAGAAGGAGACTGTGGCGGATACGGCAAGGGTGCTGGGAAGGATGTTTGACGGTATAGAGTTCAGGGGATTCAAACAGCAGACAGTGGAGGATTTGGCTAAATTCTCCGGGCTACCCGTGTGGAACGGTCTCACGGATTATGCGCATCCCACGCAGGTTTTAGCCGATCTTCTCACCTGCAGGGAACACTTCGGATATATTAAAGGTTTAAAACTTACATACATGGGCGACGCCAGAAATAACGTAGGCAACTCCCTTATGATGGGCTGTGCACTTATGGGGATGCATTTTTCCGCAGGCGCACCGAGTGGGTTGTGGCCACAGGAGTCCGTTGTGGGCCAGGCCAAAAAAATAGCCGTGGAAACGGGAGCTACCATAGAGTTGTGTGAAGACCCGGCGCAGGCTGTAAAGGGTGCGGATGCCATATATACCGATGTATGGGCCTCCATGGGCGAAGAAAGCAAGATGAAAGATAGGATAGAGCTCTTAAGCCCTTATCAAGTGAATATGGATCTCATAAGGGACACTGGCAAGGAGGACGTTATTTTCTTGCATTGCCTGCCCGCCTTCCATAACAGGGATACTGTTATGTCCAAGGATATAGGCGAGATGGAGGTCACCGATGAGGTCTTTGAGAGTAAGTACTCCAAGGTGTTTGATGAGGCGGAAAATAGGATGCATACAATAAAAGCTATCATGGTTGCCACTGTATCATAAAAGGATCGGGAGGGATGGGTCATGTCGAGGATAGTAGTGGCTTTGGGGGGCAACGCCCTCCAGGCTGATCCTAAGGATGTATCGGC
>DHDL01000010.1:102795-104337 GCA_002399345.1 Thermoanaerobacterales bacterium UBA4877
AAATCAGGAGAATTTGATGCCATGCCTCTGCCGGAATGTGGAAGCATGAGCCAGGGCTACATCGGTTATCATCTCCAGCAGGCCATCAGTGACGAGATGGCAAGAAACGGCGTTAATAAATCCGTAGCGACCGTCATTACACAGGTGGTTGTGGACATGGATGATCCGGCTTTTAAGAATCCTTCCAAACCCATCGGATCATTTTATACTGAAGAGCAGGCCCGAAGACTGGCCGCGGAGAGAGGTTACGTAATGAAGGAGGATGCAGGCAGGGGATACAGGAGGATGGTACCCTCCCCCCGGCCGTTGAGGATAGTGGAAGACGCCATAATAAGGACGCTCATCGAGGCTGGGCATGTGGTGATTTCATGCGGAGGCGGCGGTGTGCCGGTGGTACAAGAAAAGGGCGGCCTTAAGGGAGTGGCGGCGGTCATAGACAAGGACCTGGCCACCGAGAAGCTGGCTGAACTGGTAGATGCGGATGTACTTATGACACTCACCACGGTGGAAAAAGTCTCGATTAATTATAAGAAACCGGGTCAGCGAGACCTGGATTTTATGACGGTGAGTGAATGTGGAGAGTTTATAGGAGAGGGGCAGTTTGCACCCGGGTCTATGCTTCCCAAGATACAGGCCGCAGTGAAATTTGCTAAGTCACGGCCGGGCCGGCGGGTGATAATCACTTCCCTGGGTAAGGCGGAGGAGGCCATGGAAGGGAGAGCAGGTACGTTGATTACTTTATAAATTTTGCAGGGTACTCGCCCTGTTTTTTCTTTTGTATTTAAGGCAGCATGTACATTTCATCCCTGCAGAGGAAGGTTGGACCGAATAACCGCAATACTCACAGCCGAAAAATCTTTCCCTTTCCCTTAACTGTTGCTCAATTTGTCCATAATGGGTATAATATTCAGGTGACAACATAATTTTAATACCTCCAAACTAGTTTATAATTATAATATATCACAGATAGTGTATATTTATTACATATAAATGCAAAAATATTAGTTTAACAATGAAAAACTATTGCAGGATACTCGAGGTGTCATAATTTAATTATAAAAAAGATAAAGGGGGAGATTAAGTGACAAAGGCGTGGGTAAGGGCAACAGGCACCCAGATCTCACCCAATGGTGCAGAAACAGTAGAACTTGCTACAGAAGCGGAGATTTTTAAAAACATAGATGACTGCTACATCGTTTATAAAAATGACAGCGATATGACAACCACCTTGAAGATACAAAAGGACAGGGTAGATATATTTAATAACGGCAGATATAACAGCAGGATGGTGTTTGAAAAGGATAAAAAACATATAACCCCGTATATGACCGAGAGCGGTGTATCGGACCTTGGTATAATCGGTAAGAATATGCATATGGACTTGCGCACTACCGGCGGGGAGTTGGATATGAGCTACCATCTTTTACTGGATGACAAATACATAGGTACCAATGAACTGAAAATGATTGTTAGGGAGGTTAATTAACTGATGTACAGTATTTTTACAATACAGGATGAAATAAAGAACGGCATAAAACAGGC
>DHDL01000010.1:104582-112485 GCA_002399345.1 Thermoanaerobacterales bacterium UBA4877
CCGAGGGAACTGGCCGAACTTATAAAGTCGAATTTTCCCGAATCCAAGTATGTTACTTCCATAGAGGTAGCCGGCCCGGGCTTTATAAATTTCAAGCTGGATAAGGCCCGTCTGCATAATGTACTTTCGGAGATCGATGAGATGGGAAGCGACTTCGGCAACATTGATGCAGGCGCGGGGCGCAGGGTACAGATAGAGTTTGTTTCGGCCAACCCCACCGGTCCCATGCATCTGGGAAATGCCAGGGGAGGAGCCATAGGAGACGTATTGGCGTCTATACTCAAGAGAGCGGGATACTATGTGGAGAAGGAGTTTTACATAAACGACGCCGGTAATCAAATAGAAAAATTCGGCGTTTCGCTGGAAGCAAGATATCTGCAGCTATTCGGCAAGGAGTCCGAGGTGCCGGAGGAGGGTTATCACGGTAAGGACCTCATAGAGCTGATGAAAGAATACACGCAGGAATACGGCGACTCCTGCCTTAATATGGACTCCAGGGAAAGGCAGGTTATGCTTCGTAAGTGGGCGCTGGAGAGAAATATAGATAGGATGAAAAAGGATCTAAACGCCTATGGAGTCCAGTATGATGTCTGGTTCCGGGAGAGCACGCTCCATAAGAGCGGAGAAGTGGCCGATGTGATAAACCTCTTCAAGAAGAAGGGTTACACATATGAAAGTGGCGGTGCGCTGTGGTTTAAGGCTACCGATTTCGGTTGTAACAAGGATGAGGTGCTGGTGAGGGCGAACGGTATTCCCACCTATTTTACCTCCGATATTGCCTATCACAGGAACAAGTTCATAAAAAGAGGATTTGACACGGTTATCGACATATGGGGAGCGGACCATGCTGGCCATGTAGACAGGATGAAGGCGGCAATGAGGGCACTGGGGATAGACCCGGGGCGGCTCAACGTATTAATCATGCAGCTGGTTAGGCTTAAGATGGGCGGGCAGTTTACCAGGATGTCAAAGAGAACGGGCAACATGGTTACCTTACGCGACCTGGTCGATGCCGTGGGAAAAGATGCCGTGAGGTTTTTATTTAATATGAGATCTGCCGATTCGCAGTTTGAATTTGATATGGACCTTGCCATAAAGGAGAGTAATGAAAACCCGGTATTCTATGTGCAGTATGCCCACGCACGAATATGCAGCATTTTGAGAAATGCCTCTTCCATTGACATCAAGGTACCGGACCTTAAGGATACAGATTTGTCCTATCTAAAAAAGGACGAGGAGTATGCGCTTTTGGAAAAGCTGGCGAGCTATCCGGAGGAAATAGGCCTGGCCGCCTCGCGGCTGGAGCCTTACAGGATAACCCATTATGCCACCGATCTTGCATCTCTTTTCCATTCGTTTTATACTGAATGCCGGGTTATTGGTGTAGACGAGCAGGTCATGAAGGCCAGGCTGTTGCTAATAGACAGCACGCGCAAGGTTTTGGCCAATGCACTGGGTATATTGGGAGTCAATGCTCCACAAAAGATGTAAAATAAAAAGGCCATATTCAGACTGGACGCCTGCTGTGGCCTTCTTTTTTATTATCTTACCGCCGCTCTCGCCGCTATGCTTTTGTGTTCGGCATTTCCCACATATTTATCGACATTTTTCATACTAGCGGGTTCATCCGACAGATTGTACTTTTGTTTTAGCATTGCAATGCGTTTTACCGATTCGTCTATGCGCTTTTCACTTATCTGACCGTTTTTAACGGCTTCCGTTATGGCGTCAATGGTTTTGGACTGGCTTTCATAGGTATGGCAAACAAGTACCATATCCGAACCTGCCCGTATGGCTTTTACGGCTGCGTCACCCGTACCGTAGTATTTGGATATGGCCCCCATCTCCAGGTCATCGGTGATGATTACCCCATTAAAGCCCATATCATTGCGCAAAATATCGGTGGTGACCTCATGCGATAGTGATGCCGGGCGGCCTGTTTTATCTATTTTGGGTAGCTTAATATGTGAAACCATCATCATGTCCGCACCTTGATTTACTGCATTTTCAAAGGGTTTAAGTTCAAATGACTTGAGCTCATTGATACTTTTATATAATACCGGCATATCTTCGTGAGAATCTACATCGGTATCGCCGTGGCCGGGAAAATGTTTTACTACCGGCTCGACCCCTGATGATTTTATACCTTTCATGGTAGCGGCAGAAAGCCGGCTTACCGTTTGGTAGTCCGTGCCGAAAGACCTGTCACCTATCACGGTGTTTTTAGGATTGCTGTATATATCCGCAACAGGTGCAAAATCAAGGTTAAATCCATAGGCTTTCATTTCACTTCCTAGTACCGAACCGATTTCTCGGGACAGTTTGGGTGAATCTTTTTTGCCTATTGTAAGATTGGATGGAAAGACAGTTGCTTTGGATGGCAGGCGAGTTATTCTGCCTCCCTCATGATCCGCCGATATAAAAACTGGCAGTTTATTATCTTTATTAAGTGTTTTCAGCTTATTATTGAGTGTGACAAGCTGTTTATCATCTTTTATATTTCTATTGTAGAGTATAATACCGCCGACATGATTATCTTTTATCATGGATGATACCTTTGGATTTGCATCGTATCCTTCAAAACCTACTATGATCATTTGACCTACTTTTTCTTTGAGTGACATATTGGATATGAGCTTCTGCAATTTTTTTTCTGCAATATCTTGCCGTGTCTTTTGCTTTTCTTTGCCAGACCCGCCGTCGCTTGTGTTTTTACCTTGCTCATTATTGATACTGCCACCTGACTTGCCGTTATTAGTACCGCTGTTTTCCGGGGCCCATCCGGTCTGTTTTACATTGCTTTTTCCAGGTCCATTTGCCATATTATCTTTTATAACGTAAGCATAGGTTAAAGCGGTTGTAGCGACTAAGACTGCGAGTATAACAATTGTGATGGCTATTTTTTCGGATAATTTTCTCTTTTTATAATGCTTCCCAGACATTTTGATGTCCTCCCCAATGATATTTTTTATTAATCTCTCTGGTTAATCCCCCAATTTATTTAAAACCGAGACATCTAGCATTCTTATCCGTTTGGTGTGTGTTGTATAATATAATAAAAACTATGTAAGACTAATGCACAAAAAGATAATTTCTTCATTCAATGCCTCCTTTCCTGTACAACATTTTAGCATAGTAGACAAAATCAGTCTATAGTCTACAAAAAATGATATGTTTCACCATAGGTGGTAGGTATATAATATGTATGGAGGTGTTAAGCTGTGAAAATCAAGTATTATGGGCATTCATGTTTTGCTTTTAAGGGCAAGGACGTCACTGTTGTGACCGATCCCTATGACCCGTATGTGGGGTATGATCTTCCGCGGCTTACGGCGGATATAGTTACAGTATCTCATCAGCACTCTGATCATAACTATCTTAAGGCTGTAAAGCCGGGAGCTGCTGTTGTAGACACTCCGGGTGAACATGACGTAAAGGGTATCGGGATAAAAGGGTATGAGGTAAACCATGACAGCGCGGGTGGCAGCAGGAGAGGCAAGAGCATAATATTCTGCATGGATATAGACGGCATACGGTTGTGTCACCTGGGTGACCTGGGTGAACGGTTGAGAGATGATGTCCTGGAGAAGATAAAGGGTGCAGATGTTTTGTTTGCGCCGGTGGGAGGATTCTTTACATTGGAACCGGATCGGATGGCGGAAGAGATACGAAGAGTCAGCCCCAGGATTGTTATACCGATGCACTACGCCGTGGAGACGACCTCCGGGGATATGCCGATTAAGCCGGTGAGCCAGTTTGTCAGGGCTTACGGCGGGGGAGAGGAATTAAAAACCGATGAGTTTGACATAAACCCCGAAAATTTACCTGATACCACAAAGATGTATGTTATGGATTTCTACAATAAATAGAAGAGTTTTAATTTTAACCGGGTAAACCCGGTTATTTTTATGTTGTTATATATCTAATGTGCTCATATGATGATATAATTAAGGAAATAAAACGTGCAGGGGGGAGGGCCATGGCCATTGAGATATAAAAGGATTATATCTTTTGTTGTGCTTGCGGCTATGTTTATTGTACCCGGAAGCGTATGCGCGGAGATGACCTATGATTCCGATATGATAGACTATGTGATGCAGTTTATAATGTCGTCTACAGTAAGGAATGTTACGGAAGACAAGCTTATTAAGGGTGCACTGAAGGGTATGTTTCATGCTGTCGATCCTTACAGCGATTATTTTACCCCGGCGGAGATTGAGGAATTTGAAGAACAGACTAGCGGCGGATACAATGGGGTAGGACTGGGTATCTCTCTAATTGACGGGCATATGACGGTTACGGCGGCGGAGCCGGGCGGACCGGCGGATGTGGCAGGGATCAAGGCGGGGGATGTTATAATATCTGTGGATGGTAAGGATGTAAGCGGCCTGGCCGCAGGCGAGGTATTAAACCTCTTAAAAGGGGAAAGCGGTAGTTCGGTGCGGATAGGTATAAAACGAAAGCAAACGGGTAACGTATCTTTCATAGATGTGGTGCGGGGTGAGATAAAGTTAAACCCGATAAAGTACAGTGCAGAAAATGGTATCGGTTATATAAAGATAATTCAGTTTACGGACAGTACGGAAGAAAACCTTATACCTGCTCTGGATTTTATGCGGGGAAAGGGTATAAAGTCCGTCGCCCTTGACCTCAGGGGCAATCCGGGAGGCCTGATACCTGAAACCATCGATGTTGCACAGCATTTTGTGCCCAAGGGACCGATTGTGGAAATTCATTATAAAAATGCCCCGCCGGATATATATGAATCCGACCTGGAGAAGCCAGAGTTTAATCTGGCCGTGATTATAGACGGGGATACCGCTAGCGCGGCGGAAATACTGGCTGGGGCTATCCAGGATACGGGAGTGGGGATAATTATAGGTGGCAAGTCTTATGGCAAGGGCTCCGTACAGGCACTGGTACCCCTGGAGGACGGTAGTGGGTTTAAGATTACCGTAGCCAAATATGCCACACCAAAAGGACGATTTATAGATGGCATCGGCATTATACCGGATGTTGCGCTTGCCAATAACAGTGTGGCCGCAGCGGACCTAACTAATTTAGCACCTATAAAAAAGAATCTTGTTATAAAGAGGGGGAGTGTAAATCTGCAGGTGTTTGCAATACAGCAGCGGCTTAAACTGCTTGGATACAGCAAATATAAGCCAAACGGGACGTTTGGTAAGGATACGGAAAGGGATTTAAAGCATTTCCAGACGCGGCACGGCCTCCCGTCAACCGGGATTTTTGATAACTACACGTATATCAATATGTCGAGCGATATGGGCAGGTTGGCTAACCCGCAGCCCAAGGATATGGTACTGGGTACAGCAATACAATTGCTTAAAGATAAAGCTAAATAAGATTAATGTCACCCTTTGCTGGGTGATTTAATTTTATGGCATATTGTCCTACAGCTTTAGCAGCTTGTGATATAATCTGTATTAGAATAACTTTTATAAGGTGTGATGATTTATGGAAAGCGACCTTAAAGAAAGCCTAAAGAAGGTAAACAGTGTGTTGCGGGAAAAAAGGGATACCGGTGCATCGCCCGGTGACGTGAGGGCGGCCATTGAGGATAAACTGGGTGACATTATAAAGAAGAGCCGCAAACAAAAGCCTGACTGGATAAAAACAGTTCTTGCCGTGGATGGTTCACTCAATTCATACGGATCATCATTTCCTTATATAATTAATTTTTTCAGATCGCTGTCTCTTTTTTCTGCCGGTAACAGGCGGATTTCGTTAAGTGATATATATACGCCTATACTTGATATGGATAGCTATAACGAAGATGATGACAATGAGGAAGCAATGAAAGAAATAAGGGACAGGAAAATGGCGGAGATGGAGGTCGAGGTGGCCATAGAAGGCATAAGACAATTTTCACCCTCTCTTGTGATCTTCGACGGCGGCTTTTTAAGATACTTAGAAAAGGCGAAAGACGTGTTTGATAGTTACATACGGCTTTGCAGAGAAAAAGGAATAGTCAGTGTGGGCGTCATCGAGGAGATAGGTACCTTTGATATGGCGCGGCGGCTTAGGGGCAGCTTTGGTTTTCCAGTGGAGGATGACAGAGAGCTGCTCTTTGGTGCACTTGAGCCCTATGAGATATTAAAGCTTAAGGGTAACGCACAGTTTAAGAAGGGGTTGTATACGGCCTTTGCCCGACCTTGTCTTCATCCTAATCCTGTTGCATACGACTTTTTGGAGGAGGACAGGGAGTCCGCTCTGGATACGGTGAATTTTCTTATGTCACTTACACCGGCATCAAGCCGCGGCATACCGCTTATATTGGATATAGTGGATGGTGAAGCTAAGATAAACTCCGAAGAAGTTAAAGTGATGGTGGACTCCTTTTTGGACAGCGATATAAAGGAAGGGCTTTTCCGACCCCAGAGAGACAGGAGGGTTATGTTATGATGCAGTTGGTGGGTTCAACGACGGAACAATTGGTGTATGTGGCATCCAAGGACAGGAGATTTAATGTAAATGAGCTGCTGATCGTTGAGGATAACAAACACGGTGATATAAAGGGAGAGGTTGTGGGAACGGCTTCCTTTAACAGATACATACCCATGGCAGGTGAGAGAAGCGGTTTTGTTGACAAGGATACCCTGGATTTTATGAGGCAGGTGGGCTTTTCCATAGAGGACGAGTCCATTCACATGGCCAAGGTAAGGATACTGGATATGCTGACCTCCCCGGTGGAGGTAGGAAGCAGTGTAAGATTACCGGAATTTGAAGAAATAAGGGAGCTTTTGGTGAAGAAAAATCCCTCAGAAGGTCTTACCCTGGGCACCATTATGGGTACGGAAGAGGTCTCGGAGGGTATGCCGGCGGAGCTTAAGAATATTGCATATCTCTATGAAAAGGACAGGGGAATACTACCGCAAAATGGGGTGCCATTTATATTTGATTACAAGGCCATGAGTGAGTATCCGCACATTGGCATATTCGGGGGTTCGGGTTCAGGCAAGTCCTTCGGTCTCAGGGTGATATTGGAGGAACTGATGAAAAAGAAAATACCCACCGTGGTTTTTGACCCTCATTTTGAGATGGAGTTTGATGATCCCATGCAGGGGATACCCGATGATTTTGCGGAGGACTTCAGCGACTGCTATGAGATCTTCACTGCAGGAAAGGATATTGGAATCGACTTCACGGAGCTCACCCAGGAGGATCTTATAAATATCCTTAGGGCTTCGGGGGGCAGCATTTCGGAATCCATGGAGAATGCGGCTCGTACACTCTATAAGAATAGGGATACCTTCACCACATTCAGGGATAGGCTTATAGACCTGGCCGACGCCTTGGACATAGGCAAGGACAGGATATTTCGCAATATGAAGGATGATACGGAAGACCACGGGAAGTATGCCGGATACCTGGGACTTCTTGACGCTTACGGTAATGCCGTGCCTTATTCCGGAACCGTAAAGGCTATACTCTGGCGGCTTAATAATGTGGCAAGGGAAAACATGTTCCGGTTTAATATACAGCCGATACTTAAGGCAATAAACCGCAGGAAGACATGTATTATAAGGGGGTCTTCACTGTGGGTGTTGACGGTGTTTGCTTCCTATCTCATAAAGAATCTCTACACCCGGCGTAGGGACTACAGGGACAGTGAGTTTTCAGGTGAAAAAGCGGAGAAGTTTCCGCCGTTTGTCGTGGCAACCGACGAGGCGCATAATTTTGCACCTCGGTCTTCCCAGTCTCCTTCCAAGGACGTAATGCGTGAGATAGCACAGGAAGGCAGGAAATACGGGGTGTTTCTCATGCTGGCTACCCAGCGTCCCGCTCTTCTGGATGATACGGTGACCGCCCAGTTGAGTACCAAGATCATATTCAGAACGGTAAGGTCGGTGGATATAGCTACCATAAAGGAAGAAACGGACAT
>DHDL01000010.1:112675-112980 GCA_002399345.1 Thermoanaerobacterales bacterium UBA4877
GCTATCACTGGCAGGACGAATGCAGTGAGAATAAGGACGGCCAAGACGGTAAGCCCTCATTCTATAAACCCTTTCGAGGAGCTGGAGAAAGACTATGAGACTGAGGATAATCTTTTAAAGAAGATTGTATTGAGCGAGACACCAGTGTATCTGGGCAACCTAAGGTCGGTTATGGAAAGGGCCAAGGAGGAGACCGGCATATCGGTTACGAGAGAGGATATACTTAAAGCGGCGGAGGAACTGGTGGCCGGCGGCCAGGCCAAAAAAGAGAAGACACCCCTGGGCGAAATGATAACGGAGGTGAG
>DHDL01000010.1:113238-138624 GCA_002399345.1 Thermoanaerobacterales bacterium UBA4877
CTCTTTGACAGCCCCATGCCCTCCATATCGGTGGCCACCCGCTTTGTCAAGGATCTTAAGGATATGGATGTTCCCATATATGCGGTGGCGGGAAATCACGACATGTACGGACATAATCCGGACACTCTGGGCAGGACAATGATAGGCTTTTTAAGCTCCATAGGTATTGTAAACCTGATACGTCCCGGCAGGAAGATCATGCTGGACGAAGGCGGCTGCCGGGTACAGCTTACCGGGCAGGAATTCATATACAACCTGGACGACGGTTCGGGTGAGGGTTATATAGTGAATGACAAGCAGGCGGATGTAGCCATACACATGGTTCATGGTTTCCTTACCGACACAAAGATGTTCGAGGGGGTTAGGTACACCGCTATAGATGCTTTGTCAGACACGAAGGCGGACATAACCCTGGCCGGGCACAATCATGCCGGTTTTAAGGATGTGAACGAGGGCGGCAGATATATTTTAAATCCCGGCGGCCTGGCCAGGATAACCAACCATCTCTCTGAAATGAGAAGGATGCCGCAGGTTGTGATAATAGACATTGCAGGGGAAATCAATATAGAAAAGCGCAGGCTCAAGGTAGCTAAGAAGGGCGAGGAGGTCCTGGACAGGACGACGGTGGAGGCAACACGCATGCACAGAGAAAAGCTGGAGGAATTTGCAAGGGAGATAAGGGCCTCAGGCATGGGAAAACCGATCAATATAAAGGAAATAATAAATGAAATAGCCGACAACAAGGATATAGACGATAATGTAAAACATGAGGCACTCAGAAGGATTGCACTGGCGGATGAATCGGGAGGTGGCGGCAATGAAGAAGTTTAAAAGTCTTACCCTGGAGAATTTCCAGTCCCATGAACACACTACTATAGACTTTGATGATAATTTCACTGTAATCGTGGGTGCTTCTGATCAGGGAAAGTCCGCTATAATAAGGGCGCTTAAGTGGGTTCTCTTTAACGAACCGCAGGGGGATGACTTTATAAGAGTGGGTACAGACGGTGCCAGGGTCACCCTAACCTTGGATAATGGTACAATAATCATCAGGGAGAGGGGAAAGAAAAACAGATACATACTCAGGCAGGGAGAAAACGAGTATGTCTTTGAGTCCTTTGGAAGAGGTGTTCCCCGGGAGATCTTGGATGCCCACGGAATAAAGTCCATAAAGCTGGACGATAATTTGTCCTTAAGGCTATCCTTAAGCGAACAGCTGGACGGACCTTTTCTGCTTTCACAGAGCAAGCCGGTCAAGGCTAAAACCATAGGTTATTTAAGCGGGGTCAACATTATAGATAAGGCCATAAGGGATGTGTCCCTGGAGATAAAGCAGAAATCGGCCGAGGAGAGAATTAAAGAGGAGAATGTCTCACGCATAACCGGTGAGCTGGAAAACTTCGCTGACCTTGACCAATTAGAGAAGATTCTTCCAGAAATAAAGGATGCATATAGTGGCATTCAGCAGCTTAAAGATAAGCTTGACAAACTCAGGCTATCATCAGAAAAGCTTTCTCGGATAGAAAAACGAATAGATAAGGACAGGCAGCTGGTGAACACTCTTGCAGAACTTCCGGAAAATGAAATTTCGGACTTGAGTGAAGTATACACAAAGTATGTCACATTGAGCAGGAATAATGCACGGCTTAAAGTTATTAAACATAAAGCCGGCATATCCGCTGCGTTGCTGGAAAATACCGGGGGCATGGAAGAGGTGTCCAAGGAGATTGATGGATTGGATGCTCTGTGCCACAATCTTAATCGTATGAGGGACTGCGATACAAAGCTTAAAAACCTAGATGCCTCTCTGGCAAAATGTAAAACTGGGCTTATGGGATTAAAGGTAAGCGAGGAATGCAGCAAGCGGTTAGATGAAATACAGGTGATCGTACCTAAGCTGTCTCGGCTTAGAGATTGCCTCGATAAAATGAACAACTTGGAGAAGTATGCCAAAAATGTACGGTTGAAATATGAAAAAGCTCAGAATGAAAAGGAAAGACATCTGTTAAGATATAGTGAAATCTTAAAGAATTTGGGAAGATGCCCGGTCTGCGGAAGCCCGATAGACGATCATACCGCAGAGTCCATTATAGAAGAGCTTAAGTGAAAGGGGGAATGGATATGAAAGATTATGAAAGAGAGATATCAACGCTCAAAAAGGCGATAAAGGACGCGGAAAACAAAAGGGTTAAGGCCCAGACGGAGATAGAAATGCTTACTAGACAAAAGGAGGAGCTGATATCAGAGATAAAAGATCTTGGTGTAAACCCCGAGGACCTGGAAGAAGAAATACAAAAGCTGGAAGAGCAACTTAATTCCAAACTGGATGAGCTTAATTCAATGATACCGTGGGATGTACTGGAGGGATAGTATATGGACGAGTTGGGACAAACGATATCGCGGCTGGAACAGATATATTACAGGCGTAAGGGACAGAGAGACCAGCTGGAGGGTACACTTAAGCAGTACAAGGAAAGTTTAAAGAAAATAGTGGGCAAAAAGGAATTACTGGCGGAAGTGAAAAAACTCCTGGAGATGACTGCACAGTATGCCCGGGAACAGACTAAAGGTGATATGGAGTACCAGGTTACCCAGGCACTCCAGTATGTCTTTGAAAACGACCTCAGGTTTGTAATAGAATTGGAGGACTATGCCTCGGGACCACAGGCGGAGTTTTATGTGGAATCAAAATACGGTGGGCAGGAACTTGTAAAGACCAGGCCGCAGGATGCCAGGGGCGGCGGTGTGGTCGACGTCATTTCGCTGGCGCTACGGATTGCCATGATGCAAGGGCATGGCGTGCTTATATTGGATGAACCGGCTAAGCAAGTATCGGAGGAGTTTGCTCCCAATGTGGCAAACTTTTTGAGTTACCTTACCGGGCAGGGAGACTTTCAGGTTATAATGGTAAGCCATAACCAGCACCTGGCCCAGGCGGCCGGGAAAAGTTATATGGTATCCATAGATCACGGCATAAGCAAGGTATCAGAGGTAACCCCGCTTTAATTAGCCGGAGAGGTTCTCCGCCCAGGACATGATCTCTTCGTCACAGGCGGTTACCTCATATTTACGTGATGACCGCGGTGAAATGCCTATGAGTTTTTCATCCATGCTTTTTGTCCTCGCTTAAGTTTGTGATAGCACCGCAAAGTGCATAAGCGACGTTAAACAATCCTTTTCCACTTTTTTCATTGAGTTTAAAAGCACATCGAAATTCGTCATAAGGTATATAATGCCTTTTCGTACTGTTTCGTGCTCTTCTTGGGGAATATTACACATCTCCAACGGATTTATTTAATCTTATCTGTGATATTCGACACATATTTGCAGAGTCCTTTTTGCGGGAGCGGATGAATATTCAAAAGGCAAGTTGATTTATTACCGGTCTGCAATTATACTTGATTTAGACTGACCGTTCGGTCAAAGACAGGGGGAACTGATGTGTTAAAAAAATATACGGCATTTGGTATATCAATATTACTGGGTATGACTGTTTTGCTGAGTGGTTGCGGCAATACGGCAAAAGAGACTCAAGGGCCTGCTCCAAAACCGGCTGTTACTGTAACGACGGCGAAGGCTGCTACGGGCAATATAATCGAGATGAGC
Organism: Thermoanaerobacterales bacterium UBA4877; assembly: GCA_002399345.1. Classification (GTDB taxonomy): domain Bacteria; phylum Bacillota; class Thermoanaerobacteria; order Thermoanaerobacterales; family UBA4877; genus UBA4877. Next base: position 116,845 of record DHDL01000010.1, read on the forward strand.
AGCCTCATAGGCAAGCTCAAGCCCAACAAAACAGTAAACGTTGCACCAAAGATGCAGGGAAGGGTCAAGAAAGTCAATTTTGATGTGGGTGACAACGTACATGCAGGGGATGTTCTTTTAAAGATGGATGACAGTGATATACAAAACCAAATAAAAAGCGCCCAGGCTGCTTTAGACATGGCGCAGGCTAATTATTCGCTGAATATGCAAAAATATAAGCAGGCGGAGGCGGACATGGCCAGGTATAAGCAGCTTTACAATGAGGGTGCGGTGACCCAGCAGCAGTATGAGCAGGCTAAGCTGGCGGCGTCGCCCGACATGGTAAAGCTTTATAAGGCACAGCTGGCACAGGCGGCGGAGGGATATAATTCATCCAAAACAGCACTTAAAAATACTACCGTCACTTCACCTATAAGCGGAGTGGTGGCAGCAAGGAATATAAATCCCGGAGAAATGATTGCGGCAACAATGCCGCCGTTTACTATAATGGATAATTCAAATATGCTGGCGGAGGTGAGCCTTACGGAAGATTTGCTGAATAAGGTAAAAACCGGCGATAAGGTAAGTGTGACTGTAGGGGGAGAGGATAAAGCCGTGGACGGAGTGGTGGATACCATAGCCCCAGTAGCCAACCAGCAGACGGGCCTTTTTCCCGTGGGCATTCGTATTGCTAATAAAGAAGGCAGGTTTAAGGCCGGAATGTCTGTAGTTGTCAAGCTTCCTAATAACGCAAGGGTGGGCGTGGTTATGCTACCCAAAGAGGCGGTAACGGTACAGAACATGGTTAACACCGTATTTACCGTAAAGGATGGCAAGGCCGTGAGACACGTGGTAAAAACAGGTATAAGCGATGACAAAAATTTAGAAATCATCTCCGGTATAAAAGCAGGGGATGAGGTTATAGTGAAAGGTCAGAATCTGTTAAGCGGCGGAGAAAAACTCCGTACAGAAAACGGAGGGAGCAACTGATGGGGATAGTTGACTTATCAATAAGGCATCCCGTAACCACCTGGATGTGTATATTCGTTGTCATACTGCTGGGTGTCGTGTCGGTTACGATGATACCTCTGGATCTGCTGCCGGATATCAACCTACCAGTGGCGGCCGTTGTTACAACATATAGCGGCGCCGGGCCGGAAGAGGTCGAAAGCGTAGTGACTAAGAACCTGGAGAGCGCACTTTCCAGTGTGAATAATGTGGATAATGTGCAGTCCATATCACAGGAAGGTACATCCATGGTCATTTTGAGTTTTAATGAAGGCACCGATATGGATACCGCTACAGCGCAGATAAGGGAAAGGCTGGATATGATAAAATCCGTGTTTCCAGATGATGTGGGCACACCTATGGTTACCAAGCTGGATCCTTCGATGATGCCGGTCATGATGATGAGCATATCGGGGGATATGGACAGCGTGGCCTTAACGGACAGAGCGGTGAATGATATAAAGCCGGATATAGAAAAGGTGGCGGGTGTTGCCAGTGTGACGGTTTCCGGTGGGAGGACAAGTCAGATAACGGTTGATCTTGACCAGGGCAAATTGAATACATACGGTCTTTCTGTGAGTCAGGTTTCCAATATACTGGCAGCGCAAAACCTTAACATGCCCGGCGGCTCTATAAAAAGCAGCAGCCAGGACATAACGGTAAGGACGGAGGGTGAGTATAACTCGGTAGAGCAGATAAAGAATACCTCCATAATGTTGCCGGCAGGAGGCATGGTGCATTTAAAGGACCTGGGGGAGATTACCGACGACTATGCGGATGTAAGTTCGCTTACCTATATGAACGGAAAACCGGGCATGGGCATAATAGTGCAAAAGGCATCGGATGCCAATACGGTCGTTGTGGCGCGGGATATAAATAAGGAGATTGACAGTATGTCACAGCAGTATCCCGATATCCATCTGGTAAAGGTAATGGACAGCTCCCAGTTTATAAATATATCAATACAAAATGTGGTGAGCAGTGCGGTATTGGGCGGGATATTTGCTATTATTATTTTGTGCCTGTTTCTGAGGAATATCCGGGCTACATTGATCATAGCAATATCCATACCAGTATCGATTGTAGCGACCTTTGTGCTTATGTATTTTTCCGGCATGACGCTCAATCTTATTTCACTGGGCGGCCTGGCCTTGGGTGTTGGCATGCTTGTAGATAACTCCATAGTGGTACTTGACAATATATTCAGATATCAGCAGGAAGGCCACGGCAGGTTTGAATCCGCCAGTGAAGGGACAAAGGAAGTCGGCCTGGCCATAAGCGGTTCTACATTGACTACGGTGGCTGTTTTCCTGCCGATAATATTTGTACAGGGAATCGCATCTCAGATATTCAAGGAACTGGCCCTTACGGTTACATTCTCGCTGCTTACATCACTGGTGGTGGCAGTGACAATCATACCCATGCTGTCATATCAGTTGTTGAGCGTAAAGAAAGGAAAACCAAAGAAAAAGAATATATTTAATAAAATCTCAGACTGGCTGGGTGGCATGATTGACAGGATAACGGAATCATATGGCAATCTGCTGGCATCTTCATTAAAGCACAGGTTTATCACGGTGCTTGTCGGAGTGCTGGCCCTCGGCCTTACAATGCTCTCCGTTCCGATGGTGGGCAGCGAGCTCATACCGAATATGGACCAGGGACAGCTCTCCATCAATGCGGCCCTGCCCAAGGGTACAAATATAGAAACGACAGATAAGACCATGAAGGAGATATATGGCAAGATCAAGGATATACCCGAGATAGGCACCACCTATTTAAGTATGGGCTCGGTAGGAGCAGCCAACCTATCCGTAGGTGGAAGCACTAATGAAGGGAGTTTTAATATAAACCTTAAGCCTTTAAAGGAGAGGAAACGCTCGACAGACCAGGTTGCCGACGTTATAAGGAGCAGACTAAAGGAACTGCCGGGTGTTAAGATAAATGTATCCACCGGTCTTATGGCAATGGCGGGAGGAAATGCAGACTCTGCCATGGGCACCGGGGTAAGTATTGATGTTAAAGGCGATGACCTTAATATGCTGCGGGAAATAAGCGATGAGATTGCAGAGAAGGTTGAATCTATTTCCGGTACCCGTGATGTCAAGACAAGCTTCAGTGAAGGTGAGCCGGAGTATGTCATCAGATTGAAAGATGACGTTGCACCTGGTTACGGCCTTACGACAGCCCAGGTGGCTCAGGCCGTCCAGGGTGCGGTCAAGGGAACCACGGCAACCAGGTATAAACTGTCCGGCAATGATGTGGATGTGGTTGTCCGGATTTCGCAGAATGAACAAAATGGCATAGATGGTTTGAAATCACTGTATATACAGACACCTGCCGGGACCCAGGTGCCACTGGCTACAGTGGCGGATGTTTCTGTAGGCGCAGGGCCGTCCGAGATAGACAGGCAGGACCAGTCGAGAGTGGCTCATGTAACGGCTTCTGTAGTGGGAAGGGATCAGGGAAGCGTGAACGAGGATGCAAGCAGGCTTATCAAGGGAGTTAAGTTACCCGGCGGTTACTCGGCTGAGCTGGGCAGCAGCGCTACTCAGCTTAATGAGGCGTTTTCGCAGCTTGGCCTGGTCCTGATTCTTTCCATAATTTTGGTCTATATGATAATGGCATCGCAGTTTGAGTCGCTGCTGCATCCGTTTACCATTCTCATGTCTGTGCCTATATCGCTATCAACGGGTATACTCGGCCTGGTTATTACGCGGAAGGCGATTAGCATCCCGGCATTTATAGGACTTATTATGCTGGGCGGCATAGTGGTAAACAACGGCATTGTTTTGATAGATTATATAAACACACTCAGAAGAAGGGACGGATTGGAAAGAGACGAGGCCATCATAAAGGGCGGACCGACGAGGCTGCGTCCTATACTTATGACAACCCTTACAACCATACTTGGTCTGATTCCGCTGGCAATGGGAATAGGCGAGGGATCGGAGATGGAGCAGCCGATGGCTATAACCGTTATCTTTGGTCTTACCTTCTCAACTTTGGTGACACTTTTAATCCTCCCGTCGATATATTCTTACTTTGATGATGCGGAGAATTTTGTCTTGAGTAGGTTGCATAGAAATAAAAATAAAGAGGCGATGTAAATGACGAAGAGCGGGAAAAAATATAAGGCGGCTGCCCTGCTTATAAGTGCTGTCTTATCGGTCACTTTGTTGGCGCCGGGCGTCGGCCTGGCCGCTGAAGAAAGTTTCGTGAGGAGTTTTACGCTGGAAGAAGCGGAAGATTATGCGCTTAAGAACAACGACGGTCTTAAAGAGTATGACCAGAATATAGATAAATTGCAAAACACATTTGATCAGACGGAGTATTCGTTAAAGAGAAAGTTTCGTGTAAGTGATATAGATAAGATAGCCGACAGCAAGGTCTTTAAGAACATGGACAAGGCTCCGAGTACCGAAGTAGGGAGGTACGATACGGACAGGAAGATCTTGATTGCACCTAAAGAATTAAGGACCCAATTGAATAACCTCAAGGATGGCAGGGCACAGGTCGAGGAAGGCATAAAGATAGCGGTGGATAAAGACTATTATGCCATTCTTGAAGACCGGCAGAACCACGATGTATTAAAGAAGAGCCTGGAGCTGGCGAAGAAGGGCGAGAGTATAGCACAGGTGCAGTTTGATAACGGTATGATTACAAAGGAGGAGCTGCTTCAGTCAAAAATAGGGGTAACGGGGGTTAAGACACAGATTAATCAGACACAAAACTCCCTGAATAAAGATATGCTCAGCCTGAAAAAGCAGATGGGGCTTCCGGCAGATGCGCTGTTTAAACTGGAGACCTCCTTGACTGTACCGGATGTGTCGGACATAGACGTTGAAAAGGGTGTCGACTCCGCACTGGAAAAACGCATGGAAATTATGGAAGACAAGAGGGCCATAGATATAAATGAGCAGGATTTTGATTTGATAGAGAGTTATTACACAGATTTTAACTTCCAGTACAAGGACGGACAATTAAAACTAGATAATAGCCAGGCCAAATTAAGATCAGATAAACATGCGGTGGAGCAGGATGTAAGGCAAAACTATATAAATCTCATGAATGCTTCATCCGCTCTGTCTGTCCTGCAGCAGAATATCGACGCTGAGAAAGAATCTTTAAGGGTAGTGCAGCTCAAGCTGAAATACGGTGTGGGTACGGTGGTCGACGTATTAAACGCCCAGCAGTCAATTATGGAGTGCCGGCTGGAGCTGGCAAAGGCGCAGCATATGCTTGGCCTTGCCAAAATAAATTATGACGTATCCACCGACATCGGCTTGCCTGGCGTATCTCAAACAGGCGGAATGGGCGATGCGGCGCAGGTTGCCGTACAGTAACAAGCCGCATGCATTTTTGCCAGGGACGGTTATGACCGAGCAAGGATGGAGGACATCTCCGGCCAGGCCGGTGTTGGGAAAGGGCACAGTATACGAATAATTCAAAAGTAAGAAAGACCTATTTATGGCGGTGATAAAGCATGCGTGCACAGTCTACATAATATTCATGAAGGATATAGATAACGAGAACCGTCCGTTTAAAGAAAGATTGAAGAAATATATTTTTATCCATAATGAGCTATTAAATGAACACAAAGACCTGGCCGGTCTGATCTTGAAACAGTCGTGTGATATAAGCGGAGATAACTGGGAATATTTTAGGAAGATTAAGACATATGTGCTTGGCGCCACTATAAAGATGCTTGAATCCGCTGTAAGTAAGGGAGAGGTTCGTTGCCAAGATGTGGACCTCACTGCTCATATGATATTAGGCATTACGGCCACCATTTTGAGATCCCGCCTGACCGAGAACGACTATTGGGATGCAGATGATGTTGTGGATATAATAATGCATGGTATATCCAGGCAAATGATGTCGCATTTTGATAAAAATTCGTGGTTTAGAAGGATTTACCTGACCGGCACAGAAATATATATATAAGAATAATTACACACAAAAGGGAGGGAAATCACCTATGAAAAAGACTATGGAGAAGTTTTTTATAATTTTATTGTCTTTTATGCTGAGCCTTTCAGCGGTATATGCGGCACCTGCGGACAGCGGTACGTTTACCGATGTGAACGATGATCACTGGGCGGCTCGGTACATAGCTGATATGTACAACAAGGGAATAATTATGGGCACGGTTCAAGGTGATAAAAGATATTTTCGCCCGGAAGATAATATAAGCAAGGTTGAATCCGTCATACTTATAGCAAGGAGCATGGGCTCTACCGGGAATAATGCCGAGGTCGATGCAGCCTATAATAAGTATAAACCGATGCTAGACCAGGCGAGAATACCGGATTGGGCGGAAAAAGAGGTGGCCTATGCCATGGATAAAGGCGTGGTTACCCAAAATGATTTAAATACATTTATAGATAAAGGCGGCAATCAGACAAAGCTTTTGAGATATGAAGCCGCAGTTTATATAGTCAGGGCCATGGGATTAGAATCAGAGGCAAAGGGATTAAATGATCCTGCGCTGGGTTATACCGATAGTAAGAGCATACCCGACTGGGCGCGGGCATATGTCAAGGTGGCTGCAAAGCAGGGGGTTTTTGATAAAGACGGTGACTACAGTGGGAGATTCAACCCGGACAATCAGCTTAAGAGATCGGAAATAGCTAAAATACTATCGATTTCATATGAAAAATTAAACAAATCACCGGGATCACCTTCTGCCGAGATCAGCGGTACAGTATTCTCTGTCTTCTACGGTAGCGACCCCATAATTACCATAGAGGATAAAAACGGCATAAGGACATCGTATCATCTGGCGGACGCCGCGGTAAAGAAAGATGGCAAAGCCGCAACAATTAACGATCTTGAGCATGATGATAAAATCAAGGCAATAATATCTGGAGACAAGGTATTGAGTATAGAGGCAACCCCCGGCGAAAAAAATTATACAGGTACGCTTACTGAAATTAAGACGGACGGAGCCTTGCTTAAACTGACCATGGATACAGATGACGGCAAGGCAAGTCTCACGTTGTCCGATGATGCAGACATAAGGAGAAACAGAAAGACTGCCGAATGGACGGACCTTAAAAGAGGGGATGAACTTAAGGCTATTGAGAAAGATGGCACTTTGGTATCCGTTATTGCCACAAGTATGGACCGGAGTATAAGCGGCAGCATAACCAAGATATGCATATCCTCTATGCCGAGTATAACCGTAACTGGTGAAGATGGCGATGAAACCTACGGCATATCCAAGGATGCCAGGATAAAAGTAGACGGCAGGACCGCCGTAGATGGTATATATAACCTGCATTTAGGCTTTCTTATCGATGCCGACGTTGAGTCCGATGAGATAGTAAAAATCAATGCCTCGACGAAAAAGGAGAATTATATGATCTCCGGTACGATAAAAAGAGTCGACAATAATGCAAAACTGGTTTCCATTACAGTGTATGACGAGTCCTCAAAGAAGACGTCGGATAAGGTAGTGCTGGTTACGTCAGATACGAAGATATATGATGATGACGGAGATATTATAAGGCTTAGAGATTTAGATGAAGGTGATGCCGTCACCGCAAGAGTACAAAATGAAGGCGGAATATTAAGTGCTGTCTTTATATCTCTGGAATAATGACAATATAACAGAAAACATTATAAATATTTATAGGCTTTTATAGATATAAAGAAGGGAAAATAAATAAAATGTAGAATTATTACACTAGGAGCGTAGCATAGCGGTATGCTAAGCTATGGAGGATAGGGTGAATGGATAAAAGCATTCTGGTCGTAGATGATCATACAGGTATCAGGATGCTCATGAGCGAGGTTTTTAGGAGTGCTGGTTTTGACGTCAGGTGTACCGGAGATGACGTGGAAGCAAGGTCGATTGCCGAGCAGTACAGGCCGAGGATTGGAATATTCGACATCAACTTAAACGGTTGCAACGGTCTGGATCTGCTTGAGGACATTAAGAAAAAGAATCCAGGAATGGTACCAATAGTAGTATCAGCATCCGAATATCCTGATACCCAGCATATACCTCATGAATCGGAGGTATATTACATGAAAAAGCCTTTTGATATAGGCGAATTAAAGGCAAAGATATGTGAGTTATGTGGATAAAATTTTTATTGAAAGCCTAAGTGGAGCGAGTTTTAAATATGCAACGTGCCCTGCCGAGTGCGTATATCATATGAGAGATATATGGCGTTAGAACGTTTAGCTTTAAGCAGGTGCGGCTTTCGCATAGTAGTTATTTTAAAGCTGCGGTAAACGCCGGAGTGTACTTAAACTTGTAGATGAGACTATGGGTTTGCGAATTATGTTGTCATCAGTCTGATATTATCTACCTAACCCTGAAGCTCATATATGCAATATTTTACAAATAAAAAATAGTCGATTTTAATAATCGGCTATTTTTTATTTGTAAAAAGGGTTTTAAACATATGCAGAGAATTATTATATAAAGGCAGGTGATATATTATGTTGATAAATCCTGAAATCACATTTGCATTCAGATGCCCAGAATGTGGCAAACTAACCTTTGGAGACGTCTCGCCTTTCAAATTAATTGGTGAAGGCAGGCTGCTGTTTCCGTGTGAATGTGGGAAAAGCACTGTAACTATGGAAGCAACGGGAAAGATGGATTTTAACATTACTGTTCCATGTATTGCCTGTGGTGATTACCACGTATATAACATAGGAAAAAAGATGTGGCTAAGCTCATTAAATATATTGACATGTCCAAAGACCGACTACAAGATATGTTTTTGGGGGAATGAAAAGGACATATTGAAATCTATGGAGGACTTCGATTTGCAACTTGACAATGTCCTTAACGGACTGGATTTTGATAATTATTTTAAAAACAGTGAGGTTATGTATGAGGCTGTAAATAAACTTCACGAAATAGCAGGAAAGGGGAATCTTTACTGTACTTGTGGAAATCATAATATTGATGTATTATTAAAACCGGACGGTATAGAACTTATATGTAAAAGTTGTCATGCAAAGGGTTTTATATATGCGGGGAGTATAAAAGATTTAAGGTCTATCGGCGGATTACATACCATAGCACTCAACGATCCCATATTAAGTACAAATAAAAGACCAGATAAAGAAGGAGGTTAATTAAATCATGCTAGTTCCCGGAATTGATATTCTTGCCAAGGCAAATATCGACAATTATGCTATAGGTGCTTTTAATACAAGTAATCTGGAAAGTACCCAGGCCATTATAGAGTCTGCTGAAGAATTAAGCTCACCGGTGATAATACAGGTAAGTGAAGGCGGATTTAATTATGCAGGTGGTAAAAGTATAGCGGCAATAGTAAAGACCATGGCCGCGGATGCTAGTGTGCCTATAGCTTTGCATTTAGATCATGGTAAAGAATTCTCGATTTTGATGAAAGCCGTAAGGTATGGGTTTACTTCGATTATGTTTGACGGATCCAGGTATCCTTTAGATGAAAACATCGAAAAGACGAGGAGAATAGTGGATATAGCAAGATCGGTGGGTATTTCCGTAGAAGCGGAGCTGGGTAAAATAGGAGGCACCGAAGATAATGTAAGCGTAAGTGATAATGATGCTCTGTTTACCGACCCGGATGAGGCGGTTAAGTTTGTAAAAGAGACGGGCGTTGATTATTTGGCTATAGCCATCGGTACTGCTCACGGCCAGTATAAGGGAACCCCACACCTGGATTTTGAAAGATTGAAGGAGATAAAATCTCGTTTGGGCATGCCTATTGTGCTGCACGGTGCTTCGGGAGTACCGGAAGATGATATAAAAAAAGCCGTAAATCTTGGAGTAAACAAGATAAATATAGATACGGATATAAGAGAGGCGTTTACGGCTGCAGTGAGGCAATTCCTCAATGAAAACCCGGAGGAATATGATCCGAGAAAGATACTCGGACCTGCTAAAAAATCCATGAAAGAAGTTATAAAGAAAAAAATAATTATGTTTGGTTCAGATGATAAGGCCAAGGAGGTTTTAATATAAATGGAGTTATTTATTGATACTGCTAACATAGATGAGATAAAAAAGGCAGCCGATATGGGCATAATATCAGGAGTCACAACAAACCCTTCTCTTGTAGCTAAAGAGGGTAAGAGGGAGGTTAAAGATCTGATTGCGGAGATTGTGTCTATAGTAGACGGACCTATAAGCGCCGAGGTTATAAGCACCGACAGTGACGGGATGATTAAAGAAGGCAGGGCTCTTTCCAAGATACATCAGAATATCGTTATAAAAATACCTATGACAAGCGAGGGATTAAAAGCGGTCAAGGTGTTGTCTTCAGAGGGCATAAACACAAATATGACGCTTATATTTTCAGTAAATCAAGCAATTTTAGCTGCAAACGCCGGTGCAACATATGCCAGCCCGTTTGTAGGCAGGCTGGATGATATTGGTATTGATGGTATGAAAATGGTGGGTGATATCATGGAGATATACAATACCTACGGGATTGAAACACAGGTCATAGCAGCAAGCATACGTCACCCTCTTCATGTAACAAAGGCGGCTTTGGCCGGCGCCGATATAGCTACCGTGCCATATAAAATACTTATGCAAATGGTAAAACACCCACTCACGGATGCCGGCCTGGATAGGTTTTTAAATGATTATAAATCCGTTAAGGCTTGAGAGAATAAAGGATTTTTATTACGGAGGCAAAAATGCCGGAGTTAGATATAGATATTGGTAAAAAACTTAGAAGTTTAAGAAAATCAAAGCATATGAGTATAGAAAAGCTGGCAGAAAAAGCAAGCCTTTCTGCCGGCCTCATCTCTCAGATTGAAAGGAATCTCAATAGTCCAACGGTCTCCACTCTGTATAAAATAGCGGGGGCTTTAGGCACCCATATAGGATATTTCTTTGATGATAACAGGCAAGGCGTAGTTGTTAAAAAGAACGAAAGAAGGGTTATAAAGCTCCCTATGTCAAATCTGACATATGAGATGCTGTCACCCGACATGGATAGGAAAATGGAGTTTCTTTTAGTTCGGCTTAAGCCGGGTGAATGTGATAATAAGGAACAGATCTCCCATGAGGGGGAGGAATGCGGAATTGTATTAGAGGGATGCATGCTTGTAAAATGGGGAGATATGGAGTATACTCTGGAAGAAGGAGACAGCATTTATTTTGACAGTGATGTGCCACATAGGTATTTCAATGTAGGCGGGATAGAATGTGTCTCTATTTGGGCGATGACCCCACCCAGTTTTTAAATGATCACGGCTGCATACAAATCGGACGGTTGCATTATCTTATTTCTCATTTTTGGTCTCTTAGTTTCTTCATTTTTATGTATCTGTTTTTTTGTATAAAAAACTATCATATGGGCGTAGATATTTATGTATCGGAGTAATTCAGTGAATGCTATGTATAGATTTATAAGTTAGTGGAAATAAGTTATAATAGGCTTCATTTTATGGAGGTGTGAAATGACTTCGGCGGAATTAAAGAATAAAACCCTTGTTGAGCTCCGTGGTATGGCAAGGGAAGTAGGTATTAAGAACATTACTAAATACAGGAAGGATAAGCTTATAGAATTGATTTTAACTTCAGTTCCCAAACAAGGTAAATCCCATTCTGATGTTTCCAAAGATCCAAATAATGATTATAATAAAAATGAAGAGGCCGGCGGCATGATCGAAACAAATAACACTCAGCATAAAGGCGCAAATGTTAACGAATTTGAATTTCATGGTAAGACCGACTTTGAAAAGGCCGATGGGCAAGGAATATTGGACATAATGTCTGATGGATACGGATTTTTGAGGGCAGATAACTACCTTCAAGGTCCCAAGGATATATATATATCGCAATCACAGATAAGAAGGTTTAATCTCAAAGAGGGTGATAAGGTATCGGGGACAATACGGTTGCCTCGTGAAGGTGAGAAATATGCGGCCATGCTCTTTGTCAAATCAGTGAATGACTGCAATCCTGAGGAGGCCAGAAAGAGAGAACCTTTTGATGATCTTACTCCCATTTATCCTGATGAGAGGATACAACTTGAGGCTCATGCCAAAGACCTTTCAACGCGACTTATTGACTTGATTGCTCCAATAGGCAAGGGACAGAGAGGGATGATAGTATCTCCGCCTAAAGCCGGCAAGACAACACTTCTGAAAAAGATCGCCAATTCAATATCCATAAATCACAAGGAGTGTAACCTGATAGTGCTTCTGATAGATGAACGTCCTGAAGAGGTAACGGACATGAAACGTTCCATAAAGGGTGAGGTTGTATACTCTACATTTGATGAGCTGCCCGAGCATCATGCCAAGGTGGCGGAGATGGTTCTGGAAAGAGCCAAGAGACTGGTAGAACATAAGAAGGATGTCGTCATCTTATTGGATAGTATAACAAGGCTTGCTAGGGCGTATAACCTTGTTACTCCTCCATCAGGCAGGACTCTTTCAGGTGGTATTGACCCCTCGGCTCTTCATCCACCAAAAAGGTTTTTTGGAGCAGCCCGGAATATAGAGGAGGGCGGAAGCCTCACTATTATTGCGACAACACTGGTGGAGACCGGCAGCCGTATGGATGATGTTATATTTGAGGAATTCAAGGGAACAGGAAATATGGAGATACATCTGGATAGGAAGCTTTCCGAGATGAGGATATTCCCGGCTGTTGATATTTATAAGTCGGGGACTAGAAAAGAGGAGCTTTTACTTAGCAAGGATGAGCTTGATGCCGTATATTATATAAGAAGGGCCATGAATTCTGCCCCTACGTCTGAGGTGACGGAGACGGTAATAAATATGCTATTGAATACGGAGACAAACGAAGAATTTATAAACGGACTTAAAGGTGTAATATCTAAACAGGAGGATTAATTATGAAGAGAGTATTTTCTGGAGTTCAACCCACCGGCGATATTCACCTGGGTAACTATGTCGGCGCAATGAAGCAATTCGTTGGGCTGCAGGATGAGCATGAGTGTTTTTATTGCATAGTCGATCTGCATGCCCTTACGGTTCCACAGGATCCGGAGGCATTACGGAAGACGAGCTATAGATTGGCCGCCATTTATTTGGCTATCGGACTCGATCCAAAAAAGTCTACGCTTTTTATACAGTCGCAGGTGAGTGCACACGCAGAGCTGGGCTGGTTGCTTTCATGTATTTCATATTTCGGTGAACTTTCACGCATGACCCAGTTTAAGGATAAGAGCAAGGGGAAAAAGAATGTTTCTTCCGGACTTTTCATGTATCCGGTGCTGATGGCCGCGGATATACTTCTTTATCAGACAGACTTTGTGCCGGTGGGAAATGATCAGGAGCAGCACCTAGAGCTTGCCCGTACCCTGGCTGCAAGATTTAACAACCGTTTCGGTGAGGCATTCGTTATGCCGCAGGGGATAATACCCAAGGAGGGCGCGAGAATAATGTCGCTGGTCGACCCTTCAAAAAAGATGAGCAAGAGCGATGAGGACGGCAACGGAAGGATTAATCTTTTGGACAGCCCGGGTGCGGTTAAGAAAAAGATTATGAAGGCAACCACCGATTCGGAATCGGTTATCAGATATGATGAAGACAATAAGCCAGGTGTGAGTAACCTTTTAAATATATACAGCGTCATGAGCGGTATGTCCGTACCTGATATAGTAAAGAAATATGAGGGTTGCGGTTACGGCGTCTTTAAAAAAGACCTTGTTGATGTAATTAACGAAAACTTAAGTGTTATACAGGACAGATGCCAGGGCTTTTCCGAGGAACAACTTGAGAGCATTTTGAGAGACGGCAGTGAAAAAGCACAGGTTGTGGCTGAAAAAACCTTGAATGATGTTAAGCGGAAGATAGGCCTGGCCATTTTCTGATGCTTGCAGCAGTAATACTTTTATGGTATAATTACGTGGTTAAAGTAGAGATTTAAGCGAGGTGATAAAGATGAAGGAAAAAATTCATCCGAAATTCTACGAAGATGCGGTAGTAAAATGTGCATGCGGTAACACTTTTGTAACCGGTTCTACCAAGAAAGAGATCCACGTGGAAGTTTGTTCGAAGTGCCATCCTTTCTACACCGGCCAGCAGAAACTTATAGATAGCGGCGGAAGAATTGACAGATTTAATAAGAGATATGGCAGAAATAAAAAAGACAGCGATAAGTAATAAAAGATAAGTCATATTTATGAAGATCGGTCCGGCAGCGGCGTTACGACACGCCGGAAATGCACCGGGGGTGATATTTATGAGAAAGACTTCCATAGGCGGCCAGGCCGTTATCGAGGGAGTAATGATGCGCGGCAGGAACAATATAGCTATTGCCGTCCGCAGCAAGGACGGGATAAATATAGACAGGAAAAGATTAGACTCTTTTTCTGACAGGCATCCTGTTTTCAAGCTGCCGCTGCTGCGGGGAATGGCATCCCTTGTCGAATCATTGGTTATGGGGGTAAATGCCATAACCTATTCCGCGGAAATGGCCGGTGAGGATATTGAAGAGGAGCCGACCGCCTTTGACAGATTTCTGCAAAAAATCTTCGGCGAAAAGCTCGATGATGTTATAATGGGCTTTTCGCTTATTATTTCTCTGGGCCTGGCAGTATTACTTTTTTTTGTTATGCCAACATGGCTGGCAAACCTTGCCGGGAGAATAACTGATTCAGGATTTTTACTTAATATTATTGAAGGAATCATAAGGGTTTCTATGTTTCTTCTTTATCTTGTTGCCATAACGAGGATGGAGGATATACGCAGGGTATTTGAATACCACGGTGCCGAGCATAAGACCATACACTGCTATGAGCATGGGGATGAGCTAACACCGGAGAATGCGCAGAAATATACCACGTTGCATCCCCGCTGCGGTACTAACTTTCTTTTCCTGGTCATGATTGTCAGCATACTTCTTTTTTCAATATTCAATTGGCCTAACTTTTGGACAAGGGTGGTCTTAAGGATTGTGCTTTTGCCTATTGTTGCAGGTATTTCCTATGAGCTCATAAGATGGGCGGGGAAAAGTGACAGCAAGCTGGCGCGGGCTGTGGCATATCCGGGCATGATGCTTCAAAAATTGACCACACGGCAGCCGGATGATTCGCAGCTGGCTGTTGCTATTGCTTCACTCAAGGCAATACTGGAGGTTGAGGGTGACGATGACATTATATCGTGAGGCTTTAAAAGAAGGAACGGCTAGGCTGGCGCGGGCCGGCATAGACACGGCCAGGCTGGATTGTGAGGTGCTGATATCCTATGCGTGCGGTATCAGCAGGGCTAAACTTCTCTCCCGTTTGAATGAGAAGCTGCCGAATAAAAGATATAGCTTGTATTTACAATACTTAGGCAGCAGGGAGAAAAGATATCCCTTAAGCTATATTACGGGCCATAAGGAGTTTATGGGTCTGGATTTTGCCGTACGGGAGGGTATACTCATACCCCGGCCGGAAACCGAGCTGCTCACGGAATCCGTTATGAATATGCTGTCTGAAAATGCTAATGTCATTGATTTGTGTACAGGTTCGGGAGCAATTGCTGTTTCTCTGGCCTATTATTTATATGATGCATACATATATGCTACCGATATATCGGCGGCTGCCTGTGATGTGGCAAGGTTAAATGCGCACAGGCTGAGCGTAGATGACAGGGTGAATGTGCTACGCGGCGATCTTTATAAACCTCTGCCTGAAAACTTAAAAGCCGATGCTATAGTTGGTAATCCCCCGTATATAAAGAGCAGTGATATGAGAGGTTTGATGCCCGAGGTGCAATATGAACCTGACGGTGCACTGAACGGAGGCAAAAACGGCACAGACTTTTATAAGCGCATTATAGAAGGTGCGCCGCAATATTTAAAAGATGGTGGATTTATTGCTTTAGAGATAGGGTATGACGAGGCTGGTGATGTAGAAATGCTTATGGGCGGGGAATTTGCAGACATAAGGGTCATAAAGGATATGGCTGGCCTGGACAGGGTGATAACAGGCAGGTTAAGTTAATTGTTTTAGGGAAAATGAATTTGCAGTATGTCGTATATATTTAATTGTTTTGTTCATGGCTTTATCAGGATCGATTTTCTTATTTACAACCTTAAAAAGCATGCCCTCATAAATCAATATGGATATTTCATTTAGGGATTCTGCATCCTCTGCTTTTATGAATCCTTCTTTTACGCATTCGTTTACTAAAACCATATTACGCTCGTAGATATTATATTTCAAAAGCATCGATGAGATATCTTCATTTTGATTTCCTAGTTCTTCAGGATAAAGCTTGTAGTATTCTTTGATATATTCATTAAAATTCCTGCCTATATCTGCAAAGAATATTGAATAGTATATCTCGGGATTTTTAAATGAATAATAACAGAAACACTCCCAATCCTTCAAAAATCTATCCATGGAGTTTTTTGCATTACTCAGGTATTCAGGGATAGATGATGTATAATCTTTTAGGTATTTCATTAAAGCAAGCAGGATCAGATGATCCAGATTTTCAAAGTAATTATATATGGTCGCGCTGTTAAAGCCTGCCTTGGATGCGACTTTTCTGATTTTAACTTTACTTAGTCCTTCTTCTTTTATTATTTTATTGGTGTTTTCTATGAAGGCTCTCTTTATTTTATTTTCCTTGATGGTATTCTTCTTGTGCATGCTGTCTGTCCTTTCTGATTAAATTATTGTATTAATTATATATTATTTTGTATTTTGGAACAAATATTTTATTTTATTGCGTTTGAAACATAATCATGATTATGTTAAAATAACTTTATTGCAATTGTTTATTTTCAACATGTTTGAATGAGGATAACGTTTGCAATGGTAAAACAATAATTATTGAGGAGGGAGCGTGGAGAATGAAGTTGGAGTTAGGTAATTTTTTTGTCAAAGACATTGTCTTTGGAGAGGATTCCTCATATAAAGACGGGCTTTTGACAATCAACAAGGAGGAGGCGCTCAATGTTGTTAGAGAGGATGCGCATATCACGGATGCCAAACTGTACATAGTAAAACCCGGCGACAAAGTCAGGATTGTACCTGTAAAAGAGGCTGTTGAGCCAAGGACAAGGGCGAATGGCGGCCCAGTATTTCCAGGGGTTACCGGGGATTTGATGCAGGCCGGTAATGGAAGAACATTGGCTTTAAAAAACTGTAGTGTACTGATTGTGGGCAAGCATTGGGGTGGTTTTCAAGATGGACTTATTGATATGAGCGGAAAGGGCGCTAAATACACCTATTATTCCAAGCTCAACAATATTGTTTTGGTTGCCGATACCGATGAGGATTTTGAAAAAAATGAGCAGCAAAAGAAAAACAAGGTTTTAAGATGGGCAGGAATGAGACTGGCGGAGTATATCGGTTCATGCGTTAAAAACCTTGAGCCGGAGGAAACAGAGACATTCGAGCTAGGGCCGGTGACAAAGCGGTCAGAAGAGGTAAATGATCTGCCATCTGTAGCGTTGGTTTTACAGCTTCAGTCTCAAATGGAGATATTGGGCTACAATGATTTGGTGTACGGATGGGATTCAAATAACATGCTGCCTACATTCATGCATCCCAATGAGGTGCTGGACGGCGCAATAATCTCGGGGAGTTTTATGCCCTGCTCGTCTAAATGGTCCACCTATGATTTTCAGAATTTCCCTGTTATAAGAAGGTTATATAAGGAACATGGGAAGACAATTAACTTCCTGGGGATTATTATGTCTAATTTAAATGTTGCTATGGATCAGAAGGAAAGATCAGCTCTGCTTGTGGCTCAAATCGCAAAATCACTCGGCGCGGACAGCACTATAGTTGCAGAGGAGGGTTACGGCAATCCCGATGCAGATTTTATAGCCTGCCTTGCGGCTTTGGAGGACGAAGGAATTAAAACTGTCGGGCTGACGCCGGAGTGTACAGGAAGGGACGGAAGATCACAACCGCTGGTTACATTGGATCCTAAGGCGGATGCGATTGTATCTGCCGGCGACGTTTCCCAGCTGATAGAGCTTCCACCCATGGATACGGTATTGGGAGAGCTTAAATCTCTGGCAAGAGATGGCCTGGCCGGAGGATGGGCTGGTGATGAAATACTTGGCCCTTCAGTAAGAAAGGATGGCTCCATCATTATGGAGAACAACTCCATGTTTTGCGGAGATCAGGTGGTGGGATGGTCAACTAAAACAGTGAAGGAATTTTAGATTTAGAAGGAGGTTGTGATATGAAGAAAGCTATTCTGTATTTGAACCAATTTTTTGGTCAAATAGGAGGAGAAGACAAGGCCGATTTTGCTCCTGTTATAAAGGAAGGTACAGTAGGGCCGGCTATGGCATTGCAGGCACAGCTGGGTGACGATGTGAAAGTGACTCATACAGTAATATGCGGTGATAACTATATGGGTTCACACACCACTGAAGCGACAGACACTATCATGAAATTTTTAGCGGATAAAGAATTTGATATATTTTTTGCCGGTCCCGCCTTCAGAGCTGGAAGATATGGAGTTGCCTGCGGACAGGTATGTAATGCGGTCAGTAAAAAATATAAAGTTCCGGTCATAACTTCTATGAATGAGGAAAATCCCGGTGTAGAGATGTTCCGCCAGGATATGTATATCTTCAAAGGCGGAGACAGTGCCGCAAAAATGAGAAGAGACGTAAAGAAAATGGCGCAGTTCGGTATGAAACTGTTAACCGGCAAGGAGTTATTATCTGCAGAAGAAGAGGGATACTACGGGAGGGGAATAAGACGTCAGGTATGGACAAATCCGCCGGTTACTGCTGCCGACAGGGCTGTTGATATGCTCCTTAGGAAGTTAAGCGGGCAGCCGTTTGAAACAGAACTTCCCATACCTCCTAAGGATGTAGTTGATGTAGCGCCCTCCATCAAGGACCTCTCAAAGGCTAATATTGCAATTGTTACATCCGGCGGCATTGTTCCTGCTGATAATCCCGACAAAATACAGTCGGCTTCCGCTACGAGATGGGGCAAGTATGATATCTCCGGATTAGATAGGTTGGAAAGCGGGGCTTATAAGACGATCCATGCGGGATTCGATCCTACCGAGGCCAACAAAAATCCTAATGTAATTGTTCCAGTGGATGCAATGCGGGCTTATGAAAGAGAGGGTAAGATCGGCAAGTTCAATGACCATTTTTATTCTACCGTAGGGACAGGAACGACTCAAGGAGAGGCGGCGAGAATGGCTAAGGAGATGGTGCCTTACCTTAAGGAAGAAGGCGTAGACGGTGTTATACAGGTGTCTACGTGAGGAACCTGCACACGTTGCGGAGCAACGATAGTTAAAGAAATTGAACGTACAGGTATGCCTATTGTACAAATGTGCAATCTTGTTCCTGTCGCATTAACCGTAGGTAGTAATAAAATAGTTCAGACTGTTTCTATCCCTCATCCCCTGGGGGATCCCACAAAGAGCAGTGAGGAGCAGTATAAACTGAGGTATCATTTGGTTGGCGTAGCACTTAATGCACTGACCACTGATATTAATGAGCAGACGGTATTTAAATCTTAATAAAACAGGGTACAATAAGTAATTATGTCGAACCGGATGAAGTTTTCTGCTCATCCGGCCCGGCCATAAGAGGAGGCATATGTGTATATGGTATATCGTATCTCACTTATTTTTACTATTGCCGTAGCATTATGGGGAATCTTAGGTAGTGAAAGTTTTGCGGCATTTGCAGATTCTTTACTGGGTTTTTTAACCAGGGATTTCGGCTGGCTGTATTTGTTTGTTATGCTGGCATTTGTAATATTTGCTATTTTTCTGGCTTTTAGTAAGTATGGAAAAATAAAGCTGGGCGCTGATGACTCAAAACCCGAACACAGTACCATATCATGGTTTGCTATGCTGTTTGGAGCGGGTATGGGTATCGGACTTGTATTTTGGGGGGCGGCCGAGCCTATATCGCACTTTGTAGCCCCACCAGAAGGTATAGCAGCCGGGAGCCTTCAGGCTGCTGATTTTGCAATGAAGTCATCCTTTATGCACTGGGGTTTTCATCCATGGGCAACATATAGCATTATAGGCCTGGCTCTTGCATATTTTCAGTTCAGAAAACATGCTCCCGGACTTATAAGCAGTATATTTACACCGTTAATCGGAGAAAAGGGAGTTAAAGGCCCTGTAGGAAAAATAATAGATATACTGGCTGTATTTGCAACAGTAGCAGGTATTGCTACATCCTTAGGCCTTGGCACCCTTCAGATAAATAGCGGTTTAAACTACCTTTTCGGCTTGCCGGAGACGAAATTTGTGCAGGTAATAATAATAAGCGTAATTACAGTTTTATTTATCTGGACTGCAGTTACAGGTATTGACAAGGGGATAAAGGCTCTTGGCGACATAAATCTTTATCTGGCGATAGCTTTGTTGGTTCTTGTGATAATATTAGGCCCCACCTTACCTATTTTGAACAATCTTATCAACGGTTTGGGGTTATATATAAATGATTTTATTAAAGACAGCTTGAAAATCAGCGCATTTGGCGATAACGGCTGGATCAACAAATGGAGAATTTTTTACTGGGCATGGTGGATAGCCTGGGCTCCCTTTGTGGGAAGCTTTATTGCGAGGATATCAAAAGGAAGAACCATCAGAGAGTTTGTTGGCGGAGTCATTGCTGCTCCCGCGCTGGCCTCAATCATATGGTTTTCTGCATTCGGAAGCATGGGTATAAACCTGAAGGATACAATCGGACTTAAGGGCCTGTCTGCATTGGCTAAAGCCCCCGAGACGGCTTTGTTCCAAGTATTTGGACATTACCCTCTGGCATGGCTTTTATCAATAGTTGCAGTTGCACTGTTATGCACTTTTTTTGTAACGTCGGCCAATTCAGCTACATTTGTATTGGGCATGTTTACATCGGAAGGTGATCTCAATCCGGGCAACAGAAAGAAGTTTATATGTGGGTTGGTACAGTCACTCCTTGCGGTAGCGCTGCTCTTTTCAGGAGGTTTGACAGCACTTCAAACAGCATCTGTTGCGGCGGCTTTCCCGTTTATTTTTGTAATGATATTCGCAATGGTGTCAATGGTGAAGGCGCTAAAGAGTGAAAAGATATAGCATAAAATAAGGGCTTGGCTTTTAGCCAAGCCCTTATTTTTAAATGAAGTTTTAAGAAGAATATAGTTTAACCGTCTTATTGTATTCCTTTACGATGTTCTGCAATATATCCATATGCTCAAAGTCATTAGGGTATAATATGTTAATTTCCCTGGTCATGCTTAGATTTTCAATGGGAAGCACTGTGATCTTTCCTTTCTTGACTTCATCCATGCATGCGCTTTTTGCCAGTATGGAGACTCCGATATCACGTCTTATGAGAGCCTTTATGGTTGCTATATTATCCACTTCCAAGATGACGTTAAAATCATCAAGGGATATGTTATGGCTCTCCAAATGTGATATAAAAAGATTCATTGTTCCGGATGACGGCCGACGCAGAATAAGCGGCTGTTTTTTTAGCTCATTTATCGTAACCATACTCTTCTTTGCCAGCGGGTGATTATTAGAAACTACCAGCATCAAAGAGTCGGTATCAAGCAATATGGAATTGATGCTGTCATCATCTATTTTACCTTCCACAACAGCTAAATCCACCTCGTAACTCTTAAGCATATTATAAAGATTTTTTATAGTATCAGTAATTATTGTTATACTTGTACCGGGGTTCTTGGCGCTGTATTTTGCAAGTACCTCCGCGACGGCATTGCTTTCCGCAGTATGGGTTACACCCACAGTGAGGCTCCTTTTATGCCGCTGTGCATCAAGGATATTTTGCTGCATCCGCTTGTACAGGGCTATGCTTCTCCGGGCATATTGAATCACGATATTGCCTTGGTTTGTAGGCTTTATCTC
>DHDL01000023.1:0-5533 GCA_002399345.1 Thermoanaerobacterales bacterium UBA4877
CCCATCCTTTTTATCCTCCTTTATGTAAATATGCATCAATAATAATATATATAAAATGGCCGTTCGTGTCAGCCTAACTGTTTATACTTAATATGGAGCCCATGACCGGGCTTGAACCGGTGACCTCCGCCTTACCAAGGCGACGCTCTGCCACCTGAGCTACGTGGGCCCGAAATAGATAACTCAATTGTCGATTTTACTATAACAGAAGGCATATGTCAATATAAAAATTAATCAGTTGTCCAGATATTTTTCTAATTTCCTTTTAACCCTCTGCAAAGCATTATCGATCGATTTAACATGCCTATCCATTGTGACGGCAATCTCCTGATATGATTTCCCCTGAAGATAAGAACTGAGTACCTCCCATTCAAGGTCACTTAAAATATCACCCATTTTAGACTCGATGCTGTTAAGTTCTTCCTGGCTGATAACTAGTTCCTCTGGATCGGAGATTTTACCCTCGGCTATTATGTCCATTAATGTCCTGTCCGATTCTTCGTCATAAAGAGGCTTATTCAACGAAACATATGAATTTAAAGGGATATGTTTCTGCCTTGTGGCTGTTTTAATGGCCGTAATGATCTGCCTCGTAATACAAAGCTCTGCAAACGCCCTGAATGAAGAGAGTTTATCATCTTTAAAATCTCTTATAGCTTTATATAATCCTATCATGCCCTCCTGGATAATGTCTTCGCGGTCAGCACCAATAAGAAAATATGAACGCGCCTTCGATTTTACAAAGCTCTTGTACTTATTTATAATATACTCCAGCGCCTTGTAATTATCCTGTTGAGCTTCAGCTACAATGGCCTCGTCTTCCATTGAATCAAAATCAACAACCTCTTTGGCCTGGGCCCCAGATTTCACATGTACCGCCTCCAGCTTTTATTTAAGGCACTGCTTATATTAACCATTATAGCTATCGTTCAAAAATCAGTCAAGCATTATTAAGGTCTCTGCGCATTTTTTCAAGCTTCTCATATACTTTAGTGTCCAATCTGTTTATTATGGCAGAGGACCCACCTTGTTCACTGATCTTAATTTCGCCTTCAATATCCTTGTGTGTCTGCTGCACAAGCTTTAAAAGTTCCTGCGCCGATATCCTTACACCACCTCCGGCAAGGACAACCTGCTGTTCAGTCCAGTCAGATGTTGCCACACGTACAATATTATTTTCGCTGTTTATCCTATGAACAAACTTTTCTATATAATGGTCCGCGGTTTCACCTTCCTTGGTATATACAATCTCCAATCCGTTTATATCCGTATGTTTTTCCATGCTGCCTTTCACATAGAGAGCATCAAAAACAATGATTACCTTTGTGCCGATAAAGCCTTGATAATTGGACATTTTTTCTATAAGCTTATCCCTCGCTGTTTCCAAATTGACCTTGCTTGACTCAATAAGCTCAGGCCATGAATTTATTATGTTATATCCGTCAACTATCAGGTATTCCGCCATTTTCCATACGCCTTTGTCTCATTACTTCACTTACAGTAATTGCAGCCGCAATTCCGGCATTTAGGGAATTAACCTTTCCATGTACAGGTATGCTTAAAGTAAAGTCGCAATTATCTAAAACCAGTTTTGATACACCCTTGCCTTCTCCCCCTATTACAACAGCCAACGGTCCCGTAAGGTCTTTAGCATAGTATGTCTCTCCGCCCATATCACAGGCTGCTATCCAGAGTCCTTTGCCCTTAAGCTCTTTGATTATCTGCGATATGTTGGATACCCGGGCTATGCGCTGATGATATACCGCACCGGCGGATATTTTAGTAACGGCAGTCGTAATGCCCACACTTCTGCGTTTTGGTATGACAATGCCATGTACTCCCATTACCTCTGATGTCCTTATAATAGAACCCAGATTTGCAGGATCCTGTATACCGTCCAGTATCATTATCAACGGGTCTTCTTTTTTTTGACGCGCATAGTTTAATATACTATCCACTCCGACATATTTCACTGGGGAGACCAATGCAGCTACACCCTGAGGGTTTACATCCGTAAGGGAGTCCAACTTCTTTTTATCGGTGAACTCCACCGGAATGCCCTTTTCTTTCGCCGATCCGGTTATCTGCTTTATGATGTGCCCCTTGTTTTCGACTATCAATATTTTGTTTACTTCTATGCCCGACTTGAGTGCTTCCATAACAGGATTTCTGCCTGCTATTATATCTGCTTTTTTATCCATTTGATATCATTCCTTGCTAAAAGCGTAATTATTCAGAGATAAAATATCCCTTGAGCCAGGGCTCCTCATCACATATCAAGTCTGCAAAACGCCCAATCATCTCTTTTATCTCCCACTGTGCACCCGGGGTTTTTACCCTTTTATTATATACATCCAAGAGCGAGCGCAGATTTAATGTGGTTACGAAATTTGTGGATGCGGCATTGGGCAGAACAAACCGGGCATCTTCCTTTTTTATATTGAGTTCTAAAAGTTTATCATAGCATTGCTGAATTGATTCAAGCTGGCCCATATATATTTCCTTGGCCTGCTCATTGCTTTCTATCATATGCGGGACTACGGCATCAAAGGCACCCCCGTTTTTATCCGAGCTTTGCGAAACCGACCTCTGGGATTGTACGGATATACTTATACCTATCCTATGCCGGGTATACTGCGCCAAAAGGCTTCGAGACACACCGCTGACGGCATAAGTGACATAACAATGTTCAAGCACGCTGTTATGGCCCGATCTTATAATGGTACCCGCAATCCTTTCCATATCTTCTTGTGAAGGCTTTTCATCCCATAGTTCCTGAGGGTTTTTTTTGCTCTTGCATGTTCTTGCTGCCAACCATATTATCTTTAAAAAATCCGATGTTTTACTTATTAGCTCTATATCCATCTTGTTTCCTCCTTACAATTCACCAAAACTGCCGTGTAATCCGGGATGGTATAATGGTTATTTACAATCTGTTATATGTCTCACTTGATTTTCGAATATACTTTCCATGATAACTTTTATCCTGTCCATCCTACCGGACATGTACAGATAACCGATAAGAGCCTCAAGGGCAGTGGCCCTCTTATAATCCTGAAGATCACAGGATGAAGGCTTTGTGTTAATCTTTGCATTCCTGCCTCTCCTTATAACGTCCCCCTCCTCTTCAGTCAACATATCATGCATTGCAAGTAAAAACCGGGATTGGGATATGGCACTGACATATTTAACCGCTTTCTTGTGCAATTCATTTACATCCGTCATACCTGACTCAATCAAATGCCTGCGGACATATAATTCATATACCGCATCCCCAATATAAGCCAGTGTAAGGGAGGGGATGCTTAGTATGTCTGCGTGCATCATATTCTCTTCCACCTTACCCCCTGAGGAGTGTCCTCCAGTATTATGCCCTGCTTTTTTAGCTCTTCCCTTATTTTATCCGCGGCAGCATAGTCCTTATATTCTCTTGCCTGCTGTCTTTCTTCTATCTGTTTTTCTATTTCTTCATCAAGCATCTCTTTTTTGATATTAAGGCTTATTCCAAGTACATCCATAAGCTCCGTAATGGTATCCGCAGCGCAGTTTATGGTGGCTCGGCCTGATTGCACATTTATCCTTGTATTTGCAATCCCAGCTATATTAAATACATGTGAGATGGCTGCGGCGCTATTGAAGTCATCATCCATAGCAGATATAAAGCCTTGTTTCTCTTTTGTAATATCCTGTATAATCTCATTATCCCCGCTGCTGCTTTCGGCCTGGCCTTTAAGGTCTCCCAGCTTAAGCACGGAGTTTTTAATCCTCTCAAAACCCACCTTTGCCTGATCCAAAAGGTCAAAACTGAAATTTATCGGATTTCTATAATGAGATGATAACATGAAAAACCTCACGACCATAGGATCATATTTTTCTAATATCTCGCGGACAGTAAAGAAATTACCTAGGGACTTTGACATCTTTTGGTTATTGATATTCAGATAACCGGCATGCATCCAGTAATTAACAAACTTTACTCCGCTTTTTGCCTCACTTTGCGCAATCTCGTTCTCATGGTGTGGGAACACCAGATCAGGACCTCCGCAATGAATATCAAATGTATCCCCCAGATATTTGGAAGACATTACCGAACATTCTATGTGCCAGCCCGGCCGTCCCTTTCCCCATGGACTATCCCAGTATGGCTCACCCGGCTTAGCTAATTTCCACAAAGCAAAATCCAACGGATTTCGCTTTGTATCATTCACCTCTACCCGTGCCCCGGATATTAAATCATCTATATTCTTCTTGGAGAGCTTCCCATAATCCTTGAACTTTTCAACGCTGAAATACACACCATCCTGCGTCTCATAAGCATAACCCTTACGGACAAGAACAGATATAAAGGAAATGATATCATCCATAACCTGGGTAGCCCTGGGATAAATAGTTGCGCGCTGTATACCAAGGGCATCGGTATCCTTAAAATATTCGCCAATGAATCTCTCGCTCACCTTGGATACACTTCTGCCCTCCTCATTGGCCTTCTTTATAATTTTATCATCAACATCCGTAAAATTTTGCACATACTTTACAAAATATCCCGTGTACTCAAAATATCGCCTTACCATATCAAATACTACAAAAGACCGGGCATTACCTATATGAATATAATTATATACTGTAGGCCCGCATACATACATGCCGACACTGTTTTTTTTCAGTGGGACAAATTCCTCTTTAGTGCCCGTCATTGTATTGTAGATCCTCATACAAATCTCCTTTCCTCAACGCACATAACCTTTATTTTCTATTATATCATCATTATTAACCTTAATTCCATCCCTTTTTACTATTTGCCCAGGTATACCGACTACGGTAGTGTTAGGCGGAACCTCTTCAAGCACAACTGACCCGGCACCTATCTTGGCGTTATCACCCACCTTAAAACTGCCCAGAACTTTTGCTCCACTGCCTATAATAACATTATTGCCGATTGTAGGATGCCTCTTGCCCGTCTCATGGCCGGTTCCTCCCAGGGTTGCTCCCTGATACATGGTAACATCATCACCTATCTCTGCTGTTTCGCCAATTACAATGCCCATCCCATGATCAATGAAAAACCTTCTGCCAATTATTGCACCCGGATGAATTTCTATTCCGGTAAAGAATCTCCCAATCTGGGAAATAAACCTTGCTATAATATAATGGTGATGTATATAAAAGAAATGAGAAATCCTGTAAATTATTATTGCATGAAGCCCGGGATAGCAAAGGAGCACCTCAAGTTTGCTTTTTGCAGCGGGATCATTATCTTGAATATTCTTCATATCTTCGGAAATAGAACGTATAAACCCCATAGTAACCCTCCTACAAATAAAAAATCCCATCTCATAAGAGACGGGAGTCCGTGGTTCCACTCTTGTTAAGGCATTATAACATACCTTCACTTAAAGCTATAACGGAGCCTCCGGCGCTATGCTGCTCAAAGGTGCATTTCGAATCACATAAAGTTGCCTGGGTCCGCTTACAGCCGGTGACGTACCCTCTCTTAATGGCTTTATGTGCCTACTTATCCTCTTCAACGCATTTA
>DHDL01000023.1:5793-27053 GCA_002399345.1 Thermoanaerobacterales bacterium UBA4877
CTTTCCACATATTTATAATGTCCATATTGATTAAGAGTATGCCGTCTTTATTTCCTGGGAAATTGCAATCTACCACGCTTAGCTCAGCTAGCTTTTTCAAATAAAAAAAACTCCGGACTTACCGGAGTTTTCATACTTATTGATTTTGATACATCCATTACTCTTTCTTCATATTTCGGTGCCAGGTTTTGCCCCTTTGCCGTCATATCACGTACCGCCTGTATCATTGACTCCCGCACAGGAGTACCTGTGTCTTTACCATTTTTAGCTTTAGTGAATGCAGTATAATTATCCCCACCCGTTGCCATGAAATCATTCGTTGCAACCTTATAAGTCTTATCCATTTCTATCGGAGTTCCATCTTTAAGAGTCATTTCCAAGACTCTCTGGCCGGCAGGCTTTGTTGAATCATACTTCACAACGATGCCGGATAACTGTACCCATCCGATATCGGTGTTCATTATACCGTTTTCCAGCACCTCTTTTATCTGTTCACCGGTCATATCAAATGTATAAAGGGTATTGTCAAAGGGCATAACCTCATACATGTCTCCCACAGTTATTTCACCCTTAGGTATACTGGTTCTTACTCCGCCTCCATTTTGAAAAGCTATCTGAGCACCTGATGCATCCTTCATAACGTCTGCTGTCCATTCACCAAAAATAGATAGTTCTCCTCTATTATGCTCTAAATCCACATCTGTCTTTCCGATAACCTCATTTAACTTAGGCATTACCTCCTGCATATAGCCATTTAACATATCCCCTACTTCCTTATCCGGAGTGATTGATCCTTCGGAGAGGTTGCTATTCACCTTTGAAGATGACGAAACAACCTTTTTCATGGGTACACAATAGTAAAGAGTAATCTCGCCTACCGACCGACCATTATAATAAGCCTCAACTACCGGAATGCCATTGATCTTTCCCTGAACGGGGTTGTGGGTATGACCCATAACTATGGCATCCACAGAAACAGCCCTTGCCAGATCGGCTCCCTCACCGGTTATCTTTCCGTCTTTATCCTGTACTCCTCCTGCGTGGGCTAATACAACAACTATGTCGGCCCCTTTGTCCTTGAGCACCTTTGTATACTCTTTAGTTATTGCCGTAGGATCTTTAAATTCGTACGGAGCAACTATATCGGGTTTGGTCTTGTACGCGGTTTCCGGTGTAGATATACCAATTATACCTATTTTGATACCATCCTTTTCTATAATGGTGTAAGGCTTGGCCCAATCCACCGGTTTATCTGTGGATTTATCATAGATATTAGCAGCCAAAAACGGAAACTTCGCTGTCTTTATCCACGACTGAAGCTTATCTGTTCCCCAGTCAAACTCATGGTTTCCGATAGCGGATGCGTCAAATCCGATCATATTCATGGCGTCATTTACCGGTTTACCATAAAGCAGATTTGACTCCGCGCTACCCTGGTAGTTATCCCCTGCACTAAGGATTAAGGTCCTATCGGGGTTGGCCGCCTTTTTACCCTTTAGGTAGGAGGCCAGTTTGGCTATCCCTATGTTTTTACCCGAATCCTTCAATGATCCGTGAAAATCATTCACAGTAAGCAGTGTAACGGGTTTGATATTTTGCTTAAAGTTGCTTATAAGTGATGTCATCTCGCTACGTGTTATATTGGATGTCGGTTTTATATATCCGCCATCCCCTTTTACTATACCCATGGCACATGCACAGCTTATGTATCCTTTCGCCCATTTGCTCACCTTGTTTGCATCTTTAAATGATGCAAGGTTCTTGCCATCGTCTTTGTCACCCATTGCCTTCATTAACATTGAAAATGCCTGTTCTCTGGTAATGTTTAAGTTTGTGCCGAATTTCGTGTCACTCATGCCGTCGGCTGCGCCGTTTGTAACCGCAGCCTCGATATATGGAACCATTTCTTTATCCACGTCGTCAAATTTCGTGGTATCTGTCTTTGATAATTGATAATCCATAGCCGCTACAAGCTCTTTGACAAACTCGCCTCTGGTAACTTTAACATTTTTGCCGGCGTTTTCCTGAGCGACTACCTGAGATATCGGACCCAGTGCAAACATAGAAATAGCCATGGCAAATACCAAAACAAGGCTTAAAAATTTCTTTGCACTCATTAATACACCCCCTATGATTATTAGATATTTGTTGTCTTACATTTATTTATTTCTATATCCGTTTAATTTTTCCTGCAAAAAAAAATCCTTTACGGATTTTTTTTTAGAATTTTTTAATTTATTCTTATTCCATCAAAACCACGGCCAGGCCGGCAATCATTTCATTATGGCCTATGGCGCCCATGCCCTCGTTTGTTTTAGCTTTTATACTGACGGATCCTTCATCTATTCCCAGGATACCCGAAATATTCTTCCTCATGTCGTGTATATACTTGTTTAATTTTGGTTTCTCACACAGTATTACGGTATCAACGTTAACGACCCGATAACCACAGTCTTTGGTAAGCCGGTACGCATCCTTAAGAAGGATGAGCCCGGATGCATCGCGGAACCTTTCATCGGTATCGGGATAATGGCTTCCGATATCGCCGAGGGCGGCCGCACCAAATATGGCGTCAATTACGGCATGTATGAGAACATCGGCATCCGAATGGCCTAGCAGGCCCTTGCCGTACGGTATCTCCACCCCGCCCAGTATAAGCCGGCGACCGTTTACCATCCTGTGTGAATCATAACCCAGACCTGTTCTCAAATTATATCTTCACCCCTTATTACAATTTCCGATGTGGACCTCTTAATACTCTTGTAAACACTCATATTCATCTTAGGAGTATCTATAAAAACCTTGGAAGAAGGCATAGTCTCCTTAATGTTAAACCGGTAATCTTTTCTTTCCACATTAAATGCCATGTACCAGTCAAATTTATCATCTACCGAAACTTTCTCTAACTTTGGGTTATCTTCATCTCGAAGAATATTCGTACCTTTTGGTACGATCATACTTATATAATTGATCATCTTTTTTGGTATATGCCGGCCGCTATAATTGAGCTTAAGTATATCCGCAATCTGTCCTATACAGTTTTCCATAAGACCGGCATGCATGCTTTCCATTTTCACAGCTTCTTTATTCAAGCTGAGACTTTTTAAAAGAACGGTACCGTCTCCCTTAAGGTTTCTTACCACGCCCTCCGGTTTACCGTCTTCCCACAATTTATTCTTTCTAGCCGATACCTGGATATACTCATTGGTATAGTATCCTATTCCGCCGAGCAAATAAGGCCGGCATCGTTCATCCAATATATCAAAGTTTTTATTAAGCCCCGTAAGATAACCATTGGCCTCATACATTTCCCTTATAGGTATAAACCTTATGTCATTATTTTTATAAGTAAATATATAACTTCCATATTCTTTCACCGGCATCAGGTCCCTTACAGACTTTATGTATTTCCTGACAATATCTTTCGGATGAGGTACAACATGCTGAAATGAAAGCATCCATACAAAGGCTTTATAAAATGCGTTTGTTATATCAAACTCCGGCGTGGGGGCAAGGTCCCCACCTTCCCAGGCATAATATGCATTAGCAGCACCTGCATTGGGAGTCCCCAGCATTATAAGCTTACTGACATCATACCTGTAATCATCGCTCTGTACATAAGCCCGGGCTACCAGACCGCCCATGCTGTGCCCTATGAGCACAACGCCATCAGTATCATTTATTTTCATAGCACGGTCAATAACCGGCTTAAGATAATTTGCAGGAATATCCTTTACTCTTCTCCACCATGGGTAACATGCAACAAACAAATCCTTTTCCTTTTTATAGCCCAGCGAGCACAATCCGTCTATCAAAGGATTGTATAACTTTTCACTGAATCCCAAGCTGTATCCGTATCGCGAACCGGGATCAGGAATAGAAGCAAAAAGACCTGGTAATATAATTATGGGTTTCATTTAACCACCTCTGACAGCTTTGATTTTAAGTTTAATATTCATCCCATATATTATATTCCGATAAATGATTTAAGTACTATAAGATCTTCGGGAGTGGTGGCCTTAATGTTCCTATAATCGCCCATGACTATCTTTACGTCTCCGCCCATGTTTTCCACCAGAGCGCAATCGTCTGTGGCAACAGTACCCTCTGATCTTGCTTTCTCATGGGCCCATTTAATCAGCTCAAATTTAAATGCCTGCGGTGTCTGTATGGCCCACATGCTTTTTCTGTCCGGAGTACGGGTAACAAGATTATTCTCATCTAATATCTTCACCGTATCTTTAAGCGGCACTCCTACGGTAGAACAGCCATATTCATTTGCCGCCTCTATAACCTTTGACAGCATATCAGGGGTTACAAGCGGCCGGGCCCCATCATGCACCACCACCACATAGGTATCTTTCAGAGCGGACAGACCATTATACACTGAATATTGCCGCTCGCTGCCGCCTGTTACAATCTTCTTTACTTTACTAAATCCATATCTGTCTATAATACCGTATTTTACTTTATCCACTACATCTCTTTGCGTAACAAGCACAACATCATCTATGAGGCTGCACTGCTCGAATACATTCAAGGAATACCATAAAAGTGGTTTGCCATTAATCTCTATAAGTGTTTTATTAATTCCCATACCCATCCTTACACTTTCTCCCGCGGCAAGCAGGACAGCTGAATTCTTCAAGTCCATCACCACCAACAAACATTATAACATAAAGTTATGGGACATATCTGTGATATGTCCCATAACTTAAGCTAAATCAATTTGATTATATATATTTTTCAATTTTACATTGCCTTTTCCTGTATGTTGTCACCCGGTTTGGCAAATATCATTCTGCCTGCAGCGGTTTGCAGCACACTTGTTACTATAACGCCCAGTGTGTCGCCGATAAACTTCTTACCTCCGTCAACCACAATCATGGTCCCATCATCAAGATATGCAACACCCTGGCCATTTTCTTTACCATCTTTTATTATCTGCACTACCATTTCTTCGCCCGGCAAAACAACAGGTTTTACAGCATTAGAAAGCTCATTTATATTCAAAACACCGACACCCTGAAATTCGGCAACCTTATTCAGGTTGTAATCGTTGGTTACTACCTCGCCTCCGATCACCTGGGCCATTTTTAGTATCTTAAGATCTACTTCTGGTATTTCAGGAAAATCCTGTTCATTTATCTCTACTTTGACACTTAATTCTTTTTGCATTTTATTGAGTATATCCAGACCTCGTCTTCCTCTGTTTCTCTTTAATGTATCTGATGAATCTGCAATGTGTCTAAGTTCTTTCAACACAAACCCCGGTATTATTATATCTCCTTCGATAAATCCTGTCTTACATATATCCAGAATCCTTCCGTCTATAATAACACTCGTGTCTAAAACCTTGGGCTGTACTTTGTCACTCGGCTTGGCCTTTTCCTTATTTCCTATCCTTTTTAAGAATGAAAACATACTTACAATCTCTTCTTTTTTATGAACCGCTACAACCAACCCGAGATATCCAAGGATGATATTCAATATCACCGTAATTATTATTCCTACCACCGGAATCATCCTAAATGGAGTGCTTATGAGATTGGCAATCAAAAGGCCAATTATAAGTCCCATAGTCCCGACTAAAATTTCAACCGTAGGAACCTTCTGAAGTGTAGTATTAGCCCACTCTCCCAATTCAGCAGGCCAT
Source organism: Thermoanaerobacterales bacterium UBA4877 (assembly GCA_002399345.1). Lineage (GTDB taxonomy): Bacteria > Bacillota > Thermoanaerobacteria > Thermoanaerobacterales > UBA4877 > UBA4877. Next base: position 11,450 of record DHDL01000023.1, read on the forward strand.
TTCTCGATCTTCGGAGACAAAAGATATAAGGTAATGCCACACCCTAACATTATGAGTCCGATAAAAAACAACTGCTGATTGTGTGTTAATGTAAATGTAAAGAAATCTTGAAAATTAAGTAACCGGAGCAATCCCTCAGATATTTCATAACCTATTCCCAATCCTGCTAACGCTAAAAAAAATCTTACCAATCTTTTAAACAAATACTTCACCTCCGTTCCTATTATTTTCATTATAACAAACTTTTATAACAATATATAGTAAAAAATAAATTTATTTTTGTATATTTCCAGCTGTTTTTACCAGAATTTTAATTGAATATTAATTGTTACTTAAAATAATAATAACTACTGACACTATAAGTTTATCTGTTATTGACATAAGTGCCGATAGAAAATATAATAACATTAAAAGGTTCATACAAGGAGGAAGATTATGAAAGACATAATCGTTGATGATTTTCAGGAAACAGTAAATGATGTACTATTTAGGCACAAAAGTATAATCGATGTTATGACCAAGCTTCAAGAGAGTGATGCAAGACTGAACCGGGCAATTGCAAAGGCGGTCACCTCATGCGGCTGCATAAAAATAAATGCACAAAAACAGGCATTACCGGACAACATAGATTTAAATCAGGCATCACAGTTCGTCGGTTCGCATATCGAAGGTAAGCTGTGTGATGACTGTAAAGAAATAATAAATCAAGAATTGCAGAACCATCTTTTCTATCTTGCAGCGTTGTGTAACCTTCTTGATATAAACATCTATGATAATGTTCTCGAGGAATATAAAAAGCTGAACACGCTCGGTACATACAATCTTCTTTAATTTGTTTTGAGCGCAAAGTTCAGAGCATCATTAAGCGACCGGGCTGTGCATATTTCAATCTCTTGTTTTTCTCTATTTTTTATTCTGTTTCTGTTAGAATAGGGAATTATAACCCTTTTTATACCACTCCTAAGGGCTTCCCTTACACGGCTGTCAATATCACTGATGCTTCTTATTTCTCCTGTGAGCCCGATTTCACCGACAGCCATGGTGTAAGGGCTGATCGGCTTTTCATTATAACTGGATGCTATAGCTATAGCCATGCTCAAATCTTGAGCAGGTTCATTGAGTTTAAGACCGCCCACAGCGTTGACATATACATCCTGGCTCTGCAGCTTTAGACCAACCTGTTTTTCCAAAACGGCAGTCACCATCAAAAACCTGTTATAATCAAGGTCATTTACCACCCTTCGCGGCATTCCGAATATCGTCGGCGTATCAAGAGCTTGTATTTCCACCATAAGGGGACGCGTTCCTTCCATGGCGCAACTCAAAACGGCCCCAGGAGAATCATTTCTCTGCCCTAAAAGTACTTCGGATGGATCGTTTATGGATATGAGGCCTGTTTCTGCCATTTCAAAGAGTCCAACCTCATTGGTAGGTCCAAACCGGTTTTTAGCTGCTCTTATAACTCTGTTACCTCCCGACCTGTCACCCTCAAAATACAAAACGGTATCAACCATATGCTCTAGCACCCTGGGGCCGGCCAGCAAACCTTCTTTAGTTACATGCCCGATCACAATTGTTGTTATTCCGTTGTTTTTACTAATTTCCATAAGATGCGAGGTAACCGTCCTGATCTGGCTTACACTCCCCGCCGAGGTGTTCAGCTCTGAGTCATACATTGTCTGTATGGAGTCTATCACAAGAAATTCAGGTGCCGTATACTCCAGCATATCCTGTACTCTGTCAAAATGTGTCTCCGAAACTACATAAAGATTTTTTTCCCGTCTATTTATCCTTTTTGCCCTCATTTTTATCTGATTGATCGATTCTTCACCGGATACATAGAGTATCTTATGTCCGCGGGCGGCAATATCCATTGCTGCCTGCAGAATAAGTGTAGATTTTCCTATACCCGGGTCTCCACCAATAAGCACAAGAGAACCTTTAACCAGGCCGCCTCCCAGCACCCTGTCAAACTCTTCTATGCCTGTAGTAAACCTGTCCTCGGAAAGTGAATTAAGATTATCCATGGAAACAGGAAGTTCATCCTTTTTAAGCTTATGCCCGGCAGGTCTTTTTTCTTCCTGTTTTATTTCCTCCACCATCGTGTTCCAGCTATTACACGTAGGACAGCGGCCCATCCACTTTGAAGAATGGTATCCGCATTGTGTACAAATATATCCGGATTTATTTTTGCCCATAATGCCCCCCTTTAATACAGTATATATAAATGTATATCATATATTATATCAGTTAAGAGGACCCTTTCAAATACCGAAAAGATCCTCTTAATGTTTCTATACGTTGGCTTTTTGTTTGTTTTTGAATATTAGTTTATTGTCTTCTACCGATGCCACCACAGTATCTCCTGCTTTGACTTCACCCTTTAGCATAAGCTCGGACAGGGAATCTTCCACATGCTTTTGTATTGCTCTTTTTAGCGGCCTGGCTCCGTATGTCGGATCAAAACCTTCTTTCGCTAAATAATCTTTTGCTTTTGTAGTAAACTCTAAATTAATATTGTTTTGTTTAATTCTTTTGTTAACATCTTTAAGCATTGTGTCTACTATTTGCTTAAGATCATTCATACTCAGCTGACGGAAAACAATCACATCGTCAACCCTGTTTAAAAACTCAGGTTTGAAAGTCCTCTTAAGTTCATCCAGTACTTTCTCTTTCATATTCTCATAATCACTGAGACCTTCGTCTTCTTTTGTGGAAAATCCTATGGTCTCCTGTTTCTTAATTGTCTCTGCACCTACGTTGGATGTCATTATTATTATTGTATTTTTAAAGTCAACCATTCTGCCCTGGCCGTCTGTCAACCTGCCGTCATCCAATATCTGCAATAATATATTGAACACATCAGGGTGTGCCTTCTCTATTTCATCAAACAGTACTACGGAATATGGTTTACGCCTTACCTTTTCAGTAAGCTGACCACCTTCTTCGTATCCTACATATCCCGGAGGTGAACCGATTAGTCTGGACACGCTGTATCTCTCCATATATTCCGACATATCCAACCTTATGATGGAATCCTCATCTCCGAACATCGCCTCAGCCAAAGACTTGGCCAGCTCGGTTTTACCAACTCCGGTTGGTCCCAGGAATATAAAGGAACCGATAGGCCTTTTTGGATCCTTAAGACCGACCCGCGCCCTTCTTATGGCACGTGATACAGCATCCACAGCTTCATCCTGTGATACAACCCTCTTATGGAGTATATTCTCAAGATTAAGGAGTCTGTCCGACTCTGCCTGGGTGAGGCTTTTCACCGGTATGCCCGTCCAGCTGGAGACAATATATGCTATGTCATCATCCGTTACACATTTGCCATTGGACATGTTTTTTGTCTCCCATTTTTTCTTCTTGCCATCTATCTCATCTTTTATCTTATGCTCTTCATCTCTTACCTTAGCGGCCTTTTCAAACTCCTGAGAGCTTATCGCTGCCTCCTTTTCATTTTGTAGTTCCCTAAGCTTATTCTCCATTTCTTTAATGTCGGGTGGAGCAACATATGACTGAAGCCGTGCTCTGGATGCAGCCTCATCCATAAGATCAATAGCCTTATCCGGAAGATATCTGTCATTGATATATCGTGAGGAGAGCTTTGCAGCTGCCTCCAACGCACTGTCTTCTATCTTTACACGATGATGTGCTTCATATTTGTCCCTAAGGCCCTTTAGTATTTCTATGGTCTCTTCCACCGTGGGTTCTCCAACCATTATCGGCTGGAACCTGCGCTCCAATGCAGAGTCTTTTTCCACATATTTTCTATATTCATCAGTGGTTGTAGCCCCAACCATTTGAATTTCACCACGGGCCAGTGCCGGTTTTAATATGTTTGAAGCATCGATTGCTCCCTCTGCCGCACCGGCACCAATGATGGTATGCATCTCATCTACAAAAAGTATTATATTTTGTGATTTGATTACCTCATTTACAACACTTTTAAGTCGTTCCTCAAATTCGCCTCTGTATTTTGCACCGGCCACCAAAGAAGACAGATCCAACGTGACCACTCTCTTGTCATTCAAAAGTTCCGGAACATTTCCTTCCACTATCTGCTGGGCCAGGCCCTCGACAATAGCGGTTTTTCCAACACCGGGGTCACCGATAAGGCACGGATTGTTTTTGGTCCTTCTGGATAGCACCTGTATTACTCTCTGTGTCTCTTTTTGCCTACCTATAACAGGATCCAGCTTACCATCCCTGGCCATCTCCGTTAAGTCTCTACCATACTGATCAACATTGGGAGTACTGCCCCCCTTGCCTTTTTTAGCCGATGATCCGGGTTCTTGTGATAACATCTTCGTAACTTCTTCTCTTGCACGATTTAAGTCGATACCCATCTCCATAAGTACCCTGGCGGCCACACCCTCACCTTCTCTTAAAAGTCCAAGGAATATATGCTCCGTACCTACATAATTATGTCCCAGCCGCCTTGCCTCAACAAAACTAAGCTCCAATATCCTTTTTGCACGCGGTGTATAGCCTACCACATCCGTCGGCATGGCACCCACTCCAACAAGGCTCTCTATACGTTCTCTAACATCATCATACTGAGCGCCAAGATTGTGAAGAGCCTGAGCAGCCACTCCGTCATTCTCTTTCAAAAGACCAAGCAGTATATGCTCTGTCCCTATATAATTGTGGTTTAAATCCTGAGCCTGTTCGTTAGCTAATATTAATACCTTCTGAGCTCTTTCAGTAAATCTTCCTCCGAACATCATAATTTTTACACCTCCGTTTTACTTAATGCGCTTTTTACATATTCTGCCCTTTTACAGTCTCTCTCACTAGGCGACAGTTTGGACTTGTATATAAGCTGCAAATTAGCTGGTCTAATCATTATCAAAAGTTTATCCAGAACTGCAAGTGGCACTTCTATTATGCCCATGTTCACACCCATACGTACGTCCGAGAGCAATTTAAGTGCCTCATCAGAAGTAAGCACACGTGCATTAGTCAAAAGACCGTATGAACGCCAGACAATATCCTCTACCTGTACGCGCGAGTTTTTCAAAAGTGCATCCCTGGTTGTCCGCTCTGCATTTAAAGTCTCCTTGACCAGACCATTTAAGTTTTCAATAATCTCTATCTCCGGCTTGCCTATAGTCACCTGATTAGACAGCTGGAAAATATCTCCTAAAGCCTGTGATCCTTCGCCATATATACCTCTTGCTGTTACGCCCAATTTCGTAATGCCGTCAATTACACTCTTCATATTACCCGTCTTAACTAAAACGGGAAGGTGCATCATAACCGACACCCTCATCCCGCTGCCGATGTTTGTAGGACAAGCGGTGATATATCCCAACTCTTTGTCAAAAGCATATGACACATTTTCCTCCAGCAAATCATCAACTTTATCTGCCAGATCCCAGGTCTTTTCTAAATCAAGCCCTGCAGAAAAACATTGAATTCTTATATGGTCCTCCTCATTTATCATAATGGAAATAGAATTGTCATCTTTCAGTATTAAAGCACCCTTTTCATAGTCTTGCGCAAGTTCGGGACTTATAAGGTGTTTTTCCACCAATGCCTGGCGGCTTATGTCATCCATCTTACCTAAATCAACGAATTCAAGATTAGGGGAAAGAGCATTTCCATTGTCCAATAAGGCGTTTTTACATCTCTTAACAGAAGTATTCGCTTTGTCTTTATCCATTATACCAGGAAAAGGCAAATCATCAAAATTTCTTGCCAGCCTAATTCTGCTGCTGAGTACGACATCACCTTCCGGGCCATTGTCTTCAAACCAGCTCATATATTATCACTCCTATCCATCCAATTTCTTTTCAAGTTCCTTTATCTTATCTCTTAGCTGTGCAGCTGTTTCGAATTCTTCCTTTTTGACTGATGCATTCATCTGGTTTTTTAAATCCTTAATTTCACGTTTTACACGTAAATCTCCGCCTTTTCTGCGGGGTACCTTTCCAACATGAGAGTTGCTTCCATGTATCCTTTTAATAAGCGGGCTTAACCTATCCCTAAAAATAACATAACAACCCGGGCATCCTAAAAAACCTGTCTTCATAAAATCGGAATAGTTTCTGCCGCAGTACTTACATTTTAAGTCCGTCTCATTCTCTTCATCCGGTGTGCCCATAAAGCCTGACAAAAAGTTTCCCAGCCCGAATGGTTCTGCAAACATCCCCGTATTAAAAAGTGACTGTCCAAAATCGTTCAACATTCCTTGAAAGCTTTCTCCCATAGATGCGCCAATCTCTCTGGCACATTCTGAACATATATGCATCTCCGAGCTTACGCCGTTAATTGTCTGAGTATAATGAACCGTAGCTGGATTCTTACCACATCTCTCACAAAGCATAACAACCCCTCCTAATTATTACAAAATTTAATCAATGTGAGGAAAATAGACTTCACAATATTTGCTCTTAACTCATCGCGTGGCTTACGGTCGATATTACCGAGAACCTTATCGCTTACAATATTCTTCAAAATACTATGTGTTTTTTCATCTATTAAGTTCTGTTCAAGCAGACCGTCGATATATGCGAATGCAATTTGCTGTCCCATATCAACTCCCATTTTTTTAGACAACATCTGAGACAGATAGCTGTCTTCATCAACACTAGCCTTAAATATCCTCACATATCCGCCGCCTCCCCGTTTACTTTCTATATAATAGCCCCTTTCATAGGTAAAACGGGTTTCAAGAACGTAATTTATTTGGGATGGAGCACATTTAAAATAATTGGCTAATTCATTGCGTTGAATTTCAACAAAATTTCCTTCATTTATTTCAAGCATCTGCTTGATAAAGCTCTCGATAATATCACTGAGCTTCGCCACATCATTTCACCCCATTTTTGTCTTTGACTTTCTTTGACCTTTAGTATTATTTTAAAACAGGTATACACATATGTAAAACTAAATAAATTTAAATGGCAAACCTATTTCCTTGCTTATGCTTGATTATCTCATTTAATCTCAATAAATCATAGAAAAGCGTAGTTATTCACTACGCTTATTCATCATCTTCGGGATCCGTATCCGGATCGGTATCGGCATCAAACCCGGGATTTTCCTCCTTAGAAATCTCCTCCATGTATTTAGCGCGCCGTCTCATTACATTGGGACTGGTCCACTTATAAAAACTGGGGACAAATTCACCAAATGCATTTTCCGGGGTTATACGTTTTTTGGTATTTCTACTTAAATCCTTTTTCTTTGGCATCAGAGAACCTCCTTTTATGAGCCGTAATAGTATAAGTCTTGCCATCGTTTGTAGTTTTAGGCGAAAATTCATAATTTCCATTTTCTAATATACTATAAATATTATATGCATCCACTGAATCATTACTGTCGATGTTTATTATAAGCTCATCTTCATCGGAGGCATTCTCCACAACATCCTTTACCTTGACACCGTCTAGTACCGGATTAAAATCACCCAAATTAACTGTTATAGTAGACATATAAACCACCCTCCTGAATTTTATTGTTTACAGTAAGGGTGGTTTATATGCTAAAAAAATAATTTGAAAAATTTGCCTGAATTAAGCAATTAATATGCTCTAGCAAATACGACCTTTTTTGTAGCCTTCTTCCCACAGCATATACAATTTCCATCCGGCTCGCTGTCTTCAAAAGGTATACATCTTATTGTTGCCATAGTCTTTTCCTTTATTGCAAGCTCACACTCGGTACTCCCGCACCAGTTAGCCTTTACAAAACCTTTCTTATCCTCCAATACATCTTTGAATTCATCAAAATTATGCACAGTATGTGTATTTTCCTCTGTAAATGACTTTGCCTGATTATACATATTTTTTTGTATATCTTCCAACAGTTTGCCGACTGTTTCATACAGCTCATCCTGTGATACAGAGGTTTTTTCGCCATTGTCCCTTCTTACCAATACAACCTGATTCTTCTTTACATCTCTAGGACCGATCTCTATTCTCAAAGGCACGCCTTTCATTTCATATTCACTAAATTTCCATCCGGGTGTCTTTTCATCATTCATATCCAACTCCACCCTGTATGCGCCCTTAAGCGTTTCTTTAAGCTTCTTAGCCCTGTCATATACTACCGCACTTTCTTTGCCCGGTATCGGAATAATTACTGCCTGTATCGGCGCTACTCTAGGTGGGAGCTTGAGCCCCTTGTTATCCCCGTGAGTCATTATAACAGCTCCGATAAGTCTGGTTGATACTCCCCATGACGTCTGCCAGACATACTTAAGCTGTCCGTCTTTATCTAAATACTGTATGTCAAACACCTCAGCAAAGTGCTGCCCTAGGTTATGCGACGTACCCGCCTGTAGTGCCTTGCCATCCTTCATGAGTGCTTCTATACAGTATGTTCTGAGCGCACCGGCAAATTTCTCATTCTCTGTTTTTCTGCCTGCTATAACTGGAAGAGCCAACTCTGACTCCACAAAATCCCTGTAGACATCCAGCATCCGGAGTGTCTCCTGCTCTGCCTCTTTCTCAGTACTGTGAGCCGTATGGCCTTCCTGCCACAAAAACTCCGATGTACGCAGAAACGGCCGCGTGCTCTTTTCCCAGCGTACAACATTAGCCCACTGGTTTATCAAAATCGGCAGGTCTCTCCAGGATTTTACCCATTTTGAATACATACTGCATATTATTGTCTCGGATGTTGGCCTAACCGCCAGTCTTTCAGCAAGCTCCTCGTCACCTCCGTGAGTTACCCACGCTACCTCGGGTGCAAAACCTTCCACATGCTCAACTTCCTTGTTAAGCAGAGATTCGGGAATAAAGAGAGGAAAATAAGCATTCTTGTGTCCGGTCTCCTTAAATCTTTTGTCCAGCAGGCTCTGCATATTTTCCCACAGTGCATATCCATACGGCCTGAATACAATACATCCCCTTACTGTAGTATAATCAGCCAGCTCCGTCTTAAGTATCGTATCAATATACCATTGTGAAAAATCTTTTTCCATTGGGGTTATTTCCTTTACAACCTGATCTTCATCAGTCATCTTAGACTTCCTTTCTGCTCTATACAATATTTATTTTGTGCCGGGCTGATAACAAAAAAGCCCTCCGTTCCCCTCATAGGGACGGAAGGCTCCGCGGTACCACCCTTATTGGCATAACCCAGCTTAAACAGATAACGGTCACCCGGATGAGCTTATCGCTCTCAGCTATAGGGATGGGATATAAATCACACGGCAACCGACCTTTCAGCTGCGGCAGGTTCTCTGTATACCAGTATTATTTATAGTTTCCCTGTCATCGCTTTCAATATATTCATATTATAAATATTATCATTCAGTCCCTATTTTGTCAACGCCTTATTTTGCCACCTTTACCTTCGGGTTGGCCGCTTCAATTATCTTTTCCGATATAGAAGGAAGCACCTCTTCATATCTCTCAAACCTCATAGAAAATGATCCTCTTGCCTGTGTTATAGACCGCAGATCATTTCCGTATTTATACATTTCAGCCTGCGGCACCTCGGCTATTACAAGCTGAAAACCATTCTTAGGATTCATACCCAGGATTTTACCGCGCCTTTTATTAAGATCTCCTATGATATCACCCATATACTCTTCCGGTACCTGTACCTCTACATGCATCACAGGTTCCAAAAGCACAGGATTAGCCTGCTCCATTCCCTTTTTAAATGCTAACGAAGCCGCTATCTTAAAGGACATCTCCGATGAATCCACCGGGTGATAAGAACCGTCTACAAGGGTCGCCTTCATATTTACCACCGGATAACCTGCCAGTATCCCGTGCTTAATGCAATCTCTCAAGCCTTTCTCCACGGCAGGTATATATTGTTTTGGTACTGAGCCCCCAAATATCTTTTCCTCAAAAACAAAATCTCCCTCAGCAGGCTCAAAGTCTATCCAGACGTGTCCGAATTGTCCGTGTCCACCCGTTTGCTTTTTATGTTTGCCTTCCACATGGGCCTTACCCTTGATAGTTTCCCTATATGGTATCTTTGGCTGTGTTAGTATGCACTCCACCCCGAATTTATCCATAAGTTTTCTCGCTATCACTTCAAGATGCAATTCTCCCATACCTTTTATTACGGTCTGTCCTGTTTCGGCGTTCCGTTCCACTTCAAACGTGGGATCCTCTTCCATCAACCGGGCCAGGCCGGAATTGATTTTTTCATCGTCTCCTTTAGACTTGGGCTCAATCGCCAGTTCAAGAGACGGTGCAGGAAACTCGATAGGCGGATACTTAACCTTTTTGCCTGCATCACATAATGTATCGGAAGTAGCCGTTACCGCAAGCTTCGAAACAGCCCCTATATCACCTGACACTAGCCTGTCTACCGGAATCTGTTTTTTACCCTTTATAAGATAAAGCTGTCCAACCTTTTCCTTGGCGTTTTTATTCGGATTATAAACACTGCCATCACTATTTATTGTACCCAAAAGCACTCTGAATATTGATAACCTGCCTACAAAGGGATCGGCTATTGTTTTGAATACAAAAGCAGAAAACGGATCATCCTCCTTGGGATACCTTATCTCCGTTTCCTCATCAGCCGTGTTTATTCCCTCGATATCTTCCCTATCAGCCGGTGAGGGAGCATAATCAACCAAAAAGTCCAGCAAAGCCTCCACGCCGATACACTGCTGTCCAGACCCGACCAAAACAGGTATTGCATCGCCACTGATCACCGCTGTTTTTAATCCGGACTTAATCTCTTCAGCCGTGAGTTCCTCTCCTGAAAAGTATTTATCCATCAGCTCCTCACTGGTTCCTGCAACAACCTCTAAGAGTTCATCTCTCGCGGACTCCGCTAGAGGTACCATATCCTGAGGTATTTCGCTATTTACCATCTTATCATTTTTTTGTACAAACGCTTTCATATTGATCAAATCAATATAACCCGAAAAATTGTTTTCCTTGCCTATAGGAAGCATAAAGGGAATCACGCTATTACCAAAGGTATCTTTTATCTGTTTTAATGTCTTATCAAAGTCGGCATTTTCTCTATCCATTTTATTAATAAAAAATGCCCGCGGAATATTCATATTCGACAAACGTGAGCACACCTTTTCAGTTCCTACCTCTACACCTGATGCCGCACATACAACCACTACACCAAAATCAACTGCCCGGAGACTTGCTACGACCTCACCTTCAAAATCAAAATATCCCGGGGTATCCAATATATTAATCCCTGTACCTTTCCACTCAATAGGAGCTATAGACAAGGATATGGAAACCTGTCTTTTGATCTCTTCATTGTCATAATCCATAGTAGTATTTCCTTCATTAATTTTGCCCATCCTGTCTATCGCCTTTGCTGCATACAGCATTGCTTCTGACAGCGTTGTCTTGCCTGCCCCTCCATGGGCGTAAATTCCTACATTTCTTACAGACGCCGGTTTGTAATCGTTCACAATACATCATCTCCCTTGTGCCTTAGGTGTTATATAAATATTCTATAAAAAACTTAAATATCCTCTTTTATTCATACTTTTCATCAGTATACCGACTCTAAGCAAGCTGTAGTTCACTACATCCATGATGCTCTTTAATACCTACTTTCCCCGGTATAAACTTAACCCGATACTTTTTCTCTCTTAAATATTCCCATAAGCATCAAAGCAATGGCACCGTCACCCGTTATATTACATGCCGTGCCAAAACTGTCCTGTAATGCAAAGACAGAAATTAGCAAGGCCACACCCGAAGTATCAAATCCCAATACGGATGTTACAATACCTAATGATGCCATTACGGTACCCCCCGGTACCCCTGGAGCCCCCACTGCAAATATACCTAATAAAACTATGAATAACAACATTGTCCCCAGTGTTGGCAGCTGCCCATATAATATTTGGGATATTGTCATACAAAAGAAGGTCTCTGTCAGTACCGACCCGCAGAGATGTATTGTTGAACATATCGGGATAGTAAAATCAACAATTTCATCATCCAGAACAGCTGATTTTCTGGCGCATTTAAGGGCTACAGGCATGGTTGCGGCACTGGACATGGTACCGACCGCAGTTAAATAAGCAGGCACATAATGTTTAAATACCTCAGCTGGATTCTTCATGGAGATCAGGCCCGCAATACCATACAACACAGCCATCCAGATAAATTGACCGATTATAACTATTACGATAACCTTAAGGAAAACAGGCAGTTGTCTTGTAATGCTACCTTCATAAGCAAGTCCGGCAAAAGTAGTTGCTATAAATATTGGTAATATAGGAACGATCATCTTTTCCACTACCTGCAGTATCATATTATTAAACTCTTTAAGCAGGACATCAACATGCTCCGATTTGGTCCATACTGCAGTTAAACCTAATACTATTGATAATACCAGGGCCGACATAACCGACATGACAGGCGGTATATCAAGCTTAAATAGAACCTCCGGAAGTTTTCTTAATCCTTGAGCCGCATTCTGAATGTTCAAATGTGGAATAATAGCGTAGCCACCGGCTGTTGATAGCGCAGCTGCCCCGACCGATGATAAATATGCTATCAATAGTGTAACCAATAACATTTTACTTGCATTGGATTTAAGATTTGTTATTGCAGGTGCAATGAAACCAATGATTACCAATGGCACGCAGAAAAAAATAAACTGGCCCAATACTTCCTTGACTGTAAGTATTATTTTGATCGGACCGCGCCCTAACATAAGTCCTAATATAATACCAACAAATACACCAGCTAACAGCTTCACGATAAGACTATCCTTTATTTTACTCAAATTAATGCCCCTTTCAGTTTATGATTTCTAATATTGCAGCATCAGTATGATCCAGACCTCTTTTACATAAAAAACCCATATTTTTTATAGTGTCTTCAATTGAGCTTCCTACAACACCTACATTTTTCTCGGCAATTACCCCCTCCATTGCTAAATAAGCATCTAATACTGCCTCTTCGGCACTTGTCGATAATTTAAATGAACAGGTGTCTTTAGCTCCATCACATATCATTCCCATCAGGTTTGCAAGAATATTTTGACAGCTTCCCTCTATTTTTTCATCATCCCCTCCCAACATCCATGTTATGGCTGCGGCGGCTCCCACTCCGGCTGCAATTACACAACCACATATAGAAGACAGCTTTCCTGTATAAATCTTTACATATCTGTTTATTATATGTGCAAAGAAAACGGCACGGATCAGCTTTTCTTTTCCTATATTCTCATATTCGGCAACGACCTTTATAGGCAGGATAACACCTATTCCTTGATTACCGCTGCCGCCGCTGGTCATAATCGGATACTCCCCGCCACCCATCCTCATATCACAGGCTGCCGCTGTTAATACCCTTGCCTTAGTAAAAACATCCATATTTAATTTCCCTTGCGAATTTAGTTTCATTAGAGAGCCGAACCAATATTGAGTCCCGATTCGGACTTTAAACCCGCTAATGACGCATTCTTATTCATATCAATCCCATCTGTGACAAATTGTATCTTCTCTATTGGAATAGCTTCACATATTTGTCGTAGCTCTTTTATACTCAAATCTTTTAAAAATTCATAGGATGTCCCTTGACTTTTTTTAAATGGAATATGGTATACCACATTACCGTTAACCTTAACCCATTCAACATAGGTATGACCATCCCTCAATTCTAATTCAACTGTTTCTTTATCAGTTCTCAATACAATATTTACATAGATGGATGGCGATGCCTCAATATATGTTGCCGTTACCATACCGCTTGTGACCATATCTTTTGCTGATTGTATATCCTGCTTGTTTATATGCTTTAGTACCATAAGACCATCATCGGCGTATCCGCCCGTAACCCCAAGGGCTGCAGCCAGATCCAAACCTTTTCCGCCGGCTCTCGGTATTATAACTGACTTACCGTTTTTAAATATATTCTTACTTGTTATGACCCTTATATTTTCAATCTTACCGGTTATGTATTTTTTTGCAAATGCTCCTGCAAACGCAACAGCAGCCGGCTCTGTACAACCTAGAGCAGGTTTGCTATCTTCCCGCACAATATCAACCAGAAGGTCCTCTATATCGCTCATATTTCTTAATCCCCCTTTCTTCTCCATTTTTATACCCTATTATATTATATATTCTAAGTGGTACAATCAAATCCCTCTATAAAACAGTCGATTCATCTTATACATTGAATATTTTGTGTCCCGATAAAAAAATAAGCAGCGGGAAAATTCGCTGCTTATTTAAGTACATATAGTTTATAACAAGTGCTTAACTGCACTTTGAATAACCACAGTTAGGACAGATGACGCAACCGCTCTCATGCTCTATCTTACTGCCGCATTCCGGGCAAGTAGCAGTATGGCCCTTCTGATCCTTCTCATCGCCGTTGTCTTGAGTATCCGGGTCACCATCACTGTCTTCCGGGTTTGTTTCATCCTTCATATCCATTACCTTCTCGATAACCCTAGCTATTGCATCAGGACATGACAGCACTTTTATACGCTTGTCCCTTTCCTTCTGTCTTATAGTGGATAGACAGCGTATACCTTTGAGCTGCCCCACCAGTTCTTTTACATCCATACCCGATCTTAAGGCTACGGATGTAAGTCGCGAGGTTGCCTCGGACTGTGACGGACATCCTCCTGCTCTGCCCACATTGGTAAATACCTCGCAGATACCATTCTCATCATAATTTACCGTAATATATAGATTTCCACAGCCTACCCTTACTTTTTCAGTGATGCCCCGGGTTATTTGCGGTCTTTCCCTGGGTATCAGCGGTTCATCCAAATCTTCTATATCAGCCTTATTGCTGCTACTGTCGCCTATGTTAAGCACCTGGGTATCCCTGCTTCCATCCCTGTATATAGTAACACCCTTACAACCCATATCATAAGCCATCAGATATACCTTGCGCACATCATCTTTCGTGGCTTTGTTGGGAAAGTTTACAGTTTTAGATACAGCATTATCCACATGCTTCTGAAAGGCCGCCTGCATGGATATATGCCAGTATGGTTCTGTATCCAAAGCAGTGACATAAACCTTTTTAATATCGTCGGGTATATCATCCAGGCCTTTAAGCGTTCCTGCGGCTGAAACCCTCCGCATAAGGGAGTCATTATAAAAACCTCTCTTCACTGCCATATCTTTAAAAATAGGATTTACATCAAGCAATTCTTCATTGTCCATAACTTTCCTCACAAAAGCCAAAGCAAAGGCAGGCTCTATCCCGCTGGAAACACCGGCAATTATACTTATAGTGCCGGTTGGCGCTATGGTAGTGGTGGTTGCATTCCTAACCCGCAAATTCTTTTCCCTAAAAATACTCTTATCCCAATTAGGGAAAACCCCTCTTTTCTTTGCCAGTTCACATGATGCTTCCTTTGATGCCTTGTCAATAAAAGCCATGATCTCATCAGCTAATTTCAAAGCCTGTTTGCTGTTATATGGTACCTTCATCCTGTAGAGCATATCGGCAAAACCCATAACCCCCAGGCCGATCTTTCTGTTGGCCTTTGTCATTTCATCAATCTGGGGCAATGGATAACAGTTAACATCGATGACATTGTCCAGAAAGTGTACGGCACTAAAAACAACTTTTTTCAATTTCTTATAATCGACTATATACTCATTTTTATCATATTTAAGCATGTTGGCAAGGTTAATAGAACCCAGGTTGCAACTTTCATACGG
>DHDL01000023.1:27217-28696 GCA_002399345.1 Thermoanaerobacterales bacterium UBA4877
GGGTTCTTCTCATTTATCCTGTCCAAAAAGACAATACCCGGCTCTCCATTATTCCAAGCCATATCGACAATAAGGTCAAAGACCTCACGTGCTCTCAAGGTCTTTACTATTTCCTTTGTATGAGGATCAACAAGAGAATAATATTCATCTTTCTGGACGGCTTTAATAAACTTCTCCGTGATGCCTACGCTTATATTGAAGTTGGTTATATCATTATTATCCTGCTTGCACTTTATAAATTCCAGTATATCAGGATGATCGACCCTGAGTATCCCCATATTGGCTCCCCGGCGGGTACCGCCCTGCTTTACCGCCTCAGTAGCGGAATTAAATACCTTCATAAAACTCACCGGGCCGGACGCCACCCCACCCGTTGTCCTGACTGTAGCACCCTTAGGTCGCAGGCGGGAGAATGAAAATCCTGTCCCACCTCCACTCTTGTGTATTATGGCGGCATACTTGATTGCGTCAAATATCTCTTCCATGGAGTCACCCACAGGAAGGACAAAACATGCGGAAAGCTGTCCCAGCGGCCTTCCTGCATTCATCAATGTGGGTGAATTAGGCAAAAAATCCAGATTTGTCATCATATCATAAAACTCTTTAGTTAATTTACCTGTATCATCACCATCTTTATATTTTTTTTCATCTGCCGCTATGGTGCGTGCAACCCTGTCAAACATGTCTTCAGGTTTTTCGGTTATATGTCCATCTTCATCCTTTGCAAGATATCTCTTCTTTAATACCTTCAAGGCATTATCTGTTAATTTCATTGAGTTAGCCTCCATATCTTGTGTATGTACATAGTTACTATACATTTTATTGTAGTATTGCCAAGCATATTTTGCAAACCGTACCTTAAGATATTATTATAGAATACCATGCATTTGCTTAGGTACACATCGTTTTACACATTATATATCAAAAAAAGAGGGACCTTTAGTCCCCCCCGACCGATGGCAAAGTTTTAGGCCGCGCAATTGTACGGCAATTTTGCTTAGCTGTGTTGGATACACCTGCAAATCATCAAGGTCCTGTCCTCCATTCCACTCTATGAGCTTCTACAGTCTTTTATTTAAAGAACGAACCCAATATTGTTCCCGTATTAGCCCGGGCCAGGCCAAGAAAAGATTTCTGTCCCGTCAAAATATCATTTAAAGCATCCACCACACTGTCCATCTGTTCTTTAGTAACAATAAGCGGTGGTTCCAGCCTTATAACATTGGGATTATTAAGCGTATAAGCCGTTATAATATGGTACCTGTTCTGAAGCTCACCTGCAATAAGCGACCCGGTAAATTCCTCCGAGAGCTTGCCTATCGGTGTTTTGGAAAGTAAACCTTCCTGTTGATTGAACTCAATACCTAACATAAGGCCCTTTCCCCTGACATCCTTTACCAGCGGAGACTTATCCTTCAGTTTGCTTAATTTGCCTAAGAAATATTTTCCCTTTTCCTCCGCCTGATGAGGAAGGTCATT
>DHDL01000023.1:28832-123207 GCA_002399345.1 Thermoanaerobacterales bacterium UBA4877
TCCAAAATATTCTTTATCGCTGCCATACCGGCCGCCATTGCCACCTGGTTCCCACCGAAAGTGGAGGTATGTAGCATGCACTTCTCCTGTGTACCATAACCCTTCTTCCATATCTCGTCCGTAGCTATGTATGCGCCTATAGGCACCACACCGCCACCGAGAGACTTGGCCAGGCACATTATGTCTGGTGCCACATCCTCATACTCACAGGCAAACATCCTACCGGTCCTGCCAAAACCTGTTTGAACCTCATCAGCAACAAAATATGCATCATATTTGGTACAAAGTTCCCTGACACCTTTAAGATATCCAGCCGGCGGTATTATTATCCCGCCTTCCCCCTGGACGGGTTCGACAATAAATGCCGCAACCCCTCCTTCTTTAAGCTTGTCCTCCAGTCTGTCCAGATCGCCGAAGGGCACAGCCTCACAGTCGGGAACAAGCGGCCCGAACGGCTTTTGATATTTACCTCTCCCGGTCACTGAAAGAGCACCTGCAGACTTACCATGAAAAGAATCCTTGCAGTATATTATCCGGTGCTTGCCCGATGCTATCTTAGCAAGCTTTAATGCCCCTTCCACCGCCTCAGCACCACTGTTGCAAAAGAAACTCTTTTTGAGCTTTCCCGGCGTAATAACGGCCAGGTTATGAGCTAAAGCACCCGGCAGATTATTTACGGCAGCTTGTAAAAGATTAGGCATGTCCTTAACCTTGTTTACCGCATCCCATACCTCCGGGGGATTGTGTCCCAGGCTAAGGGCACCGTAAGCGCCCAAGAAATCATAATATTCGTTACCGTCCTCATCCCACACGGAGACCCCGCTTGCTCTTACAAAATGTTTATTAAACTGCAGCAGTGAAAGCATCTGTACAAAAGAGGAATTTATATATTCACTATAGTTTTCTCCCACCTTATTTTTTTTAAAATTCAGAGCCTCATCCAGCGTATATAGATCATCTGCTATTTCACTCTTCAACCTTAATCGCCTCCTTAGATTACCAACATAATGTTACAACAAAAATACTAAAAATACAATAAAAAAAGCTGCGGATTAATCCGCAGCACCCGTGGCTGTTTCTTTTTTGGCTTCAGCCGAGCCGTTTATTTCCTTCTGTCTTTCATCCCACAATTCATCGGCTTTTTTAGCCCATTCCTCCGAATGCGGTTTTACCTTATTATAGAGATCATCTACATCCTCCGGCTCACCCATCTGCGTAGAGTGTGCTCCCGAGGCGTGAACCATCTCCTTAATCATCTCCGGGTTATCAATCATCGGGCAGGGACGAAGCATATTCCCATTGAACGGCTGATGTCTCCTGTATTCCATCATAAGAGGAGACTTCAGGGCATCTAAAAGCGAGGTGTCCTTGATATTGCATGTGGCATAATGTACAAAGGCACACGGCTCCACATCACCGTTGGCATTGATATGGAGATACCTTCTAGCTCCTGCTATACAACCATGTGCATATTCACCGTCATTCCAGAAATCTATTGCAAACAGGGGTTTTGTCATTCTGATCTCATTAACCCTCCTGTACATCTCAGCCCTCTCTTCCGGAGTAGCCATCATTGAAGGATCAGAGTCTCTACCGACCGGTACATATGTGAAATACCATCCGAACAAGCATCCTTTTTCTATCATCATGTCTATAAACTCATTAGATCCTACCTCATCTATGTTTCCATGCATATACATAGTCGAGAAACCAAAGATTATGCCGGCATCTCTCATTCTTTCCATTGCTGCCAGTGCTCTTTGATAAACATTCTCTCCACGTCTTGCATTCGTGGTTTTCTCAAAACCATCCACACTTACTGCAAATGCAAGGTTTCCAACCCTCTTAACTTCTTTAACAAAATCATCGTCTATCAAAGTTCCGTTGGTAAATGACAGGAAAACAGAGTCAGGATGCGCCTCAGCCAACTTAATAAGGTAATCTTTCCTTACAGTCGGCTCACCGCCTGAGAATATCGTGAAGAATATACCTAATTCCTCAGCCTCACTTATCACCCTGTTTAAGGTGTCATAGTCTAAAGCATCCTTCTGATTATATTCTCCCGCCCAGCATCCCACACACCTTAAGTTGCATGCAGCGGTAGGATCTATAAGTATAGCCCACGGAACATTTATGTCATATTTCTTTGACAGCTGGTCCTGTTTGGGATTACCAAGCAGGCATGCATCTACAAAAAAATTTCCCGCCGTCTTCTCTCTTATATTGGGATCAATCCTTGTAAGTAATGTCGTAGCAAACTTATGCCAGTTACTATTGGGATCTACGACATTGTTTCTTACCTTTCTCACCGTTTCTTTATCCGACGGCCTCTTGGCTATCTTCTCACCCAAATCTAAAATCTTGGGCAGGTTTTCTTCAGGATTGCCTGAAACATATTTTAAGCCCTGACGCACTATTGCCTTGCCAAGAACTTTTTCAGCATAATCAAACATAATAAATAACCTCCTTACGGATATTCTATTCCTAATCTATATTTAACAGCAAAATTAATAAGATCGGGAATATGATTATCGGAAAGGGAATAATAGATCATCTTCCCCTCTCTTCTGCTTTTGATCAGATTAAGCGACTTAAGGGTCTTAAGGTGATAGGAAACCGCCTGCAGATTCATATCTAATAAATAGGCTATGTCCCCGACACATAGCTCCTTTTGTGACAGCATATAAACTATTTCGCTTCGAGAGTCGTCACTTAAAGCCTTGAAGATATCAGAAACACCTTTCAATGATTTTATCTTCGGTTTTAACTCTTCAATTCCAGGTTCTTCATGTCCACCTTCCCTGCTATAGGCATCAGACCTTTCCATACGCTCATTTCCCCTCAATAAATTATAGTAATGAATCGTCGGTTTTCTGCACCCCTTACATGTATCGACCCCCAATCCAATGCAGCCAGTTCTATCATATTGATACTTAAGCACTTATTTAAATAATATACCTCATTAGTAAAAAAATCAATAGACCGGCTTTTGTTTTACTATTATGCACCTTATATACAACGTTTATGTACCAGATTCTCCCTCTTATTGCTACTGCGGCAATTAGCGTCATGACAGACACCTTGACCAGAACTGCCTTAGTCGCATATGCACTATATATTTAGATGCACCGGGTACTTTCCTTGCGCTATATGCCTAAAAATTGAAAAACTACTCACTGAGAAATACTTATATATGTAAAAGACTCATACGTAAAAAGGCACTCTTAATATATAACAGAGCGCCTTTCGATAAAACAATCTTTATTTGTCTAGCGGCTTCATCGTAGGGAAAAGAATAACATCCCTGATGGAATCTGCGCCGGTGAGTACCATCACCAGCCTGTCAATACCTATGCCCAGTCCTCCCGTAGGCGGCATACCTATTTCAAGGGCCGTGAGAAAGTCTTCGTCCATCATGTGGGCCTCATCGTCTCCGGCTTCCCTGGCTTTGGCCTGTTCTTCAAATCTCTTCCTCTGATCTAAAGGGTCATTGAGTTCAGAGAAGGCATTACCCAGCTCCATGGAATTTATAAATATCTCAAACCTGTAGGTAAGCCTGGGATCATTCGACATCCTTTTGGCCAGCGGCGAAACCTCTACGGGATAATTAATTATAAATGTAGGTTCAGTGAGCTCATGCTCCACATACTTCTCAAAGAACTCATTTATTATATGACCCCTGGTTTTTTTGCCGGATTCCAGCTCAAGCTTATGTTCCTCTGCAGCTCTCAAAGCCTCTTCATCTGTATCTATCTCGTTAAAGTCCACACCGGCATATTTCTTGACCGCATCTATCATGGATATCCTCTGCCAAGACTGTCCGAGATCAATCTCCCTGTCCTGACAGTTTATCTTGAGCGTGCCCAATACATTTTGAGCAATATACTTAATCATATCCTCGGTAAGATCCATCATGTCCTCATAGTTAGCATAGGCCTGGTACAGCTCTATAGTGGTAAACTCAGGGTTATGCCTAACGTCTATACCCTCATTCCTGAATTGCTTACCTATCTCGTAAACATCCTCGAACCCGCCCACTATAAGCCTCTTCAGGCGAAGCTCCGTTGCTATCCTGAGATACATATCAATGTCCAGCGTGTTGTGATGGGTCACAAACGGACGGGCATTGGCTCCTCCGGGAATGGTCTCCAATATGGGTGTCTCCACCTCTATAAACCCCTTGTCATCCAGGAATTTACGCATCTGCCTTATGATATTGCTTCTCATCTCAAATGTGCGTTTTACATCGGGGTTCATTATAAGATCGGTATATCTTTCTCTGTATCTAAGCTCCACATCAGTAAGACCATGCCACTTTTCCGGAAGCGGTCTTATAGACTTGGTCAACAAAGTAAATTTTGTGACCCTTATTGAGACCTCGCCCATATGGGTTTTGAAAACTGTCCCGGTTACACCGAGTATGTCACCTATATCCACGGTCTTAAAGAGTTTATAGAGCTCCTCACCTACCTCATCCAACCTGACATATATCTGTATCTTACCATACCTGTCACTCAGATCGGCAAAACTCGCCTTGCCATGTCCTCTTTTTGCCATAAGTCTGCCGGCAACGGTCACGGTCTTGTCTTCATAATTATCAAAATTATCTTTTATTTCATTGGTATAATTGGTCCGCTTAAATCTTGTTATTTCAAAAGGATTTATATTTTCATTCTTGAGTTTATCCAGCTTTTCAAGCCTTATATTCATAAGTTCATTAAAATCTTCTGGTCGGGATTTCTCCATAAGTAACCTCCATTTTATTTTTACTATTTTTTTATCTCAAGTATCTTAAGTTTTACAGTTCCGTCAGGCACTTCGGCCTCGGCTACTTCTCCCACTTTCTTGTTAAGCAGAGCTTTGCCTATAGGCGATTCATCGGATATTTTATTATTCATGGGATCAGCTTCAGCAGAACTTACAATGGTATATACATCTTCTTCATTGAATTCGTTATCAAATACCTTAACAGTGGTTCCTATGTTAACAGATTCCGTTGATATGTCTTCTTCATCTATCACCTTGGCATTTCTGAGCATCTGTTCGATCTGAGCTATTCTTCCCTCGACAAAGGCCTGCTCATTTTTTGCCTCATCGTATTCGGAATTTTCACTCAAGTCACCATATGATCTGGCAACCTTTATTTTTTCTGCTACTTCCAAACGTTTTACCGATTTCAAATGCTCTAACTCGTCCTCATACTTTTTTAGACCATCATACGTAAGCACAACAGCTTTTTTGGCGCTCATCTGCTCTCCCCTCTTCATTTACTCATCATTTAATGCAATACTTATTTATTCTTATGCATTAGATTAACACACAAGCACTGCAAAAAAATGCAGTGCCTGTGTGTTTATTAATGTGTTTATTATAGAACAGGGTTAACACCATGTCAAGATCAAGCATGATAATTCTTTATTTTTTTAGTTGCATTTTCTTTTATTCTGCCTATCTGTTCTTTGGTTACCTCTTTTTCAAAACTCCTCAGGCCCGCCAATTTGAATCCATGCTTTTTACATATATCATATATTTCCCTTACCTTGTCTGCCTTGAGCTCTCTTCCCAGGGAAAAGTTCTCAATCCTTCCTTCCATGGCCAAAGCCATCGTCTCGGCCATACATGCATATGACATTTTAGGCGGAAATCCAAAATTAAAGTTGAAATTGACATCTCCGGGCACCCTTACCACACCGCCCTCTATAACCAGAACATCATCACGGACCTCGACAACCTCCCTTGAAACATCCCTCGGCCGGGCCACGTCACAAACCACTGCTCCTGGCTTGAGATCCACAGGTTCTATCACGGTATCCACAGCACTGGTAACGGTTATGATCACGTCGGCGTCCCTAAGTGCCTCATGAACGTCATCAGTAACCTCTGCCCTCACACCTGTCTTCTCCTTGAGTTCCCCCGCAAAATTCCTTAGTTTCCCTACGTTACGTGACACCAATGTCAAGTTATTAACCCTGCCGGCCATCAGTTCTGCACATACCCTGCCTATAGATCCCGTTGCGCCTACTACAACGGCGTTGCATCCTTCAAGCTCTTTTCCCATTATCCAGGCAGCCTTTTCCGTTCCCTCCATCGCCATTGCAACCGTATAACTGTTACCTGTCGTTACGGCTATATCTAAGTTCTTAGCCACTGTATAACCTGCATCTCCAACAACGGATGTCATAGCTCCGAGGCCTATTATCTCCGCACCCAAGTCTTCGGCAATCCTGCCGGCCTTAATAATTTTTTTGGTCACTGCATCGGCGGGAAGTGAAAGCATCTGATCGGATACCAATGGAACAGCTAAAAACCATCCCTCAGTTTCGCCATACGGACTTTTCACCCCTGTAATTTTTGAAACCTCCTGCGGAGGCATAATCTTTGTAACCTGCTTTATTAATCCCTCAGGTATCTTCTTCATGAAGCCATATTTTCTGGTGACATCGCTCGTCTCTATAGGATGAATTATAAAACCGAATTTATGCATGCAAATCATTCCTCTCCCCACCTACTTCGGATTGCAGGTATTCGACCCGTGGAACAAATCCGATCTTGTCCAGTAGCTTCAAATAATCATCCGACCTTATTTCTTCCGGTCCTTTGCCAGCCAGGGTGATAAGAACCGCTTCCATGACATTGGTTCCGAAGGACCTTCCATTCATCTCCGGCGTAGTGGTAACAAGCAGTTGCACTCCTCTTTTTTTAAGCTCCTCCACATCGCCTGCAGTTACCGTATTGGTAATGATTACCTTGCCATCTAAATTCTCTGGCATGTATCTTTTAATAAACAGATAATCACCGGCTATTATGTCTGCCCAGTCATAATACTTCTTGTGTCTTGATGTTGACGTATCCTGCTTTTTCCCCGTAGGGTACAATACCTCAAAAGGTAGTCTCCTGATTATAGGCATCAGTATTGATGCAAGGAAATCAAGCATTTTTAATGATCTTACAGGCATAGGTAAGCCCAAAGCAAATA
Organism: Thermoanaerobacterales bacterium UBA4877; assembly: GCA_002399345.1. GTDB lineage: Bacteria > Bacillota > Thermoanaerobacteria > Thermoanaerobacterales > UBA4877 > UBA4877. The sequence continues at coordinate 35,809 of DHDL01000023.1, forward strand.
TTGCGTCACCTAAAATAAGATCGCAGCCCAGCTTGTCAAATGTCTGCGCCATGCCGAACCTGTCCAGTCCGCATACAAGAAGCGTCTTCTTACCTTTAAGAGACATCACTTCTCTATCAACATACTCAACCACCCTTCTTTCAAGGGTATCTTTAAGACCGGATCCATCTACCACAGGTGTAATCTCCGCAGCTTTCTGCAAGGGAAGCGCATCACTGATTACGTACCTCCTTTTACCTGCCTTGAGGTACAGATCAATTCCACCCAGTCCAAAGGCGTCCACTTTTCCATCCAAACGGGATATCATTTCTAAGGCCTTATTAAAATCTCCATCCGTACCTATACGTTCTATCATAAATTTCTCACCTAAAAAATCCGCAGTAACTTTATGATTCCTTTCAGATGACCCGATACTTACACTCACGACTCTCTTCAAACTTATCACTCCTAGCCTCTAATCATCTTGATGACAGATAAAAATCTCTCAGGATCTATATATACATCATGAGTAATTGGTGACTCGCCTATATCAATGGTAAATACCTCATTACCGAGAATTTCTTCCACTAACTTGGTTCTCTTATCCGATCCGAGGAAAATTATTTTATCATAGCTGCGCAGCTTTGCTATTATATCAAGAACAAGATTGAAAAGCTGCGCCCCATCCTTATTAGTTACAAAATCCCATCGCTCTTTTTCAGACATCAGAAGTACAAGCTCAACCCCATTTTCCCTTGCCATTGTCTCAAGTTCTTGTCTGTTTTTTACAGGAAAACCTATGAGCGCCAAGCTGCCACCTTTTTTTATCTCTCCCAATCTTTCAAGCCGGGAAACAAAGGTCCTATCTATGTGAAAGTGCTCTGCCACCTCCTGCTGTGAAAGCCCCCTCGTTCTCATGTCCAACATTTCATCAATTTGTCTGTGGGCTTTATCGGCATCGATGATTTTATCCCCTATGTGAATGGGCTTCATATGTATCTCCTTACGTGCACATTTTGTGCTCAATGTATTTACATGAATATATTGTAAAACTTTTGTCGCTTTAAATCAAGGCTTTTGTTTTCTACTTACTATTCCCTATCTGAAGTTTATAATCGGATAGCTTTTCTATAACACCGTCCATAGACTCAATTCTGTTTATTTCATTTCGCACCGCCTTAGATCCATTCATCCCTTTAATATAATAGCCAACAACCTTGCGCATCTCCCTTATGGCGCGCATCTCACCTTTGAGTGATGCTTCCAGCTTGAGATGACTTATGGCCATATCTATCTTCTCCTCCGCCGTAAGAGGTACAGGTTTCATCCCGGTCTTAAGATATTCATTTATACTGCGGAAGATCCATGGATTGCCAATGGCCCCTCTGCCTATCATCACTGCATCACATCCGGTAAATTCCATCATCTCTTCGGCATCTTCTGCCTCAAATATATCCCCGTTACCTATTATGGGTATATTTACTGCTTGTTTGACCTGTTTTATGATTGTCCAGTCTGCTCTCCCCGTATAAAACTGCTGTCTGGTCCTGCCATGCACACTCACCGCTTTAGCTCCGCTCTCTTCAGCAATATGAGCTATCTCGGCGGCATTCACATGCTGCTTGTCCCATCCAGTTCTTATTTTCACCGTCACCGGCATTTTAGATGCTCCTGCAACCGCACTTATCACCTTTCCCACCAAGACAGGATCGTTCATAAGCGCACTGCCGTCACCGTTTGCTACGATTTTCTTCACGGGACAACCCATATTTATATCTATTATACAAAATGGGTAGTCATTAAGTATACGGGCAGCCCCGGCCATTATATCCGGCTCATGCCCAAATATTTGCACAGCAACCTTGCCTTCATCCGTGCTGTAGCGTAAGAGGTCCTTGGTATGTTGTGAGTCATATATAAGTGTTTTGGCAGAGACCATCTCGGTATATTTAAAACCGCAGTCCATATGATTTACTATCATTCTATAGGCCTGGTCGCTAAACCCAGCCATTGGCGCAAGAAAAACCCTATTTTTAAGCATGACATCGCCAATTTTAATTCCATCATCATACATAACCCATTACTCCTCTAATGCTTACATCACCGGCCTGTACATCCCTGATATCTCCATCGTCTGTTTTTATCTGAAGTTCTCCGGAGGGCAGTATATCAACCGCCCTGCCGGCATATTCTTTATTATAGTCCAAGACCCTTACCCTTCTTCCCAGCGTTGCCGAAATATCTTTAACATCATTTATAAATCCGTCATATTGTCCGTCAATATACTTATTGTACTCAAACTCTATTTCTTTTAATACACAGGCAAGAAATCGACTTCTGTTAAACATTCTACCCGACTCAATATAAAGAGAGGTAGCTATATCTTTTAGTTCATCCGGAAAACTATGATTATTAATATTTATACCAAACCCTGTTACTACGTAATGAATTCCGCCCATCTCTGCAGATGTTTCCGTAAGTATGCCGCACACCTTTTTTCCTCTGATTACTATATCATTAGGCCATTTTATAAGAGGCTTTAACCCGTATCCTGTCATAGCCTTTGCCACGGCCAGGCCGACAAGCAGTGTGAGCTTGGAAAGCTGCGCCATAGGCACATCGGGATGCAATAACAGGCTGCAGTATATGCCCTGCGCCCGGGGTGAATACCATCCCTTTGTGATCCTGCCCTTTCCTGCAAGCTGCTGCTCAGATACCACCACAGCCGGCATAGCGCAGCAGCTCTCATGGCTCTTGGCCACCTCATTGGTAGAACCCACCGAATCATAATATTTAATCTCCTTCACCATGTTGCTACCATGAAGATAATACCAAATTAGATCCGGCAGCAATAGATCAGGTATGCCAGCCAGCTTGTAATCCTTATCAGTATCCTCATCTATAACATAGCCTGCAGCTCTCATTACCTTTATATGCTTGCGGGTAGAAATCCCACTCATCCCCCCAGACTCACATAACTCCTTTTCAGAGACATATTTACCATGCCTATCCATTAAGAGCTTAAGGATTTTATCCAATGTCATCACCTTGAATATAAAATAAATAATGAGGGTTATTAACCCTCATTATTATATATTAACCGCCATATATTGACAAGAACACACCTGCAGCCACCGCAGTCCCTATAACGCCAGCCACATTAGGACCCATGGCATGCATAAGAATAAAGTTTCCCGGCTTCTCCTCCTGTGCCACAACCTGGGATACCCGGGCGGCCATAGGCACGGCGGAAACACCGGCCGACCCTATCAGCGGATTTATCTTGCCTCTCGATATTTTATTCATCAATTTGCCAAGCAAAACACCGCCGGACGTTGACACGATAAAAGCCACCAAACCCAACACCACGATATAAAGCGACTGCGGCTTCAAAAATGTCTTGGCATTCGTTGTAGCCCCCACCGAAAGTCCCAGAAATATGACGATTATATTATTCAGTTCATTCTGGGCCGTACTTGAAAGTCTGTCTACCACACCACTCTCCCTGAACAGGTTGCCCAGCATAAGCATGCCTATAAGCGGGGCTGCCGATGGAAGTAATAACGAAACAACTATTGTAACCGTTATAGGGAACACCACCCTTTCCTTTTTGGAAACCGGCCGTAGTTGCTCCATTGTTATCTGCCTTTCCTTCTTAGTCGTCAAAGCCCTCATAACCGGCGGCTGTATTATAGGCACCAGCGCCATGTATGAATACGCCGCAACAGCGACTGTACCAAGCAGATGCGGAGCCAGCTTTGTAGCAAGGTATATAGTCGTGGGCCCGTCTGCCCCTCCTATTATACCTATGGCAGCTGCCTCCTGCGGGGTAAACCCCAGAACACCCGCAGCAATGTTATATGTTATGAAAACACCCAGCTGTCCAGCCGCCCCCATAAGTACAGAAAGCGGATTGGCTATGAGCGGCCCAAAATCCGTCATTGCTCCTACACCAAGGAATATGAGCGGTGGGAATATCCCCAGTGCGTCTCCCTGATAAAGATAGTATAAAAGGCCACCCGGCTGTTTCATTACCTGTGCCCCGTTTACAGCCGCTTCATATACGGGCGGGTCCATAAGACCTGCTAAAGGTAGATTTGCCAGCAGCATACCGAATGCTATAGGCAGTAATAAAAGAGGCTCATACTTTTTCACTATGGCAAGGTATATAAAAATACATGCCACCACTATCATAATCACTTCTCCATAAGTAATCGCTCTGAAGCCCATACTATTATACAGATCCAAAAAGATGTGAGCTAACGACATAATAAATACCCCCTAAGCGAAATCAACCAGAGGATCACCGGTATTAACAGAAGCCCCCTTCTGAACATATATACCTTTGACCTTTCCATCATCCGAAGCAAGTATTTCATTTTCCATCTTCATGGCCTCCAAAATCATAAGAACCTGACCCTTTTTTACTGCCTCTCCTTCTTTTACTTTTATATCCAATATTGTCCCCGGCATCGGAGCCTTAAGTGCCTTCGGCGAAGATGATGCATGCTTTGGACTCGGCTGCGTTTTAGATCTTGGTGCAGCAGCCCTCTTTGCCGGTTCCGGCTGTGGCTGCGGTGTCGATGCAACTGGCCTGTCCGCTTTATCCTGAAGTTCTTCCACCTCAACATCATATGCATTCCCGTTTACGGTTATCCTATATTTTTTCATATTATTACCTCCCTGTCCTTGTATTTGTCTGTTCCTGTATTGCTATCCTCCCCCATGAGGAAGAGGCATCAGGCAGCCTTACTATGCTTCTGACAACAAACCTCATATCCGGATTTGTGTCGGCTATTGCCGCAGCAATGACTGCAACCAGTTCTTCATCCATCATCTTATCTGAATCTCCTTTGCTTTCTTCCAGCACCTTTTCCGGTTCATTTACAGCACTTTTCTGGTTTTCCTTAAATATATACCTGAAACAGAATATAATAAGTGCCAGAATGATTAAAACAGCAAAAACTATACCCATACCAACCACAGTAACCATTCCAAGTTCATTACCACTTGCCATACCATCACCCCTAAACAGGCATATTACCATGCTTTTTAGCAGGCCTTGTCTCTCTCTTGCTCTTCAGCATTTCCAAGCTGGAAGCTATGTACTGCCGCGTAAATCTCGGTTCAATAACATCATCAATGTATCCCCGCGCAGCAGCCCTATATGGATTTGCAAAATTTTCTTTATACTCTTCTATCTTTTGCTTCCTCATTACAGCAGGATCTTCCGACTCTTTGATCTCGTTTTTGAATACAATATTAGCGGCTCCATCTGGTCCCATGACTGCTATCTCAGCTGTCGGCCATGCAAACACGGCGTCAGCTCCCAAATGTCGAGAGCACATGGCAATATAGGCTCCGCCGTATGCCTTTCTGATAATCACGGTAATCTTAGGCACAGTCGCCTCCGAATAGGCATAGAGAAGTTTGGCACCATGCCTTTCAATGCCGCCGTATTCCTGATTTGTGCCCGGCAGATAGCCCGGGACATCCACAAAATTGATGACCGGTATATTAAAAGCATCGCATGTCCTTATGAATCTTGCCGCCTTGTCCGAGGCATTTATATCCAGGCTTCCCGCAAGATAGCTCGGCTGGTTTGCTATTATTCCTATACTATCCCCGCCTATCCTCGCGTAACATGTGACTATATTTCGGGCATACCCCTTCATTACCTCCATAAATTCACCGTTATCAACTGTTTCCCTTATGACATCCTTAATATCATAGGCCTTATTGGGATTATCGGGCACAACCTCGTCCAGCTTAGTAGCCACCCTGTTGACATCATCCCCCGTTTTAACGTGAGGAGCTTTCTCCAGATTGTTGGAAGGAAGATAACTTAAAAGCATCCTTATCTGATCCAGGCATTCCTCGTCACTATCAGCCATGAAATGCGCTACACCACTGGTCGTACTGTGAGTCACAGCACCGCCCAATTCCTCTTGCGTAACATCCTCACCCGTAACAGATTTAACAACCTGCGGCCCGGTTATAAATACCTGGCTCGTACCATTCACCATAAATACAAAATCAGTCAGTGCGGGAGAATATACGGCACCTCCGGCACATGGACCCATAATTGCCGAAATCTGAGGTATAACCCCCGAAGCTATAGTGTTTCTGTAAAAGATATCGCCATAACCGGAGAGGGCATCCACACCCTCTTGAATGCGGGCACCACCGGAATCATTTAATCCTACAAGAGGAACGCCCATTTTAAGTGCTTTATCCATTACATTACACATCTTCTTGGCTTGATATTCACCCAGTGAGCCGCCCATAGCGGTAAAGTCCTGTGCATATACACAAACAAGCCTTCCGTTTGCCGTTCCGTAGCCGGTGACCACGCCCTCGCCCGGAATCTCGGTTTTGTCCATACCAAAATCGGTACTTCTGTGCTCCACAAAGGTATCGGTCTCAACAAAACTGTCATTGTCCATAAAATACTCTATTCTTTCCCTGGCCGTAAGCTTACCTTTTTTATGCTGTTTCTCAATCCTCTTAGGCCCACCGCCAAGCTGGACCTTCTCCCTCTTTTTCTTAAGGTCGTCGATTCTTTCACTTACCTTCATCATCATACCCCCCGCCTATTTTCTCTCGCAAAGTTCTAGTAAGACACCATGTGTACTTTTAGGATGTAAAAAAGCTATACTTGCGCCTCCCGCTCCTTTCCTCGCTTTCTTATCAATAAGCCTTATCCCCTTCTTATTCATTTCCTCTAATGTGGCATCTATGTCGTTCACCCTGAGTGCAATATGCTGTATACCCTCACCCTTTTTTTCTATAAATTTAGCAATCGTACCGTCTTCAGTAGTAGACTCCAAAAGTTCTATCTCACAATCACCCAACGGCAAAAAGGCTGTCTTCACATGCTGCTCCTCTACAACCTCCGTACCGTTGCATTTAATGCCCAGGATATCCTGATAAAAGCAAAGTACATCATCAATACTTTTAACTGCAATACCTATGTGATCTACCTTTTGTATCATCAAATCCCTCCTTTTTTATTTTTCCTTAATTGCACCAAGTTTGTGATCTTAATCTTAAACCGAACGATCTCTTAATGGCTTCAATATACAATTTGCGGCACTGTATGGGTCTGTTTCACCATTTACAGTCTTATCTACAATACTATTAAGTTCATCCTTTGGCAACCGTGACATAATATCAGACATAATGCTGTTCGTGGCCAGCTCCATAATTTCCTCTTTGATATGCTCTTTTCTTTTGCTCATAAATATGTCCGACTCTTTAATATATTTCTCGTGTTCTCCTACAGCATTTGTAATATTGTCCAAACCTTCGTCTGCTTGCGCAGCGGCCTTTATTACTTTGGGTCTCCATGCGGATTTATCATTAAAGTCCAGCATGGCCTCAATCTCCCTGGCTGTTTTATCAGCACCGTCCCTGTCACATTTGTTTACGACAAAAACATTCCCTATTTCCATTATACCAGCTTTCATCGCCTGTATATCATCACCCAGGCCGGGAGCAAGAACCATGATAGTGGTATCCGCCATATCTGCAATCTCCACCTCCGATTGGCCCACGCCTACCGTTTCGATAAAGATATAATCCATTCCGAATATATCCATTATGCGTGAAGTAATTCTGGTACTCATCGAAAGCCCGCCCAGATGACCCCGGGAACCCATGCTCCGTATAAATATGTTCGGGTCGGTAAAAAGCTTCTGCATCCTTATCCTATCTCCCAGTATGGCACCTCCGGTATAAGGGCTGGTAGGATCACATGCAATGATGCCTACTCTTTTACCGAGATCTGAATACATCTTGGCCAGGCCCGCCGTAAGCGTGCTCTTGCCTACACCCGGAGGACCCGTTATACCGATAATATAGGCTAACCCGCTTTTCCCATACAGCTCGCGGATTATATCTATTGCCTCCTGCCTGCCATCCTCCGCCATGGTTATTAATTTTGCCAGGGCAACCCTGTTACCCTCAATTATGCCTCTTTTAATATCCATTATGAATCAATCCTGACGTGAGATTTTATAAATTCCACTGACTCTGAAGTTGGTGTACCGGGAGTAAATATCTCTGCTATACCCTGAGATTTCAAGTATGGTATATCATCGGCCGGTATAACTCCCCCACCTACCACCAATTTGTCACCTGCTCCCTTTTCTTTCAAAAGCTTAACCACCTTGGGAAGAAGCGTATTATGCGCACCCGATAAAATGCTCATGGCCACAACGTCCACATCCTCCTGTATAGCTGCCTCGGCAATCTGTTCCGGTGTTTGTCTGAGGCCGGTATAAATGACCTCCATCCCTGCATCTCTGAGTGCCCGGGCAACAACCTTGGCTCCCCTGTCATGGCCGTCCAAACCGGGCTTTGCTACCAATACCCTTATGGGTCTGCTCATATCCTTAACCTCCTTATAATATTACCGATTCCTGATATTCTCCAAATACTTTTCTCAAAACATCGCATATTTCCCCTAGGGTTGCATACTCCTTGACAGCCTTTATAAAGTAAGGCATAAGATTCTCCTCGCCGCGTGCAGCCTTTTCCACCTCTCTTAAAGCCTGCTTCACCTTCTCATTATCCCTGTCTTTTCTTAATTTCGCCAGCCGTACATTTTGTTTTTCGGCAACGGCAGGATCGACCTTCAAAAGATTTTTGGGCGGCTGCTCATCAATCTTAAACTTATTCATGCCCACTACCACCGTTTCCCCAGATTCCACAGACTTCTGGTACACATACGCTGCATCCTGTATTTCCTTTTGCATATAGCCTTGTTCAATAGCCTTAGGTGCACCTCCCAGATCGTCTATCTTCTTTATATAATCCATAGCCCTTTTTTCAATATCATCAGTAAGAGATTCCACATAGTAGGATCCGGCCAACGGATCCACCGTATCTGCCACTCCACTCTCATAGGCTATTATCTGCTGCGTCCGTAGCGCTATCCTTACCGAATCTTCGGTAGGAAGTGAAAGCGCCTCTTCCCTAGAATTTGTATGAAGTGACTGTGTTCCGCCCAGTACCGCCTCCAAAGCCTGCAAGGTCACCCTCACAATATTGTTGTCCGGCTGTTGTGCCGTAAGCGTTGATCCACCGGTCTGAGTATGAAAACGCAGTTTCAATGACTTAGGATTCTTCGCGCCAAACCTTTCTTTCATTATCCTTGCCCACAACCTTCTGGCTGCCCTGAACTTAGCTGCCTCCTGAAACAGGTTGTTGTTGGCATTAAAGAAAAACGATAACCGCGGTGCAAACTCATCCACATCCAGACCGGCCTTTAATGCGGCATTAACATAAGCAATACCATCCGCCAGTGTAAAAGCAACCTCCTGTACAGCCGTTGAACCGGCTTCTCTGATATGATAACCGCTTATACTTATGGTATTCCACTTAGGCACATTCTTGGCACAGAATTCAAAAATGTCCGTAATAAGACGCATAGACGGAGCCGGTGGAAATATATATGTACCTCTCGCCACATATTCCTTGAGTATATCATTCTGTATAGTCCCCTTAAGCTTTTCCATGCCGACACCTTGTTTTTCGGCCACAACTATATACATGGCCAGCAGTATGGCAGCAGGTGCATTTATTGTCATTGACGTACTGACCTTATCCAAGGGAATTCCTTCAAACAAAACCTCCATATCCGCCAACGAGGATATGGCAACGCCAACCTTGCCAACCTCTCCCTCAGCCAGCGAAGCATCGGAATCATAACCGATCTGGGTAGGAAGGTCAAAGGCAATGCTAAGTCCCGTCTGCCCTTGAGAGAGTAAATACTTGTACCTTTCATTGGATTCCTCTGCATCTCCAAATCCCGCATACTGCCTCATCGTCCAGAATCTTCCCCTGTACTGGGTAGGCTGAACCCCGCGGGTGTATGGATATTCACCGGGAAATCCTATATCATCCAGATATTTCTGATCTTTAGTATCCTCGGGGGTATATGTCCTCTTCACCTCAATTCCAGAGTCTGTAGAAAAATTTTCTTTTCTCTCCGGGAAACGTGATATTGTCTTTTTAACGGACCCTGCTTCCCACTTTTCCCTTGCTTTTTTTATTTCTTCAATGTCATCTTTGTCAGACATTACCGCTGCCTCCTTTTTTTAGAATTCCATAAGGACCTTATGTCCATTCTTTATCCATTATGAAAAAATGGAGCATGAAATATGCTTTCACCTTATATTATTATATTCCCATATGCCCCACAAACACAGCCCTCGCTTCGGTTTAATATTTCATTGATTATGAACACTTCTATTATAACAAAATTTGCCTTGCTGGGAAAGCCATTTCTCGAAAATTGCAGGATTAAATTCACTGAGTAATACTTATGCATTAATAAAAACAGCTAGACGCTTATCGTAAGAAGGATTAGAATATTCCTCGTATTAGTAAAAATCTCTTAAAATTTTATTCAAAATTAGTATATAACAATCAGTGTTAATCTCACGAGTAAAGATAAAAGGCTATCGGGAGATTTAACAAATCCCTGATAGCCTTGTAATATCAATCTATTTGTTTTGCTCTGCCGTATCTCCCCAGAAATCGACTTTATCTTTTAAGCCTATGGAGGAAGCTTTAAACACTGGATTTTTCCCATTCTTTCTTTGCTCACTATAGTCACTCATACATTTAATTGCCGGATCTTTTAATATGAAAATTGCTGGAATATTAATCATTGCCATGAATGCCATTAATACATCCGCCGTATCCCACGCTACGCTAAATTCGAGTTCTGTTCCAAATAAGACTATAAGAACCGCAGCAACACGGAAAATTATCAAAGTTGTCTTGCTTGGCTTTTTACCAATAATATAGTTTAAATTAGATTCTGCATAAAAATAATTCCCTATGAGGGTTGTAAAACCAAATAAAAATAGTGCAAATGAAAAAAAGTATTGGCCAAAGTTTCCAAAGCTGGCCTTTAATGCAGCCACATTATATGGCGCACCCGCCATCTCAGGAGTTGGAACAACACCGGAAGCTAATAGCATAAATGCAGTTGCTGTGCAGATAATTATTGTATCTAAATAAACTGACATAACTTGAACCAATCCTTGCTTGGCCGGATGGGATGTGTCAGCCGACGCTGCCGCATTTGGAGCCGAACCGATACCTGCCTCGTTAGAATATAGACCTCTTTTTAGTCCCAACATAACACAAGATCCGGTAAAGCCGCCAAAAATAGATTTAATATCAAATGCTTGTGTAAATATATCTGCAAATATTCTGGGTATCAATGTTACATTCTTTATTATTATAATAATTGCAACAATAATATATGCCGTTGACATAATGGGTACAAGATATGAGGTGATTTGGCTTAATCTTTTATCCCCGCCAAAAATACTAACGGCTGTTAATACCGCTAAAATTATACCAATAATTATTGGTGACGTCTCTGGATCCCAAAAACTATATGTACTAAATGACGAGCTTACATTATAAGCAGCCAACATATTAAAACCTACCATATAAGTGACGATAAGAATGATTGCAAAAATCATCCCTACAGTCCTATTTTTTAATCCATTTTCAATATAATATGCAGGTCCGCCATAGAAGCCTCCATCCTCATCACGTTTCTTATAAATTTGTGCAAGAGTACTTTCAATAAAAGCAGATGCCGCCCCAAGAATAGCAACCACCCACATCCAAAATACCGATCCTGCCCCTCCTAAAACTATAGCTGTAGATACACCTACAATATTCCCGGTACCAACCCTTGAAGCTGTAGAGACCATTAAAGCTTGAAAAGAAGATATTGATTTCTCATCTTTAGCAGGTTCTCTCATAATCTTTATGGAGTCTTTTAAAAGCCGTAGTTGAACGAACCTTGTCTTAAATGAGAAGTATAATCCACCGCCGATCAATAGTAATGGTAACAAATAAGTGTAAAGAGCATTGCTTAAATTACCTATAAATTTTGTGTACAAACAAATACCCCCTTCTAATAATTTGATATATATAACTCTTTGCCATTTTATATGTATACTTTTTGGCACTGCCATAGCCTGTATACCTTCAGTAAACACTTTACGGGATCAATGCCAGGCCTAACAAGTCATATGCATATATGAAATTAGAGTCAATGCTCTATATATTTTCACCAAAGTAAAAAAGACAAGGTACCAGGAAATGGTACTTTGCCTTCAGGCTGAAATGATTAAACCTGCGCTGGCGATAAAAGTAAAGTAAAAATACTTCCTTTTTTTACCTTGCTTGTAAGATGGATCTTTGAATTGTATTTGCGAAGCATGGCCATGACTATGGCCAGACCATATCCCGAACCGTTCTTTTTTGTGGTGAAACCATACGTAAATATCTTACCTCTTACCTCAGATGCAATACCGCAGCCGTTATCTGCAATCCTTATACGAACATACCCATTTTCTAGGGTATCTGCATAGACATAAATAGTGCCCCGGCTCATAGATTCCATAGAATTCAAAATGAGATTAAGGCAAATCTGCTCCAAAGCCTTGGAGGTTATTTGCACGGGACTTGTATTCTTAAAACATTTTTTTATAACATGCCCACCCGTAAGACCCACTTCCAGTTTCGTCAAAAGCTCTTCCAAAACGAGCTTTACATCGGCCGTATCTCCTTCGCTTGCCGCTGGCTGTGATGAACGTATGAAACCGGCAGCCAGACCATTAGCTCTTTCCGTTTCATTTAGAATCAAATCCAAAAATTCAGAGTCATTTTTATATTTAGCCTTGAGAAGCTGAAGAAAACCCTTTATTACTGTGAATGAGTTCTTTATTTCATGGGCAACCATATGAGAATGTATTTCATCTTCACGCAAGTCCTCATATTCCTGCATTTTTTCTACTAACTGATCGACAAAATCCAGGGCCAATAAAATAAAGAGATAGACTATCCCTTCGGAATTCTTTAGGGATAAACGGGTCACAATCAGCCCTTTCCCATTGAATTCTTTATACTTAAAATACAAATTCTCTTCAGAAATGCTGTTTGTATGCAGCGTCTCTAAAAGTTTTCTCTTACCCGTATTATCTACAGGTACTAAACCTAAAAGGGTATATGCTTCATATGATATGTACATGGAATTATTTTTGGGGTTATATAAGGCATACCCTACATTATTAAAACTCTGAGCTATATCCATTAAGTCTTGTGAATTTCTATCCAAAACCACACCACCCATCTATCAGTTCAGTTTAGCCTCACATCTTTTCACAAACGATTTCTCTTTTACCATACTGCGCTCACTATACCCTTTCGCTATCCTCACCGGCTTCAACCCTAAACAACAGCCTCAAGTCCATCTATCTATGTCAGGACAGCTTTTGCCTTTACTTTCATACCTGTAGGTGTAGAGCCCTCAAATGTTCGATATTTAACTTAGTACCCACGGTAACACATCCAAAAGGCAAATACGAATACACAGCGGACATAGCCGCCTAATCTATAAGCGTGGTAACGTGTGGTGTGGCAAGCACTTTGACCGATCCACTCCCATATTTGTCAGCTGTATCTCTTCTTGTTACCTCAGTTTCAATTTCCCCTTCCAGGCCAATTTTTAACCCATTCATATCCATGATATACCTCCTCTGTCATCTTATATTATATAACAAATTTCCTCTATGGTATATGTAAATATATATCACATGAGGCAAACATTGATACAGTTTGACACAAAATAATGACATTTTATTATATATAGAAAAAAACAGGGCTTAAAAAGCCCTGTTCAGACCAACAATAAATTACTAAGCTGCGAAATCACAAGGCAATCTTACTTAGCTTTGTTGACTGACATCTATAATATCTCACATATATATTACCTTGTTATTAACTTTATTACCTGTAATTTCTCCTTAGGCACAAATCATACTAAGCATTGGCAAATACCTCTTCAAATTCATCCTTGTTTAATTTCTCTTTTTCTACAAGAGCCCGCGCCACAGAATGTAGCCTGTTTATATTATCTTTTAAGAGCATCTCCGCCTTTTTATAGCACTCTTCGATTATCCTTCTCATTTCTTTGTCGATAGATGCGGCAACCTCTTCGCTGTAGTTACGCTGCCTGCCGAGATCTCTTCCCACGAATATTTCATCCTTGTCCGATCCATAAACCATCGGGCCCAGGTTATCACTCATGCCATATTCGGTTACCATCTTCCTGATAAGGTCGGTTGCCCTTTCAAGGTCATTTTGTGCTCCTGTGGAAATATCATGGAGGACTATATTCTCGGCCACCCTGCCGCCGAGTAGATGTATAACCTCGTCTATAATCTCGGACTTTGACATAAAGTACTTGTCTTCCTCCGGCAGTATCATTGTATAGCCGCCGGCCTGGCCACGCGGTATGATTGATACCTCATGGACAGGCGCAGTGTTGGGAAGAAGTTTCGCAAGAACCGCATGACCAGCTTCATGATAAGCCACCAACCTCTTGTCCTTTTCGCTCATAACCCTACTCTTTTTCTCCGGGCCTGCTATGACCCTGGTCATGGCATCCTCTAATTCCTGCATGCTTATTGTTGTTTTGTTGCGTCTTGCCGCAAGAAGTGCGCCTTCATTCATCATGTTTTCTATATCGGCACCGGTAAAGCCCGGTGTCATCCTGGCCAGTATACCGTAATTCACATCGGGAGTAAGGGGCTTACCCTTAGAGTGTACCTTCATGATCTGTTCTCTGCCCTTTACATCAGGCAATCCTACCGTTATACGTCTGTCAAAACGGCCCGGCCTTAGTAGCGCCGGATCGAGTATATCCGGTCTGTTTGTAGCAGCAATGACAATGATGCCCTCATTGTTAGCAAAACCATCCATCTCTACAAGCAACTGGTTTAAAGTCTGCTCCCTCTCGTCATGTCCACCGCCCAGGCCAGCGCCTCTGTGCCTGCCAACGGCATCTATCTCATCTATAAATATAATACAGGGTGAATTTTTCTTCGCCTGCTCAAACAAATCCCTTACCCTGGAGGCCCCGACGCCGACAAACATCTCTACAAAATCGGAACCGCTTATGCTGAAAAACGGGACTCCCGCCTCACCGGCAACAGCTCTAGCCAAAAGTGTCTTACCTGTTCCGGGGGGGCCCACTAGCAAAACACCCTTAGGTATTCTGGCGCCAAGGTCTAGGAACCTGCGCGGCTGCTTTAAAAAGTCCACAATCTCTTCCAGTTCGGCTTTTTCTTCATCTTCACCCGCAACATCATCAAAAGTTACCTTCTTTGACTTATCAGTGGATATCTTTGCTTTACTCTTACCGAAACTCATCACCTTGTTACCACCGCCCTGGGACTGCTGCATGATCATAAACCAGAAAATCACAAATACGGCAATCATAAAAACAGTTGGCAACATTTGAATCCACCACGGCGGATTCGTATTCTTAGGTTCTACATATTTAATTTGCCCATTTACTATATACGGCTGTATAAAACTATCAAAATTTTGCTGATTTATAATGGTAGACTGAAATGATGTACCATCTTTAAGTTCACCGTTTACCACATTATCAGCTATGGTTATGCTGTTCACATTGTTATTGTTTATCTCCCTGACAAGCCGAGCATAATCAAATTCTTTTACCTCCGTAGCCTGCATACCATACATAGTCACTATGGCGTAAATGGCAATAATTATCAATATATAAAAGCTTGCATTTCTGAATACTTTTTTATTCAAAGTCAATCCTCCTTCATAGCAAACTTATAGCACAATAATTAATTGTAACATACGCTGTGAGAAAATACAATAAACTAAAATTTATAGATTTCCGGCTTCAAAATACCGATATATGGCAAATTGCGATACTTCTCGGCAAAATCCAAACCATATCCTACAACAAAAAGATCATCAATCTTAAAGCCGGTATAGTCTATGGGAACCTCCGCCCTGCGCTTTAAAGGTTTGTCCAGCAGGCTGCATATGGCAAGACTTGCCGGATGCCTTCCTATAAGTACCTTCCTGAGATAGTTTAAAGTAAGACCGCTGTCAACCACATCCTCAACGATTAATATGTCTTTGCCTTCTATGCTGTAGTCAAGATCCTTGATTATCCTGACTACACCCGATGATGTGGTGGAAAGGCCATAACTTGACACTGCCATAAAATCAATAGAAAGCGGCAGGTCTATTTCCCGGGAAAGATCGGCAAGAAAAATCATGGCTCCCTTCAGTATGCAAAGGAGCATAAGGTTTTTTCCCTTATAATCCTCACTGATCTTCTTTCCCAATTCTTTAACCTTTGTTTTTATCTGTTCCTCTGTTATAAGTACCGTCTCAATATCCTCTTCCATCAATTTCACACCTTTCTCTTATTTGCGGTTATAATTGTGTATAATAAAACTTTTATCATGCAGTGTCAAACTTTGATGATAAACTACAAATAAGCTGCAGAACATTCTCCGTAAAAGAGTCTACCTTATATCTTTCGCTAAGCCTCACCCCGGCTACCCAAACAAGCTCGTCCCCATCGACAACAATGGGAATGGAGTCTCTCTCCTCCCGCGGTATCTTCTCATCTATCAAAAGCTTCTTCAATTTTTTTGTTCCCTTCATACCCAGCGGAACCAGCCTGTCACCCGGGCGTCTGTTACGCACGGCCAGGCCGTTTTTTACCTTATCATAATCTATATAGGCCGTCAAAAGATTGTGCTGTAACTCCATCTCATCTTTAACAAGGGGTCGTGCAGAGATTTCGCAGCCTAAACCTGGCAGGAATAATTCCTGGCCCGGCTGTAATTCATAGTAAAACATGCCCGGCCCCTTGACCGCACCTTTCATAAATATTATTTTACCATACCTGGCCTCTGCTACCAAACCGTCCGGTAAATCTATGCGTCTGCCTGTCCGGCAGTCTTTAGCCAGATTCACCACATAGCCTATATGCTTAAGCTCTAAATTTAAATAATCACCTTTTAAAAGTTTTACAGCATACCGTATAACCCTGTTTCTTACAGACGGCTTGAACTGCAGCAGTTTTTCAGCACTGACCGATACCCTGCCGGCCTCTACATTGATACAATCCTGCTCCAGTTTTTGAACTATATCTTCAAAAAAGGATTCATCTTCCCGAAGAAGAGCACTCGTCCGGGCTATGGAATCCACTACCTCGGGGTTAAGTTTCTGCATATAGGGAATTATCTTTAGCCTGACCCTGTTTCTGTTATATATCTCCTCATAATTAGTAGCATCAATTCTAGGTTTTAAATTATTCGACCTTATATACTCATCAATCTCTTCCCTGCTTATATCAATAAGCGGCCGTATAATCCGGCCGTTCACCGGCCTGATTCCCACGAGCCCGGTGGGTCCGCTGCCTCTTATAAGGTGCAGGAGAAATGTCTCGGCAAGGTCATTCTTATTGTGGGCCACGGCTATTTTCTGCGCACCGTTTTTGGCTGCCACCTCATTAAAGAAATTATATCTTATATTCCTGCCTACCATTTCGGATGAAACTCCAGTTTCCTTTACGATCTCAGGTACGTTTACATTCCGGACGAAAAACGGCAGATCAAGAATACCGGCAGTTTTCTCGACAAACCTAGCATCCTCATCTGCCTCATAACCTCTTATGCCATGGTTTATATGGGCAACATAAAGTTTTAAATCGAATTTTTCCCTGATATCATAGAGTATATACAGCAGGCTTAATGAATCAGGACCACCGGATACACCCACCACTACCCCATCGTTTTTTTCTAACATATTATAATACTCAATAGTTGAAATAACCTTGTCTTCCATATGGACACCCTCATAATCCGTATATTATAACACCCATTAGGAAAATCACTCCTGCGATAAGCGATATATTTATACAGTTATCTATCCTGCTCGGATCTGTCCGCCTTTCCGCTTTGTATATATCTGAAAGACCTTCCTTTATAGCATTCAGATCGGCTGTGCCGCTAAAAGCCTTTGCCGCAAGACTATAAACACCGTGAATTGTACATCCCGAGAGCCTGTTTAATACTGCCGTAATATCCTGTTTACTCATTACACCGTAATCGATAGGAAATAAAAGATCGGCCGCGAGCATCATGATTTCAAAACAAGCATATCCTTCATTGGCTCTTCTCAGCCCACAGTCCCAATAAGCCCTGTCATACTTAGGCGTATACTCTCTTACCATACCGCCGGTTTTGACAAGGCTTCCCATGTCTATGAGCCGGAGACTGTGGCTTTTTATGTCCAGCATGATATTTTCCGGCTTAAGATCCGTATAAATATAACCCAATTCAAAGAATTCTATGAATACTCCCGCCGTTAATAGTGAAATGCCTATGGCGGTCATTGAATTAATCTGCCTGGACTTCATAACTTCGGATAGATTTTTTCCCTCTATATATTCTAATATTATATAGTGTTTGACATTATTATTCAACACAAAATCATCAAATTCATAGGCTTTAGGTAAAAATCTTTTTCGGTTGTTGTTCTTCATAAACCTATATTCCCATGTGAGGCTCATCAGGTCATCGCTTAATTTTAAACAGTACCGCCTGCCGTTACTGGAAACAAGATAGGCAGCACCCACACCGCCCCGACCCAACTGTCTTAACACGGTATATGTGCTGCCGCTCCACCGGCCGCATATTTTTTGGCCGGGAAAAATATTATCCATAACCCTTTACACCATATTTTCATAGGCCAGAGGTTTTTCCTCAAAAAGCCCTGCTGCAAAATCAATCGCTGCCGCGGTAGGAGTACATCCGCCCGGCGTAACCTCAATGATCGTTTTCTCCAGTTTATCGATATCGTCGGTAAAATCCTTTAAGAGATAAGCTTCGTTTCGCTCAGTAGGATAACATACCAGCGCAATGCTGCTTTGGCCCTTTCTTCCCCTTAGTGATTTTAAAAGTTCCACCGCTCCCCTCTTAGCCTCTGGTAGCTTACGTGCCATGCTTCCGCTGGCATCTATAACCACTACGACTTTGAGACGTACCTCGTCTGTCAGCCTCTCTATAAAATCAACCACCTGGAATCTCATCTCGGGGTGAATATCATCCATGCCTTTTTTAAGTACCTCTTTAAGTTCTCTGTCAACTACCCCAGTAAGTGTATTGGATACCGAACCCATGGTAGCCGATGTCAGCGTTTTGCTAAGTTCATCCAGGTTAATAAGGTCCGCCACTCCGCCGCCCGACTGTGCTATTCCTTCAACCTCGCCCTTGGCACTGTTCTTGCCGCCGTCCAGTATTCCTATGGCATTTACTATGATTCCGCTGCCGTGTGCCTTTAATGCGGCCTGGCCAGGATCGCCGCCAATGTTTGAGCAGCCGTCGGTCACGATATTGATCACCTTCATTGTAATATCATCAGACATATAAGCTCCTCCTCATTTTGTTTTGTATTAATTATTCCCATAATAAGGAGGATATATACATTAAGTCCATATCTTGGATACTATGATGGTCATATCATCCTTCTGTTTTCCTCTTTTAAGTACCTCTTTCATAATTTTCTCCGCCGCATCCTGCGGATTGTTTGTATCTACCGACGCTATTATCTCCTTGAGTACCTTATCCCTTTTATCATTTTCTATGCTGTCCGCCACACCATCGGTCATCATTATTAGCATATCCCCGTCCCCTGCATTCTCACCGACCGATAATACATTTACATCCTCCAAAGCCCCTGCGGGAAGGTTTTCTTTTTTCAACACCTCAACCGAGTTTTTCCTCTTTATATAGCTTACCGGCGCACCCATCTTAAAAGTCTCTACGTCACCCGTATACCTGTCTATTATCGATATATCCAGAGTAGTGAACATGTCATCCGTAGATTTTAGGTTCAGTATGGAATTGATAGACCTTATGGTCGTATCTTCCGTAAAACCTGCATTCATGAACTTTTCAAGCAGCCCCACTGCAGTACTGCTAATCACGCCGGCTTCCTTACCTGTTCCCATACCGTCGCTTATTGCTACCAGATACCTTCCACCGGAAAGCTCGGAAAAAATAAAATTATCCCCGCTGCCATTGTGCTCCAATGCAATATGGGCAACTCCGGTGGTAACACTGTATAGCTCTTTTTCCGCCAGTCTAATCATGCAAGTGTTTTCCTTGCTATCCAGCCTGCATACATCGTCTTCTCTTTTATATTCCTTGCCCATTATCCTTGTTACCACAGGTTCTATAATTCTTAAACACTCTGCCCTGCCGAAACAGGCCTGTCGCTTTATAAAAACTTCGTACTTCCCCTCCTCATTTTCCAGAACGATGACCTCTTCGGCCACTACACCGCTTTTATCAAGCTCTACAAATATCTGTTCCTCCAAGTCCTCACAAAACTTATCCTTGGACTTAACCGTATTGGCCAGGCCGGAAACAACACCGCTCAGACTTCTAAGCTGGTCGGACACTATCCTCTGGCTCTCATCGAGCCGTTTGCGCCACATGGAGTTAAGCATATAAAAATCATACATATTGTTGACCTCTTCAATCATCTTGTCCAGGTTTATACACCGGTTGGACGGTGCGTTTAACTGGCTGACCTCCCCTTTAAGCTCCAGCAAGGTTATCATATCAAAAATAAACTGATATGTAGTATAAAAATCACTGCCCCAGCATTTATCTCGTCTTATGCAGTTAGTACATACATCATCGGCGGTCCTCTCCACAACCTGCGAGATATCATTTTTCACCGCTATGGAGTTTTTGGCACCATCAAACACCGCAGCCAGTTCAGTCATTACACTGGACATCTCTCTCAATCTGGTAAAGATTATCTCCTTAGTGCTTGAAACAAATTTTTTGTTATACTTAAATCTATCTATATTCCTGCTTATGTAAAAACTCAGCGCCTTTATAAGACCGGACGGTATCAGAAAACATATCAAGCCGGAAATCAAAAGCTCTTTTAAATAAACAGACATCGTATAACCCGCCAGCTTGTCCAACAAAAAATATGATATAAAAGCGCCTCCCACAGAACCGATCATCCCAAGATTACAGAAAGCTCCTGCCAAGAGGCCCGTAAGGGAAAACATAAGGCCGGTCGATGATGTTACGGAACCGGTGATCTGCGTGACCACAGCCAAAATAACGCCAATAGATGCCCCTGATTCCAAACCTCCAGCATATGCTATAACGATCAGCCCCGAAATGGCTGCAACCATCCACAGGGAAAGATTATAAATCTCTATGCCTCTTAGACTGGCTATAACCAAACCATAGGTTATTCCAATGGACAAAATTTCTTCCTTGCTCAGGTAACGGCGCGATTTGCGACTCTCTACAATACCCAATGCCAGGTCAAATATATATACCATTGAAAAAACAATGATTGATTCCAGGATGATAAGTATAAGATCATAGAGTATATGTCCCGAGATAAGATAAAAAAGTCCTCCCACAGACAACACACAAGCTGCTGAAACAAGAGCGCGCCTGCCTGCATTTAGATCAGACTTTATCAAATACAATGCAGCCGACAAAGTAATATATGTCACAACATACCTTATGTTATTAGGATGACTTCCCAAACTTAAAAGGCCTATGATACAGGGAAGAGAAGCAATCACATATCTCCTGTCCCTTCCGGCCACACTGCCTACATAGGCCAGGCCAAAAGGAAAACTCCCGTAAAATACTCCCACCCTTCCCAGAAAAAATCCCATAGCCGCCAAAAGAGCAAAATTCTTAAGGAACTCTTTCATCTTTGATATATTCTTGGTACCCGCACTTCCCCTTTGTATATTATCCGCATACATGTCAATCCCCTCCATAGGAAAATTATACCAATTAATGGAGGGGTAATTTGTAAATATTTGGTACTTAAATTTAAAAGTTTATGACAAAATAAGACACACCGCAAGGTGTGCCTTTATGCAGCAAAAACTTCATCCATTATCTTGCCTATTCTCTCTTCCTCTGTGAGTATCCTGCCGCTTTCTTCATCATAGGCATACATGGCTCCGTTTATAAGTCTCGTCTTAATTGATCCGTTGGCCGCAATATTTCCTTTAAGATGAGGAGCATCCAATATACCCATTCTTATAGCATCTGCTATTACCGAGGGATCGGACAGCGGGTCTTTGCTATCCCGCCCGATAACCCTTATTCCGTCTAATATGATTTGTGCCTGCGAGACAAGCTCATCTTTCCTGTTCATTATTTCTATATCCGAGGCCACATCTGGTGCGCCCTGCATATAGTCCTTTATAACTCCCCTGGCAATCCTAGCGCTCTCTATAACGTCATCTGGAGTCGCAGCATGATGAGCTTCGCAGAATCCCACCACATGATATATATGAGGTTTAATAGCCATTGCCGTATAGCATGATGCCGCCAGCTGCCCCTTCGCCATGAAAAGATCGGTCGGGAAACTGGCCAGGCCTGCCCGCGCCTGCCTGAAGGTCATAAAGTTCTCGTCATGTAGGGATTCCACCATCTCTATAGAGGCAAACATCTTGGCTATATCCATCTTGGGGGACTCACTGGGCGGAAGGTTAAACATATACTGCGCAACGTATTGCTTAACGCCCATTTTCTTGGCATTATATGCAGCCAGATAAGATGCCGCTACATATATGGCATCGTGGGCATCCCGCAAACCCCAGTGATGAGCCTCGTTTGCCTCCAAAGGTATACCCCTGTCGCCATGCCATTTCATGAGCTGCTGGTTCTCCGTAACAGAAGTAATGAGGTCTCTCGGCCCTCTCCCGTCAAGCTCATTGTACCAGCAGAGAGGTACGGCCGCCCACGCATTGTGTATAGTGTCAAGCAACATTTCGGCCATCCTGAACACATCGTTGGTCCCGCTATAGCATCGAAGCAGCGGATAATTACCCACCCGCGAGTGTTCATATAGTTCTGCAAAATCTTCCTTTGTGCGCAGCGGTGCTCCTCCCGCCCCATCTAAGGTGCAGTCCATTTTATCCGGCTCAAAGAAATGCTCCTGTGCATTTTGATCAGGTGCCACGGATATCACATCCACAGCTTTGGATTCGGCTATTTTGCAGACCCCTTCTATCGTTGCACCCAGGTCGGGCAAACCGAAATGATGCCTTATTATCGGGAAGGGATATTTGCTATTTATCCGGCCTACCAGATCCTGTGCGTAAATCTCTCTACCGTGTGTACTTTCAGTGATACCTTTGAGGTACATTATGGTATCATCCATGTCTTCCGTACCGTCAAAAACCTTCTCAAATATGCCGCTATTTCTGGCAACCTCGCCCGTGGGCTGTGTCCCGCCGAATGTCCATTTTATGTTTTCAAGACCATATTTAACTATGCCCCCGCTTATATTATCCAGCATCGGCCCCAAGGCAGAAGGCGTAAGCCTGTAGCTTAAGCCGACCATATAAGGATTATGCTCCGTTACAGCCTCAAACATCCTCTCGGGTGAAACTGCGGTTCCCATAAACATCGTCTCATATCCCTGTTCTTCAGCCAGTTTCAAAAAGTTCATTATTCCCGCTACATGAACGTCATTTCCCAAAGCTGCAGCTATTATGAGTCTGCTCATAACAAAGCACTCCTTTCATCCACATAATTGCCTTCCGCGTGGGCTAGGATTTCGTCTTTAGTAAGCCCATCCAATCCCAGCCTCTTAGCATTTCTTCCATTCTCCCAGTAGTCCACGCTATGCATGCTTGATGCCAATTGAATCACCGCTTTTATAGTAGGCGTATTTACACCTACACTTTCACCCAGCGAAGCAATAGGTACGAGACTGTTGGGAACATCCTCGAATAAATATCTTGTATTTAGCGTTGTGGGTGCTTTGATCCCTCTGTAACCCCGCGCATTCTGAATAGCTTCATAAAGATTATCACCCTTGGATCCGTATGTTTCATACATCCACTTCAAGGCGGAAGGAATCTTTAAATCGAAAGCCCATGCAACACGCAGCCTTTCCATATCTATCTTCTCCAAAACCGAGGCAACCGAGGGTGAGATGCCTTCCAAATAATATTCAAAGCCGCTTTCATCAGTCTCTATCCTCCCTGCATTTAATAGGGTCGGTGTAGGATGAAAGATAGCCCCTATATTGTTAAGGCTGGTTTCCAGAACATTATGGGCCGCCGTAAACTGCGGATAAGCCAAATTTATCTTTTGCAGAACAGACCACACGCTATATGACGGAATTGTAGCAAGGTATACCACATTCTTTATACTGTTTATATTTACGAGCCCGGGCTCCATCACCCTGCATGCATAAATTAAGGTCTCGGCTTCCCCTATAACTACATTCGCCGTTACACCTAGCTGCCTGAATATATTGCTAAACTCCAAAGCGCCGCCTGTTCTGCCGGGATTAAGCACAACCGCCTGGCCATCCTGGAGGTATGGAGCCATAGCATAGGCTATATCCCTGTGTCCGGAAGCAGGCACGGTCACCATAATGACATCCGCACCCTGTATGGCATCCCGAATGTCTGAAGTCAGGAAGGGCGTACCACGGCCCTTTACTGCTCCTTTAAGCGTTATACCACCGTTTTGTCTTATCTTCTCTATCGTTTCCGGTGATCTGTTATAAAGTGTCACCTCAAAACCCATTATGGACAGATGGGCCGCCATGGCCTGGCCACCATTCCCGGCGCCAATTACAGCAAACTTCATATACCATACCCCTTTCTATGCTTATGGGGTTAGCTGACGGGTTAGGACAGAAAGAGCTGCCCTTCCTTGCGGACTCACCCCTGTTGATCGGGTCCCCCACTCCTTTTAAAGGATTCAGCAAATTTATTATATTTATTTGTTTATTTATAGTGGTTATTGTGAGACAATTTTAGGAAAAATAAAAGCCATGGAGAAATAGTAACTACTCTATAGCTTACTCCTCTTTTGATTCTTACGAGGTTAGCTGATGGTTAGGACTGAAAGAGCTGTCCATCCTTGCGGATATACCCCTGATGAAATGGTTCCCCCGTTCAAAGGATTCAGCATATCTATTGATCTGTTGATAATATTTTAATATAATTGGTTTGAGTTGTCAATAACATTTTTACTACAATGGAATTGCAATTTATACCCATACTAAGACAAACGGCAGGGAGGAATGTTCCGTGAACACAGAAGAATA
This sequence comes from Thermoanaerobacterales bacterium UBA4877, assembly GCA_002399345.1. Lineage (GTDB taxonomy): Bacteria > Bacillota > Thermoanaerobacteria > Thermoanaerobacterales > UBA4877 > UBA4877. The sequence continues at coordinate 60,805 of DHDL01000023.1, forward strand.
TAGTAATCAATTAAATAAATCGCAAAATAGCAGTAAGAAAATGAAAAACCTTTTGGACAGGATATCCGGTGAACTTATAGATAACGGTTACAAGCTGTCCGCCGGTATATCCGCATCACGTATGCTCGGCTTTTTTGCATCGGTCCCATACGGCCGTCTAGTGAAGTTCTACCCCGAGAATATGGTCGCGCCTATAATCAACGGCTTAAAATTTTTAGAGGGAAATTTAAGATGTGACAAGCTTACAGACAAAAAGAAGGAGTCCTTTGAAGAAACATCGGGGGATCTTATGGATATTCTTACCGGATTGCATTGGGCGGAGACTAATCTGGCCTGCCTGCTCGATCTTTACGATCAGGAAAACACCATAAGGAACTCTGAGATAAAACCGCTGTTTCCTTCCACCCAAGATTTTGTTTCGGATACAATAAAACACCTATATAATAAAATGCAACAAAATGAGAACAGCACGGAAATTAATAATACTTTAAAACGCCTTATTATACTACTTCCCATGGGCCTTGATGAAAGTGGATTTCTCTCATACATAGACGGTACCTTGAGGGATGCGACCTTAGATATGCCGGTTTCCATAATAAACAGGATTCATGAAGTAATAACCAAACTTGTCTGCCATACAAATAACGTGTACTATACAGTTCTATTCAATATAGCAGTAAAATACGGCCTGGGCAAAAAACCGGCCGGCTTGACAGAAGACATCCTGAGAAAAAACAGACGGAGGATTCATTCATTCATCAGCCGGCTGGATGCATTGAAGGATATCACAACCTCCATACTGCTCATGTACGAAATTATCACCGACAATAGCACCAAAAGTATTGCCGTTAGGGAAAGTTATTTTTATTTAAGTGATATTATCAGCAGCTATCTGGCAGGTGAAAAAATCAAGGACAGCAGTGAAGATCTAATAAATAAAGACATGCTCAATGAGCAGGTCAAAACCGTTTCCTTCCTTTTAAATAAAACCGATACTTTTGCCACTGCAGGAATAAAACAGTCATTCATATCACAAACAGCATACAAAGGTATGATGTTTGCAAGATACGACTCGATGTTTGACCGTATGCACTCCGAATTGTTTAACCTCTTTGAGTATTTCAATTATGACGAATCGGAGGAACCGTCAGATGATGCATACATAGATCAATTTGTGAGCAGCATCACCAAATCTGCCGAAGATGAATTAAAAATCTACCCCGCCTTTTTCCGCAGGGTGATAATGAGGAACATAATGAATGAGCTCCCTATCGGCTTTAATGACATTGGAGAAGTTCGCAAATACATCTGCCAAAGTATAGCCTCGATAGCAGATGAAAAATATCTTTACTACACCGAGGCATTGGTTTCCGCACTCTTTGATACAGAACAAAAAAGCAAGTAATATGTTTATTACAACATTGGAAATCTTTACATCAATATTAATTTAATTTATACTGGCCCTAGGAGGGATTTTAAATGGATATCATGGAAACAGTAGCTGATCTCATGGAGATCTCGGCACGAACTGCACCTAAGACATGCGGCCAGGATTATGTGGAGTCCAAGGTAATAACCGGTGATACGCTAAACAATCTGGCCGATGAAATGTCCGACTACGGCAGCAAAACAGGGGCTGCTTCTTTTAATCGGGACGCAAACAACATAAGTAATTCATGTGCCGTACTCCTGCTGTCGGTAAAACAGCCGGAAGAACCGGGTTTAAACTGCGGCGCATGCGGCTACGAGAATTGTTCACATTTTAGTAAAATACCCAAAAACAAAGGTCCACAATTTGACGGACCGATATGTGCATGGCGACTTGTAGACCTAGGAATCGCCCTGGGTTCTGCAGCAAAAACAGCCGGTCTATTAAACACGGACAACCGCATCATGTACAGTGTGGGTGTTGTGGCAAAAAAGATGAACCTTATTGAAGGCAATATTGTAGTTGGTATCCCAATATCGGTAACAGGTAAAAGTATATACTTTGACAGGAAAAATTAATCTTTCGCGAATGCCGAAAACTCTTGAATATTAGGCAAAATGATATTACCGCCCTATATCTTATAGGGCGGTAATATCATTATTGATCATTGGGAAACTTCCATGCCTATGGCAAAGATGCTGCCTATCAGAATCAAGGCAAAAACCCCGATCATGAAAGCGACATCCCATTTTTTTGATTTTGCGGCTTTAATCTCAAAATATACTATAAGTGCCCCAGACAGCGTCATCGATACCGTATAGTAGGGAAACTCCCCGAATCTTTTTATGAAAACTTTTACAATATATTTTATTAGCAAAAACCTTGGTATTACATTGGACACAATCATATCCATCATATATGTGCCTCAACGACTCATTACAGCGATTCATTATGACTACGGGAAGGATGTGTAAGCAGACCGCCCAAAAACAGGCCTATAATTGCGGGAAGTAACCACCCGAATCCGCTTGATCCTAGCGGTAAGCTATGCAGTATGCTTTTAAACCCCCCTAGATTCACTCCCGCGGCACTCAAACCATCAAATATACTTATACACAACGCTCCAATGATAGAGCCCACATAGGCTCCCCGCGATTTTATAAAATCACTAAACACATTAAGGACAATTAGCATAAGTATAACGGGATAAATAGCGGTTAGTATAGGAACCGCCAATGACACTATGCGATCCACGCCTGAATTGGATATAACCAGGCTGACTACAGTGATTATAATTGCTATGGCATTATAACTCAGCTTATTATTGGTCGACTTTGCAAAATAATCACTAACCGAAGTGGTAAGACCAATAGCTGTCGTTAGGCATGCAAAGGCAACAGCCAGGCCCAGAACAATTTTCCCCCAGTTTCCCAATACTGCCGAAGTAATACCTATAAGCAGTTCTGTCATAGAAATACCTTCCGGGAAAAGATAAGCGTACTTTGCACCGAGATATGTCAGCCCACCGTATACCAGCAGCAAACATGTTGTTGATACCATTCCAGCCATTATTGTCATTTTCATTTGTTCCTTATCGTCAGTATAACCCTTATCCCGGATATTTGATATTATGATCCCGGAAAACAGCGTTGCGGCAAGTGCATCCATGGTCTGGTATCCCTCAAAGAACCCATTGGAAAAATGTATTCCATCCTTGATGGCCATGGCGCTGTCTGCAGGCATTATAATACCTCTTATTATAATTATAAACAGCGTTACAAGTAATATAGGCGTAAGGTATTTTCCAATATTATCAATCACAGTAGACGGTTTTACCACAAAGAATAAAGTAATACCAAAAAAAATTAAAGTAGCCACCAACGAACTCATGCCAGGAAACAAAGGTTTAAACCCCAATTCATAGGTTGTGGCACCCGTCCTCGGTATAGCAAACAAAGGGCCTATACAAAGATTAATTATAATACCGAGAACTACACTGAATCCCGACCCAACCTTGCCAGCAAATTTCTCATACTCTCCGTCATTTCTAGACATAGCCATGACCCCCAGTAGCGGAAGCCCTATTCCCGTTATTGCAAACCCTATGAACGCTTCAAGCCAACCGCTGCCCGTAGTAAAACCGAGAAGCGGCGGAAATATCAAATTGCCTGCCCCAAAAAACATGGCAAACAACGCGAACCCCACGACCATCACGTCTGATGTCTTTTTACTCAATATAACTCCCCCTTATGAAAACGTTATATCATTAATATCATCCTTAGTAAAAAATGTCAAAGGCCCTATAAGATTATCTAAGGTCTTCATAGCATATTACAATTTATATGCTATGTTTTGCTTATTTAATTAGTAAAATTTACATATATTTACTCTTAGATCCCCTCTAAATCAAAGTCGGGCACGTATTCCTCCGATGCTGAATCCATCTCCTGTATATATCCATTTTCCAGGCCTATATTAAAGAAGTAATCAACTATGGATTTGTACTCCCGTTCGGTAACCCTCTTATTCAATTCCGGAATACTCTTGGCCTCAAACAACGGCACGTACTGACACATTATGCTCACGTATACGCCTTTTGTTAAATTATGTTTTACCCAATCCAGTAGCAGCTTGGAATCCTCCAGACGGCCGGGCATTAAAAGATGCCTAATAATTAGGCCCCTCTTAATTATTCCTCTATCATCAAACATAACGTTGCCTACCTGTCTGAACATCTCAAGGATCGCCCTTGTTGCTACAGAAAAATAGTTTGGTGCTGATGAATAGAATGCGGCCATTTTGTCATCATGATACTTTAGGTCAGGCAGATATACATCCACCAAACCGTCTAGCAATCTCAAGGCATCCACCGTCTCATAAGCATTGGTATTGTAGACCACAGGCACGGCCAGGCCGTTTCCCTTAGCATACTTAATGGCATCGGCAACCATAGGTATATATATGGTAGCGGTAACCAAATTTATGTTATGTGCACCCACAGATTGTAGACGCAGAAATATATCCGCCAGCCCCTTGACGCTTACCTCTTTACCGAAGTCCTCCTGACTTATTTTATAGTTCTGGCAAAATTTACACTTTAAATTACACCGTGAAAAAAAGACCGTGCCGGACCCCTTAGTCCCACTTATGCATGGTTCCTCCCACTGATGCAGATACGCTTTGGCAACTCTTATTTTATCATCTGCCCTGCAAAATCCCGTCATGCCTTTTGTTCTGTCAACCCTACAATCTCGCGGGCAAAGCCCACAGCGTCTCATCATTTCCCTGCCGGTCATTTTGTAAAAACTCCCTCCTAAGTATGCTCATGGCAAACACATTCACATATCTACCGTGCTTATACATTTTTCATAACATCTTATCTTATTGCTCTGACATTGAAATCATAAACCTCTAGGTTAACCCTGTGCAAATTCATTTCATTAAACAGAAAGTAGAGCAGAACTCCGACTGCTTCAGTTCCCAGACCCTTGTTCCGGTCCCCCTCATTACCTATGCATATGGCTATCTCACAGTTTCTGTTTTTCCAGTCGACGTCATGGTATGTGATATTGCCGATATGATTTCTGATAACCTCCCTGTTCCTTATCTCCATAAACTTTTGATAATACTCTTCCGTAAACGGTACAAGTTCTATACTTTTATCTTTAAGCATGCGACAGGTTCACCTCCGAAGCTTTTATATAAGATTAGATTATATCATATACCAAGGTTATCTTCATCATAAATTATTTATTATTCTTGGTTTTTTTAGGCAACCGTTTTGATGTAATGATTTTGGCAAACAGAAAATTTTAAAAAAAGACCCCTTGACACACAAGGGATCAAATGAATTTTTTATATTTTATATAACCTGCACCAGCACACCTTCAGCCAGGCCTATGACAAGCCCCAGCACGCCGCCCACTATCTCTATCGCCTTAAGCTCCTTGCCTGCAGCATACATCACCAGTTTCTCCAGCTTTGCCACATCGAAGCCATTTATCTTATCCTCAACGATTTGCTTTATATTCATCCGTTGGTTTAGTTCATCCATAACCCGTCCGGAATCATTTTTCATGAACTTTATAACCTCTTCTTCGGCAGCCTTCTTTATATAATTGGTTATCTTATCCCTGAACATACCCGGTATATATGAGGGAATCTTTTTCCTTATAACACCGTCAAGCTTATTATCAATAGCAGCCATCATTTTATTTTTATCATCATCGCCCATGATGTTTTTAACTATATCATCCACAGAGATAAGTTCTTTCGCTATAATATCCCCTAAGCTTGAAGATATATCGTCCCGTCTTTTCGGTATAAGACCCTGCACTTCGATATTAAACACAGGAATTCTCACCGGTTCATAAGGCCTGAAGAGCATAATAATAGCTAAATAATTAGTAAACCATCCTATTACCATACCAACTATAGATGAAATTATTATATTTAATATGTCCAATTAAAACACCTCAGGGGAAAGTATATCATTTTTTATATACCTATTCCATGGGAAAAAACGCCAGGGATGTCGTATGTCACATTGTCAATATATTTTATGACTTCTGTTATATATAAAGGAATTTTACGGCCCATATGGAATATATATATTATGTAGTATGGACTATACAAGCATATATATATATTAGCGATATTTTTCTAAATTATTACATCATGCCGTATTGAATGGGGGATTAACGTTGAGTATGAGAATAGCCATTAACGGATTTGGACGTATCGGTATGGATTTATTAAAAATCATACATGATAACAAGGTAGATATCGATGTGATTGCCATAAACAGTAATGGCAATCCAGATTCAGATATTCCATTTTTTGTACATGATCCGCTACATGGTACGTACAAAGGCAATGTCAATTGCACTGACGGATCGCTGGATTTTGATGGGAATAAAATATTATATTTTCATGAAAAAGACGTCTGCAAGCTTCCGTGGAAAGATCTTAATGTCGACATCGTGATCGATACATGTGGTAAATCGGCTGACAAGCATATATCTGCAGGAGCCAAAAAGGTTATAATAACATCTCCTGCGGATAAACCGGATGCCAAAATCGTTATGGGGATCAATCAAAGCGTATACAATCCCGAAAAGCATAGCATCATTTCATTAATGAACCCTGCTATCAACTGTATAGCACCAATTGTAAGCATAATACATAAAATGTTTTACATCTTAAAGGGAAATGCAACCATTATTGAACCATACTCCGGTGTAGACGCCTTCAGTTCAGATTTAAATGCTACAAAAATATCAAATTTCTCCATGGCTGCCGGTACATCGGATATCCGGACTATCGGCTGTATCTTACCAGAGCTACAAGGTAAATTTAACGGAATCTCTCTCATTGCACCTACATATGCGGTTTCTTTGGCCGACATTAACATGATGGTAGGTAAACAAACAAATGTGGTTGGAATAAATGAATATCTAAAAGAAATGGCGGCCGGCCCGTACAATGGAATTATTGCCATTAACGAGAAGCAACTGCCATCATCAAACTATAATGGCAATATGCATTCGGCTATTGTCGAGCCGCGCTTTACAACCGTGTCCGCCGGAAATATGATAAAAATATTGGCGGCATATGATGAGGATTATGGTTACTGTAATAGAATAATCGACTTTATTAAATACATTGCCTCAAAATAAGACAAAAACTCAAAAAAATTCACTTTCGATGTCAGAAATAACGCTGATATTAAAAGTGAATTTTCTTTTCTTTATATAAAATATAAAAAAAACGCCTAACTGAATTACTTGTTGACGAATTTATCTTTGAAACTATTTTTATATGGCTGGTAGCGGCGAGTGGACTTGAACCACCGACACTTCGGGTATGAACCGAATGCTCTCGCCAGCTGAGCTACGCCGCCATAAATTGGTTGCGGGGATAGGATTTGAACCTATGACCTCCGGGTTATGAGCCCGACGAGCTTCCAGCTGCTCCACCCCGCGATATATAATATTTACTTAGCTTAGCCGTGGTGCCGGAGACCGGAATTGAACCGGTACGGGCTTTAAAGGCCCGCGGGATTTTAAGTCCCGTGCGTCTGCCAGTTCCGCCACTCCGGCAGCTGACAGGTTCTATTATATGGCCTATACGGTATTTTGTCAATACCTTTATTAAAATTTATATTTAAAAATGCCGACCGACAGCTATATTTATCAATCGGCTTCTATAAGATATCCTTCAAGACTGTCCCAGTCACTCACATATATACCACCTGCGTTAAGCATATCCAAACTCTTTTCGAGTATGGCTGTACCGGCCAGTATGATATCTTCTCTTCCTTTTTGCATACCTTTTAGACTTCTTATTTCTTCAGAAGATGCCATGCTAAACCATTGCCTCATCTTTTTAATGTTCCCGGCTCCCAAAAAATATCCCTGTATCTTGGATGCATCATACTCTTCAAGACCAATATCTATTGCGGCTAGGCCGGTAATAGTTCCGCCTATTCCTATAATTTCCCCAGTACCGATAATGTCACTTAGATGAGGTCCCAGCATATTTTCAGTTTCTTTATAGAGTCCAGCTAGATCCCCTGCGGACACAAACCTCTCGGTAAACCTAACTGAACCCATATTTAAACTGAATTTATTATTTACGGTTTCCCCGCCTTTTATGAATTCGGTGCTTCCACCGCCTATATCTATAACAAGTTTTGGCACTTCTTTTGAAAAAAGAGCGGTTGCTCCGGTAAAATCAAGTTTAGCCTCCGTATCTCCATCTATTACCTCTACATCTATTCCTGCACGTTGCTTTACCATATTGCAAAACTCCGTGCGGTTTTCTGCATCTCTAACGGCGCTTGTGGCAAATGCCTCAGGTATAGTTCCATACTCTTTTGCTTCATCTACATACAAGGCTATCTTGTTTGCAGTCCGAACCATCGGCTCCGGCTGCAAAAGACCCTTTCCAACACCCTCGCCTAATCTGGTAATATCAACCCTTTTAAACACCCTGCGCATTTTTGCGGTATCCATGATAAGCAGTCTTATTGAATTGGTTCCTATATCAACTGCTGATTTTAACATAATCCACCTTCACTAAAAATGCATCCCACTTAAGTGAAATGCACTACTTGTTTCAGTTATTCATAGACTTAACGCGTGTGTTACCGCGGCCGCCTCTTGCATCATGATGCTTTTTCAACTGCTGCTGCTTTTCATCACTGTCTTTCATGAATTTAGCCAGCCTGTCCTCGAAGGATTGAGCCGTTTCCTTCCTTCGACCTCTGTCATACTCAATGGGACCTCTTTTTTTAGGTGCAGCCTTTTTGATTGAAAGGCTTATTTTACCGCCCTTATCTACAGAAAGTACTTTTACTCTAACTTTTTCATGCTCTTTTAGGTAATCATGTATATCCTTTACGTAGGTATCGGCTACTTCGGATATGTGAACCAAACCTGTTTTCCCATCAGAGAGTTGAACAAAGGCACCGAAGTTAGTAATATTTTTAACCGTGCCCTCAATAACAGCTCCAACTTCTATTGACATAAATGTTACAATTCCTCCTTTAAATTTTCAATATACCTATAATATACTATAAACCAAGAAAAAATTCAATGTCCGCTATTTTCTGCCCCCTTTAATGGATCTGCAAACCTGCCTGTATCTACATAGATGATATCCCCATCTTTCACCAGGCCAAGCTTATCCCTTGCAATTTTCTCCGCATAGGTATCGGTTGAAACACTTTTTAGCGTCTTCTTATAATTATCAGTTTCTTTCTTCGCCTGCTCCACCTGTTTAGTAAGATCCGCCTTCTTAGCTTCCATACGCCGCAAAGTGATCTGCTGACCCACTAATGTTACGGATGCGTATATAACGAACGCAATAATAATGACCTTTTTAATTACATTTTTCATATGGACATCACCTTATATATGGTATTCGACGTATATCAATCAATTCCTTTTACCTTCTGTGAAAAATTTTTAATTCTGCCACCTTTTTTGTTCCCATATTTATAATATGCTTTATCTTTTTGCATGTTCTTGATATTTTTTGTGAAATACCTATTATAGCTTTAAATATCGCATCCAGCACCCTCGTCATAGGGCGGCTCAGTGTGTAATGATATAAGATTGCTCCGCTGGCAGCACCTATTATGGAAAACATCCTGATCTCACCATTGCTGCTCCAGTAAACAAATAAGAAAAGGACACCGGCCTGTACAATCCAAAAGAGTATATCCTCTATGGAATCTATAATCCTTATCCTTCTGAAATGATGTTTCTTCCGCCTGTAAATATCAAATAAAATACCCATTATAACACCGCAGTAAACCATGGTGAGAAATGCGTATACCTCATCTCTTATATCCATACATTCCCTCCAAGACATAAAAATAGGCCACAGAGCAGCCTATTATTTGAAAATCTTCTTTAATACTCCGCCCTCATTCTCCTTAGACTTCTGTCCCTGAATATAGGTCATGCTGTCTATGTCTCCGTCTATTATAAGTTTCCCATCTTCCAGGCTGAAACGTGTTATATGCATATTCTGGCCCTTTATATTAAGGACACCCAGCGAAGTCGAAAGGGTGATGCTGTTGTCACTAAAATGTTGCACATCTTCTACCCCTGTGGCCGATATCTTTTTTCGGTTTTCCATAGTAATTATTTGACCGGCCGTATTATTTTCGTCCATAAAAATACACCCCCTCCATATATAATATTTTATGAAGTTGGTGCGTAAAATTAGACCTTGCTATAATGATTCTTTCATCGCATATATACCACTCTTTTTCCTCCTCACCACGAACGCACTGTAAAAGTAAAGGCATAAAAAACCTCATATAATAATCATCTTTACTTGAGACGTAAATGCAAGTCTTATAGAATGGACCTAATGGGTTCACAGGGGAGAAATGGCTGTAATCCTTGCCAAGGCAGCTAAGCTCACGGAAACTTTAAATCTAAATCCTTCGCCGCGAGGGCAGAGACGGCAACAATGATATACAATCCCTCTGTTTTTTCTATAGCTTATCAATTTACACTTTTGCCGTTTATATCAAACGACCTTATATGAATAACGTACCATGCGAGAAAGACCAGGACTATGAGTCCGCAGATTATAAAATATGTCTTTGAGGTTATGTAATTTAAGAGTATGCCGGTTACCGCAATGCTAATCGGCACGGTTGTAGTTCCTATTATACCCATGGTACTAAGGACCCTACCAAGTAAATCCTCAGGTGTGGTCCTTTGAATCATCACTGACGCTATAACGGTTAAAATGCCTGACCCTATCCCCACCACAGCCATCACGGATATGGCATAATACAGGTTTGCGAACATGCCCAAAGTGGCCAGGCCGATTCCTATCGTTGCAATACCTGCTGCTATAAGCACATCATATCCGGCATATCTCATGATAAAACCAACCGAAGCGGCACCGGCCAGCGACCCCACGGAATAACCGGACAGCATCGTGCTGTAGCCGGTAACCTCATAACCCAAGGTATTGTCTGCATACACCGGCAATATGACATTCAGTGGGCCCAAAAAAGCGTTGATTATAAACATAAGCATAAGCAATAACTTTAGATCCCTTTTGCCGGCTACGTAGGACACACCGTCTATAATACCTGTATAAAAACCATGGGCACCCTTTTTTGTTTCAATATTAACACTGCTGTTCATAGTATGAATAAAAAATATAAGAAATGAACTGATAAAAAAAGAAAAGATATTCGCATATATTGTCGCAGTAATCCCATGTAGCCCAATAATAATGCCCGCCAAAGCAGGTCCCACTATTCCTACCAGCTGTTTAGCGGTATTTATTGCAGAATTGGCCATCACCAGCGAGCCGGCATCTACAACCTGTGGAACAATGGCACCGGAAGCAGGATTGTAGAACTGGCCTAGGGTTGACAATATAAAAGTTATTATATAAACCCATGCCACCGGCCAGGCCTTCGAGCATATAAACATAGGAAGAAAAAGCAATATTATTCCCCTCAAAATATCACTTAACACCATAACTGTTTTTCGGTTATACCTGTCTGCCACAACGCCGCCGATAAAACCGAATATCCATGAAGGTACAAAAAACATTATGAGATTCATGCCCATGGCAATGGTTGAACCCGTCCTGTCATATATCAGAAGGGTAAGTCCTATTTCAAATAAAGAGTCGCCTAACATAGAAATAGTTCTGGCACACCATAAAAGAAGAAAAGAACCGTTATTAAAAACTTTGGTTTTCACTGATAAACTCTCCCTTTAATTATAATTAATTAATATATAATTAACTCAGGTTTAACCGGTTAATTTATTCTTTCAATGATTATACCATATTTAATTACCATTATAGGTACTCTTTTAAAATTATTTGATAAATAAAAAGGCTGCCTGCCGGCAGCCTCCAGTAAATTATTTTTTAGCTAGTTCAGATTCCCAATAATCCTTTGCATTTGTCATTGTCTCTATATCTTTTTGCCTCTCGGTAATAATATCGTGATACATAAGCTCGCACCCTTCCACGGGAGCATCCTTGGCATATTCTTTGTAGAGATCAAGATTTTTCTTTTCCATTGCTATAGCTTTTTTTAGATTTTCTACATGTCTTTGAGCACTTCCCATAAATATCCTTCCCTTCCAAAGGAATTATAACATTTCCCTAGCTGCCTTTACAATATCTTCGGCAGTAAGTCCATACTTTTTGATAACCGCATCGGGTGTACCCGATTCTCCAAACGTATCCTTTACTCCCACTCTCCTTACCCGTGCAGGATAATTCTCAGAAAGTACCTCGCATACGGCCGAACCCAGCCCGCCGTATATGCTGTGTTCTTCGCAGGTTACCACCCTGCCAGTCTTGCGCGCCGTGTCAATTATCATATCTTTATCTATGGGCTTAATCGTGTGCATATCTATAACATCGGCGGTTATACCTTCTTTTTTCAGTACATCCGCAGCTTCCAGGGCTTTAGCCACCATTATTCCGGTTGCTATTATACTTATATCCTTGCCCTCTTTAATTCTTATGGCCCGGCCAATCTCAAACTGCTGTGCATCATCATATATTACCGGTATGCCCGGCCTGCCCAATCTTATATACACCGGTCCCTTATACCCGGCGGCAAGCTTTACGAGTCTCCCTGCAGATACCGCATCGGCCGGAACCAATACGGTCATGTTGGGAAGCCCCCTCATGAGGTTTATATCCTCTACAGATTGGTGGGTAGCTCCGTCTTCACCCACAGAAAGCCCGGCGTGAGTAGCCGCAATCTTAACGTTCAGATTGGAATAACATACGGAATCCCTTATCTGGTCATATGTCCTTCCTGTAGCAAATACGGCAAAACTACTGGCAAATGGTATCTTTCCACATGTGGCCAGGCCGGCGGCTGTTCCTACCATATCCGCCTCGGCTATGCCCATATCAAAGAACCTTTCGGGGTACTTCTCAGCAAAGCCGTTGGTCTTTGTAGATTTGGAAAGATCGGCGTCCAGCACTACTATATCCTTGTTTTCCGCGCCGAGTTCTAAAAGCGCCTTACCGTATGCCTCTCTCGTAGCTATCTTATTCAATGCCTTCACCTCTCTGCGTAAGCTCCTCTATGGCCTTATCCCTTTGCTCTTTGTCAGGCGCAGTGCCGTGCCAACCTACCTGGTTTTCCATGTATGAAACTCCCTTGCCCTTCACAGTATTCGCTATTATTAAAGTTGGCCTTTCTTTAGTTTCTTTGGCCCTATCCAAGGCATCGATTATTTGCTGCATATCATGGCCATCAATCCTTATGGTGTACCAGCCGAATGCCTTCCATTTATCTTCTATCGGCTCTATGTTCATAACCTCATCATTGCGGCCGTCTATCTGAAGACCGTTGTGATCCAATATGGCTGTAAGATTATCCAGTTTATACTGAGCCGCAGACATAGCTGCCTCCCATATCTGGCCTTCCTCACACTCACCATCTCCTAATACGGCGTAGGCCCTGTAGCCTTTTTTATCAAGTCTGCCTGCCAAAGCCATTCCACAAGCAGCCGAGAGTCCCTGTCCCAGAGAACCTGTGGTCATATCCACTCCCGGTGTATCATTCATGTTGGGGTGGCCCTGAAGCTTTGTATTTATCTTTCTGAATGTCTTTAATTTATCTTTCGGAAAAAATCCCTTCTCTGCAAGTGCCGCATATAGCACAGGAGACGCATGTCCCTTAGAAAGCACCAGTCTGTCCCTGTCTTCCCAATCAGGATTTTTGGGATCCACATTCATTTCTTTGAAATAAAGCACCGCAAAAATATCCGCTGCCGAAAGCGATCCACCCGGATGACCAGATTGCGCCGTATAGATCATGTCTATTATATCTTTTCTCATCTCATTCGCTGTTTTTTGTAATTCCCTTATGTCCAAACGTGTACACCCTCCTCATGATTCAAACTTTTTATCTATATATTCATTTGCTGCCGTGGCTGCAATGGCACCGTCGGCTGCCGCCGTTATAACCTGCCTGAGTCTCTTGCTGCGGCAATCTCCGGCTGCATATACACCTTCTATTCCTGTCTCCATATCATCATTGGTTATGATATATCCTTTTTTATCCATCTTTACCTTGCCCTTGAGCAAATCAGCCTTGGGTACTGTTCCTATAAAGACAAAGACCCCGTCCGTACGGTAATCGGTCAGTTTACCTGTCTTTACATTTTTAAGCACCACTTTTTCTACTATACCGTCTCCCTCTATTCTCTCCACAACACTGTCCCAGGCAAACTTAATCTTAGGATTGGCAAAGGCTTTTTCCTGATGAATGGGTGCAGCCCGTAGCTGGTCTCTTCTATGAATTACTGTAACCTTATCGGCAAATTTGGTAAGATATATTGCCTCTTTTACAGCTGAATCACCTCCGCCAACCACCACAACCTCAAGATCGGTAAAGAAGTCGGCATCACATGTAGCACAGTATGACACACCTTTTCCGCGAAGTTCATCCTCACCGGGGCATCCTATCTTTCTGGGCTGGGCACCGGTAGCAAATATTACTGTCTTTGTCTCATACTCGTTCTTCTTTGTCTTTATCTTTTTGATATCGGACTCAGCGTCAATATTAAGTACCTCATCAACAATAAATTTAGTTCCAAAAGAAGCCGCCTGCTCACGCATTCTTTCAACAATTTTGGGGCCAGTAGGTTCCTCCATCGAGCCAGGATAGTTTTCCAGCTCATCCGTGGTAGCGGCCTGTCCACCAAACTCCTTCATTTCTATCACCAATGTATTCATCTTGCCTCTTGAGGCATACAACGCTGCAGAGAGCCCTGCGGGTCCGCCACCGATTATAATACAATCATATTTCTCCATTTGCACCCTCCCCCTCTATTAGATATAACTATGCTTTTGACTATTTAATAAAACACTTATATTATACCTTAACCTCTATATTTCCTCAAACCCTTCACCCATTATCTCATGGGCCTGGAATATAACAACAAAAGCAGTGGGGTCTATACCTCTAATAATCTCTTTAAACTGAGTTATTTCTTTTTTTTGTATTACGCAAAAGAGCACTTTCTTATCCTGGTTGGTATAAGCTCCCCTTCCATTAAACGACGTCACACCTCTCTCCATCTTTGACATAATCGCCGTTTCTATATCGTCACCATGACCGGATATCACATAGGCAGCCCTGTATTCATTAGCACCCTCTTGTATCAGGTCTACTACCCATACGGCAATGGCATCGGACGCCAGTGCATACAGCGCAAGCTCTGCTGTAAATGCAAAACCCGCCATTACTATGATTATTGTATCCAAAATCAAGAGCATGGTCCCCATAGACAGATGCGGAAAATAATGCTTTATTATAGCGGCCACGAGATCCGTACCTCCCGTGGTGGCATTACACCTAAATATAATTCCAAGTCCCACACCCATGAGCATCCCACCGTAAACTCCGGCTAAAAGATCATCATGGGTAAGAACAGGCAAGAAGGACATAAGGTCTATGGTAATTCCTAAAAGAACAGTGGCATATAAGGTCTTTACACCAAAATGAGTGCCCAGAATAAAAATGGAAATAACAAACAAAGGAATATTAAACGCCAGGGTCAAAACCCCGACAGGCCATCCGGTGCCGCTGTGCAAAACAATGGCCAGACCGTTTATACCACCCGGTGCAATATCATTGGGTGTAAGAAACATATTAAGAGACAGCGTCATGAACAGCACCCCAATTGTAACACCAATATAATCTTTTATTGTATCCTTGTTCATTTCCTACTAATCATCTTCTCTCTTAATACTGTAATCATAAAAGCAGGAAGATTAAGCATCCTTTTAAATCTCCGCGGTTCCTTGATTAGACGATACAGCCACTCCAGACCCAACCGCTGAAATGTCGCCGGAGCACGCTTTACCGTACCGGCCAGTACATCAAAGCTTCCCCCTACTCCCATAATAACCTTAGCTTTAATGTCGGTATGCTCATGAATCCATATTTCCTGCTTGGGAGCTCCAAGACCCACAAACAAAAAATCTACATATCCACTATTTATATCCTCTATAATGTGTTTCTCTTCTTCATTGTCAAAATAGCCGTCATGTGTCCCGACAAACTTAATGTTGCCATATTTAGATACAGCTTCTTCCGCCGCCTTGCCGGCAATCCCCGGTTTTCCGCCCAAGAAATATATCCTGTGACCATACCGCGGTGCACTTTTGCAGATATAATTTAAAAGATCTACACCCGCAACCCTCTCCTTTATTTTGTAGCCATAAATCTTTGCTGCCATAACGACACCTATACCGTCGGGGACATTCAGATCGGATGAATTTAAAATATTTTTGAGACCACTGTCTTTGTGGGCCAACATGATGATTTCTGCATTGGGGGTATAAACCACATGGCGCCCCCCATCCTGCACGAAATTAAACACCCTGCTATAAGCATCCTTCATGGTGACATTGTCTACCCTCACTCCCAGTACCCCTGATTCCGGTTTCTCTGTGCCGTAAATAAGTGATAAAGCTAATTTCCCATTTTCTGCAGCCTTTTGCCTTAATTTTTCGGTTCTGTCCTCTATTTCTTTTATCGCTTTATCCCTTTTTGTCCATAACCCTTCGGCATAGTCTGCTATCTGCTCGGCGGTAACACTTCTAACATTGCCCACAGGCATAAGACCTATATCCTTTAAAAATCCGTCAATCTTGGGATCATAGGAAATTCCCTCCACTGGGCAACCTACCAATGCTCCGAATATAAGAGAATGAAGCCTCATACCGATCACCATTTTGCAAAGTGAAACTATGCCCAGCATATCCTCCGGATTATACACCCTGCGCAATATATGCTTTGGGCACTTCATAAAATCGGCTATTGCATTGCATTCTTCTATATCGGACTGATGAAACGGGCAAAATACTATCTCCGTTCCCGTATTCTGATAAATAATATCCAGAGCCTTTGCCATCTCAACCCTAAAAAGTTCATTATTGTACCAGTTCCGTACGGACACCAATATAAAATTATCGGATATGCCTTCGCTTTCAAGAAGCATCTTTGCGCCGGTCTGCTCAGGCTTTTTAAGACAAAATACAGGATCCGCGGTTACATGGATATTATTCTCTATGCCCATACTCTTCAAGAGTTCCTGGGAAGAGTTATCCCTCAATGTAATCAAATTTACCTTCTTTAATATAAAGGATACCATCTTAATATCTGTTTTATTAGTAAGGGGTCCGATTCCCTGGCCATATACCATTACTTTTTTCCTGAAAACTATCCCCATAAACAGAATGGCAAGATAGTAAAACAGGCTGGCCCTGCTGGTTACATCCTGAAGCAGGCTTCCTCCGCCGCTTATAAGGAGGTCGCAGGTGCGCACCGCCTTAAGCACATCAAAAAAACCGGTCCGTTTCACTGATTTTACCCCGTATCGTTTTTCCGTTACTTCGGGATTCTCCGAAAGAACCGTTATTTGCAGGTCTTTATCAGAGTTCTTTAGCGTATTAACTATAGAAAGCAGTACTGCCTCGTCTCCCAGGTTGTCAAAACCATAATAGCCGGATATAAGAACACTTTTCAAGCGTCTACACCCCATTTCTTCTTGATTAAACCAAGGAAATATTTAAATATTGCAAAGTAAATGAAGCCTACAGCTATTCCCAAAATTATTCCATATACCGTTCTGAGTATGGATATACCGAGTGGTGCCCGGAGGTGACTGAATGTATTTACCAAAGAAAGCTGCCCTATTGAGGCGAACAAACCCCACACCAGCCTCCATCCTTTTCTAAATCCGTAATATACGAAACTAAGCATAAGAATGAGAGCCGGATAACCTATGAGAAACTCCTTCTCACGCGGCCGGGCCACCAAAACATGTTCAAGAATAGAACGCAGCTTAAGTTCCACGCTGCTAACACCCATGGCAGGGTTATTGCCTGTCCGGGAAAGATATACAAACACCACGACAAAAGCTATGGCCAAAACAACAACATACCATATTTTGACATTAAGTTTAAGCACGTAGACTACTCTGTCCTTAATACTTAAGTCTTGCCTAAAATACCGTACAAAATACAAAATCAAGAAATAAAGCAACGGACCTATAAAAGACAGTTTAACCCCTCTGAAATAATCCAGCTTCAATAGATATTTGCTGTC
Organism: Thermoanaerobacterales bacterium UBA4877; assembly: GCA_002399345.1. Classification (GTDB taxonomy): domain Bacteria; phylum Bacillota; class Thermoanaerobacteria; order Thermoanaerobacterales; family UBA4877; genus UBA4877. Next base: position 78,879 of record DHDL01000023.1, read on the forward strand.
TGCCATAATAGCAGCTATGTACAATGCACCCGCAGCCGATATAAGCGATGCCTTTAAGAAATTCTTCAAAGTGTAACTGATAAATGAGCCTCGTTTTTCTTCACATACCTTCATTACATACGCAATAGCTAATGCAGGAAATACTACGGAGGAGACCAGGGCCAAAGCTTTAATGCCCAAATCGAAAAATTTGCTGTAGAGTGTCCCGAAGGTTATAACAGCTCCTAACGCCATCAGGCTATAAGCTGCTTTACCTGTTAGAGACACAAGGGTATTTAAAAGCATAATGCTGCCGGCAACTACGCCCAAACCTATTATAGCCTGAAGGATCCACGGAGTATGCAACTCACTCATCGGCACTATTTCACCAAGATCCTCACCTATATCATTCATATATCCCTTAAATAAATCAATGGTACCGCCATAAAACCGCACGTTGAATGCGGCTGTCTTATACGTCCTTATTTCCGGACGTACATATACCATCCTTACATTTCTGTCTAAAACAGCACGGTACCACTTGTCCGCTATCTCCGTCTTATCATATGCAGCCATTTCCCTGCCCGACAGACTGAAAAGCTTAAACGCCTTATAATCCGTCTGCTTGGCAAACATATTCATACCTTCCTGGGTCTCATAATTCCTGTCTACCGGTAGTTCAATAATACCTGTGGTTATGCCCTCTTCTTTAAATCTCTCAGCCGCATAATCTATCTTATCTTCATTACCCAGTACCTCATCCCGGCCGAAGACCACCTGGTCTATGTTATACTTTTGGATCATGTCCATATAGTCATCAATACCGGAGTCATTGAGATTATTATAATTTTCTATCCTGGCTACCGGTATCAAGCCTGCAGACTTTACCATATCAAAGTCCGCGGTGTCAAAACCCAGGCCGTTGATCTCCACTTCCTGCAAAGGTTTATTAAACGCAAAAACAGAAAGACCGCCTGAGGCATCGTATATGACATCCTTGTATCTCTTGGCCAGCCCTTCTGAAAGAAACCCGGCCGTATCCTTGTCCTCAGTTATTACCACAACGGAATTAGGCAAAAATCCATCTGCTTTTTTCAAAACATCTTTCAATGCGGCATTATCCGAGGTCATACCCATTGCCGATGCGTCGGATAAGCTCATATATGAAGCCTTGCCTTTGTCCTGCAATTTCTTCAGATTAACCTCATTAACCGATATCGAGTTCATTCCTTTATTTTTATAATCCTTAAGGATATTTTTCACATTCATATTGCCATAATCAGCTAAATCACTTAAAGCATCCAGATCTCCGGTTATCTCTATATTTTTATAACCATTCTCTACCTTGTACCTATCGTATCCTGCAAATAGTGCTGCGATGCATGATATGATCATTATCCATATAAATAACTTGTTTTTCATCGGTTCATCTCCTTAAGCAAAATATTACATAAGCTAAGTATATTATATATCAATCTGCCTTTCAAGTTAATTAAACGTAACGAAAATAGCTGCACCTAAGGTGCAGCTATTTAATAAATTATATTAAGTTATTCGGATTTTATTTATTACAGTTCTTTATTTTCTATTCTTGCCTTCTTGAGAAGGATTCTCTGCTCAGCTGAAGCAACCAACCTGCGTGTATAGGTAATCGTGTCCGGGTTAACGCTCATGCTGTCTATACCTTGTTGAACCAAAAACTCGGCAAATTCCGGATACTGCGAGGGAGCCTGCCCGCATATGGATATTGTCTTTCCATATTTGTGTGTGGCTTTGATTAATATTGTAATGGCCTTCTTTACCGCCGCATTCCTTTCGTCAAAATAGCCCATATTGCTGAGTATGCCAGAGTCTCTGTCTGCTCCCATTATAAGCTGCGTAAGATCATTGCTGCCTATGCTAAAACCGTCTACCATTTGTGCAAACTCTTCTGCTTCAAACACCACCGAAGGGACCTCCGCCATTATCCACAATTTAAAGTTATTGCTTTGTGCCAGCCCTTCGGATGCCATTATGTCCTTAACCTTCTTAAGTTCCCATGTGGTTCTGACAAAGGGGAGCATAGCCCAAACATTTGTCAGGCCATATTCATCCCTTACTTTTTTGAGTGCTCTGCATTCCAGCCTGAAACCCTGTTCATATTCGGGAGATATGTAGCGGGATACACCCCTCCACCCGATCATTGGATTATTTTCTATCGGCTCCACTTCATCTCCACCTTTTAATCCTCTGAATTCATTGGTCCTGAAATCACTGAATCTCACTACAATGGGCTTTGGATATATCGGCTGGGCGACCTTGGTTATTCCTTCCGCCATCTTATCGATAAGTATTTGGCCTTGATTTGTTTTAACCAAATACATGGGATGGATCCCTATCATGTTAGTAAATATAAACTCCGTTCTCATAAGCCCTATCCCGTCAAAAGGCAGATCCTTATATTTATTTATGATGGAAGGCTCACCCAGATTCATATAGATTTTGGTAGCCGTAACGGGGGCAAGCTGATACGCTAACTTATTTAATGCGGTGGTGTCAAGGTTTGATTTGCCCTCTCCCTCCATGCTCTCTTTTTCATCACTCATTACTTCGCCTTCATACACGATTCCCCGCGTTGCATCTATTGTTATCTTCATTCCGTCTTTAAGAATATGCGTAGCCTTTTTAGTCCCAACTATGCATGGTATCCCCAGTTCTCGCGAGACGATGGCCGCATGACATGTTCTCCCTCCTTCATCGGTGACCACCGCGCACGCTTTTTTCATGGCTGGCACCATGTCCGGATTGGTCATCACCGTTACCAATACGTCCCCGTCCTTTATTTTTGAGAGCTCGCTGACATCCGAGATACTCCGTACATTGCCGCTTATTATTCCCGGTGAGGCCGACAACCCTTTGGCAAGTACCTTAAGCTCCTTTTTCTCTGTACATTTCAATGTGGTTATAGGCCTGGCCTGTAGTATATACAGACTCTTTGTATCCTTATCAAATCCCCATTCAATGTCCTCGCAGGATCCATAAAGTTTTTCAATCTTCAAGCCGTAATCCGCCAGCTCATTTATCTCCTGCTCAGTAAGACACTGCTTATTTACAAAATCGTTTCCAAGGAAATCGGAAACCCTTACCTCTACTATTCCGCTTTCTTTTTCATTATCAACTATCATTACGTTCTTTTCAGATATATGCTTTTCTATTACTTTTTTATTGGTCTTATCAAGAATATACTCATCAGGTGTAACCGTTCCCGAAACTATCGCTTCGCCCAGCCCCCAACTAGCGTTAATCATTAATTGATTGGTATCGTTTGTTATGGGATTTGCCGTAAACATTACGCCGGATTTTTCACTGTTGACCATCAGCTGAATAACAGCACTTAATGAAACCTGGAAATGATCAAATTTTTGCCTTTCCCTATAGTAAATTGCCCTCGCAGTCCAAAGAGATGCCCAGCATTTTTTAGTGTATTTCAACACTTCGTCTATCTTGGCCACATGAAGATATGTATCCTGCTGGCCAGCAAAAGAGGCTTCGGGTAAATCTTCAGCTGTAGCCGAACTTCTTACGGCAACATATGGATTTTTAATTCCTGTCTTTTTACTAAATTCCTTATATGCACCCTCTATTTCTTCTTTTATTTCTTCTATCATGGGTGCATCATTGATAATATCCCTTATCTCAGCACTCCTCTTTTGTAATTCCTCAGAGTCTTCCACATCTAATTTATCAATTTTATTTTTAATTTTATCTCCCAATCCCGCCTTTGATATAAAGTCCTTATAGGCCTGCGCCGTTATGCAAAATCCGGGCGGTACACTTATACCAGCTTGTGTTAATTCTCCTAAATTTGCACCCTTACCGCCTACTATTGATACATCATTTTTATCAATTTCATCAAACCATTTTATGTATTTGTGTTTATATGACATATTAATACCCCCTTGGCTTTAATATTTATATATATAATAGCACATTCACATTAATATGTCATACAATCTAAAAAAATACTTAAATCAATATATTATTTGCTAAACTATTGTAGTAATGTGACATACTATTTTCCGGTTTGCCTAATAAAAAAAATAGCCGCATCTAATGCGGCTTATAGTTTACTTCGTATATTGACCCCTTACCATAAATACTGCCGTAGTCCCGGCTTTTACGCTCCTGCCATCAGATCGGGGCGCAATAAGCAGATGGTTTGAAGGCATTTGCGCACCGTTTAACAGATCCTTACCTCCGGTGACATCTGAAAGCCCGTTAGAAGTCGGTGAATTTATCGTAGCTTTTCCTGCTCTGAGTATTATCTCAGTACCCTGTTTAAGTGTGATAGTATCGCCGCTTTTAAGGTCGACAACCTTAAAAGCTTCTCCTGAACCCTGGCTACCACCGTTAGATATAAGACCGTCAACATAATCTTTTATCTGACTTAAGGCCTTATCCACATAACTTTTCGTTACAACCGGATCATTCTCAGATCCTGGGTTGGGATTGGCTGCAAAAGCCACCCCAACAACTAAAGACAAGGATAACAATACCCCTACTAATATAAGTAAACTCTTTTTCATTTTCCTGCCCCCAATGCTTTAATTTTAAATTCAGCTATGGCTTCATTCAACCTGTCTGCCGTTGCAGATAGATCCTCTGCCGTAGCTCCCAGCTCTTCCATTGTAGCCGACTGTTCTTCTATGGCCGACGATATTCCACTTATTTTATCTACCTCGCTATTTATACTTTCGGTAGCGGCAGATATAGCGGCAGTAAGCTCTGCAACGGCAGAGCTCTGATCCTGTACTGCAGTGTCTATACTATATAAAGAAGTTCCTATGCCCTCCATGGCTTCCATTATATCCGAGATACTGCTTCGTGCGGTCCCAGCTTCAGATACGGAATTGCCTACAGCTCTTACCGTGCTCGCCATATTGTCCGTGACCTCCGACGCCATCACGCCTACTTCTTTTATCAGGTTCTCAATATTCACCGTAGCATCCCTGGACTCGCCCGCCAGTTTTCTTATTTCATCGGCAACCACGGCAAATCCTCTGCCCGAGTCTCCCGCCCTGGCCGCTTCTATGGCGGCATTTAAAGACAGCAGGTTTGTCTGGTCGGCTATATCGGCTATAGTACCAGTGAAACCTGTGATCTCCTTCATTACATCCATCAGCTTATTTATAGATGCCGATGTCGTGTCAACCGATTGTTTTATATTACCGACCTTACTTATTATATCCTCCAGCACACTTATGGCATTTTTAGCCTTTTCTTCTCCCTGAACACCGTTTTGGAGGGCTTGCTGTGTACCGGTTGCAACCTCATGTATACCGGATGACACACAGTCGGTTAAATCTTTAGACTGAACAATGCTCCTCGCATTAGCTATGGATGAAGAAGATACGCTCTCGGCCTGGCCGGCTATTTCCTGTACTGTAGCACTTGCTTGCTGCCCTGCTGCGGCCAGACCTTCCGAAGTAGCCGTGACGGCACCTGCCGCATCTTTAACCCGGCCCACCAGCATTTCTATTTTATCCATCATCTGATTAAAACTGCCGGCCAAAGCCCCGAATTCATCCCTCGAATTCATATCTGCTCTTACCGTCATATCCCCCTCAGCAGCTTTTCCCATGGCATCCTTTACCAAATTAACTTTATCAGATAGCTTCTTTGCCACAAAGTAAGCTACAATAAATGACAGTATAGAAAACCCGGTTATGCTTAGTAATGTGACCTGCATGATATGCCTGCTCGAGGCTGTGAAATCAGTAAGCGGAATGCCGCCTGCTATAATCCAATCCATCATGGGAACCTTATCATGGAAGACAACCATTCGCTGCCCGTCTACCTCCTCGTCGGAATGGCCGTCCTTATCGCTTAATTTCTTAAAAAGCGAGCCATCCATCGGCTTGGATATCCGAGTTTCATCATTATGATACAATATCATGCCTTTCTTGTCCACCATGGAGATAAAACCGCTACCCACCTTCAACTTGTCCAATTGCACAGTAAAGTGTTTAAGCTTAAATGCAGCCGCTGCAACCCCTATGCAGCGCCCGCTGCCGTCTTTAACAGGCGCCGACATGGTTATTGTAGGAATAGTTTTCCCACCACTGCGATAAGAGGCGGGAGAAGATATATCATAGTCAGACCCGTTCATTATATTTCTGAAATATGACTCTCTGTTCATGCTTTTACCTATACTTTTCCCGCCCAAAGAATCAGCAGCTACCTTACCGTCACTTTCTATCAAAGCTACGCTTATAATATTACTGTCCGATCCACCAATAAAATCCTTGAATGACGTATTAACTTTTTCTATGTATTTTGCTTTTGCAGCCTCATCCTCCGAATTACAGGCCGCAATATATTTCTCGACCTCACTATTTCCCGCAGTGCCGACAAGCATGGATTTTATGTTAATAAAATCATTTTCAATCATATTCTTTATACCGCCCACTGCGGCGTTTGCCGTATCCACTTTTGCCTGATAAAGATTGTTATATGATATTTTATATGCCGTTCCGCCCAAAATTATCAGAGGTACTATAGAGAGTAATAGAAACCATGTGATAAGCCTAATCTTTAAACTGCTATTCAATTTTCATCGCCTCTTCTGTATAAAAATAACAGGTATTCGTTTATTGAATACCCAACCCATGAAAATTAAAAATCAATAAGACCTAAACTTATCTCTAGTGCACTATTAGCCTTTTCCATAATGTCATTTTCAAAATGTGCTATTTTCTCTCTCAATCTCTTTTTGTCTATCGTTCTAACCTGCTCTAAAAGTATAACGGAATCCTTCGACAGACCGAATTTAGTACCTTCAATCTCTACATGGGTTGGGAGTCTGGCCTTGTTTATCCGTGATGTAATAGCAGCGACGATGATTGTAGGGCTGTATTTATTTCCTATATCATTCTGTATAATAAGCACCGGCCTTACGCCGCCCTGTTCCGATCCTACAACGGGGCTTAGGTCGGCATAATAAACATCTCCACGCCTTACATTAATATCGTTCATTTGGCCAGTCTTTTCTCATAAGAAATAAGGCACTCGTTTTCTGCTGTAAGTCCCGTCTCGGCCATCTCCAGGTTAATGGCGGCCATCTCCATATACCCCTTTTTCATGCTCTCTCTGATCTGTTTCTTTCTCTTTTCACTTATATACAGTTTCATAGCTTCTCTTATAAATTCGCTCCTGTTTATATTTTCCATAGAAGCCAGCAGGTCTACCTCTTCAAGTAGGCTCTCTGGAAGACTTACAAGTATCCTTTTAGTCTCACCCAATTTTAAACCTCCCTGAACACCATATATTTGATTATATATTACTGTGTATAATTATGTCAACACAAGAGAATATTATACCAACATTTGTCACAATAAATAATTTGTGGTGTTTATTATTTTACCCTCCCTAATATATATTCGTGGAACCCTCCTGGATATTCCACATAATATTTCTCCATGCAATGATCCTATAGCATTACCTATATCATTGGCATCAATCTTTTTATCTCCTTGCGTTCCCAGGAGTACAACCTCGTCACCTGCACTGACGCCGCCCATATCGGTCACGTCCGCCATACACTGGTCCATGCATATTCTTCCCGCCACGTCGGCAAACTCTCCGTTTATAATAACCTTGGCTTTTCCTGAAAGCAATCTGGTAAAACCGTCCGCATAGCCCACCGGAATAGTTGCAATGATACTGTCTCTTTTTGTGGTGAACACTCTGCCATAACTTATACTGCAGCCAGCAGGCAGAGATTTAACATAAGCAACGGTAGACTTAAAACTCAATGATGGTTTTATATCCAAAATATGTCTTACTTCTTCGGACGGATAATATCCGCATGTTAAGATACCGGGCCTCACCATATCCAAATTCATCTCGGGAAGGTCCAAAATAGCCGCGCTGTTTGACACATGCTTTATCGGTATCTCTATTCCCTTGTTTGATAATCCATCCACCACATCCATAAACCTTTCAAACTGCATTTTTGTATAGGATTTATCAGCTATATCAGATACGGCAAAGTGTGTAAAGAGTCCTTCTATCTCTACATTACCAAGCATCTCCATCCTCTCGATATCATTTATAGCCGTATTCTTATCTGTATACCCTAGTCTGCCCATGCCAGTATCCAGCTTTATATGAACCTTTGCCGTCTTTCTAAGAGAGGATGCGATCTCATTAAGGTTGAAAACCGTATCATAATCAAAAACCGTAAGCGTTATATTATTCTTAACCGCTTGCTCCATCTGTTCGGGCGGTGTCCACCCCAGTATGAGTATAGGAGCGGTGATACCTGCATTCCTAAGCTCCATCGCCTCATCCATAAATGCTACGGCAAGATAGGATGCGCCCGCCTCTATAGCCACAGGAGCCATCATGCGTGAACCATGCCCGTACGCATTGCCTTTTACGACTGCGCATACCTTTGTATCCCCCACCAGCTTTTTTATATTCCTTACATTATTATAATAGGCATCCATGTCGATCACTGCATAAGTAGGTCTTGTTTTCACGTAGCCTTACCTCCAGACTGATGATTTTATAAGATATTTACTCTTTAATCAACTTATCAATCGCTATAGGTATATGTTTGGCTATATCTGTAGCCGTCATACCATATTCACCGATTTTATCCCTGACCAGGTCTCCGGCCAGGCCATGCACATAGGTCCCCAGTACGCAGGCGTCTGAAGCCTTAAATCCCTGGCCCAAAAATCCCGCGACTATGCCGGTCAGCACATCGCCGCTTCCTGCCGTAGCCATACCCGGGTTGCCCGTGGGAGATACATAATACCTCTCCCCACAGGCAATAACCGTCCCGGCCCCTTTGAGGATGCATACAACACCATATTTATACGCAAACTCGCGTGCTGTATCTATCCTGTTTTCATTTATATTCTCTATGCTTTTACCTGTCAGTCGCGCCATCTCCCCGGGATGCGGCGTCACTATCACCTTACCTTTTGCCTTAACCAGCATTGAAGGATCGATATTGTTAAGACCGTCTGCATCTATCACCAAAGGAAGCGGACATTCGCTAATAAGCTCGGACATAAATGCCTTTACCTCTTTGTTTCTTCCAAGGCCTGGCCCTACTGCAACGGCATCAACACCGCCCATGAAATCCTTAAGCTCATCTGCAGCCTTCCTACCAAGGTACCCACCCTCATCGCTCAGTGATACAGGTATTACCTCCGGCACTCTTCCCGAAACCATCCCGGCTATACATGCAGGTATAGCCATAGTCACAAGCCCGGCCCCGGTCTTCAGTGCAGCTAGCGAACTTATCACGGGAGCTCCAATGTAATCTTTAGAACCTCCAATGATAAGCACATGCCCATAATCCCCCTTATGAGTATTTAAGCCCCTTCTGCGTATAGCCGGCAGCTCATCTGCTGTGTTACACCTTCCCGCAGGGTTAATTTCTTTAAAAACCCTGTCAGGATAACCTATGTCTGCCACAACAAGTTTTCCAACATACTCGGCGCCAGGATAAATCACCTCCCCCGTCTTGGGATATCCAAATGTAACGGTGGTGTTTGCTCTCACCACCGATCCCATCGATTTTCCCGTATCGCAGTTAAGCCCGGAGGGTACGTCAATAGATACAACCGACTTATTCATGTCATTTATAAACTCTATAAGATCCTTGTTTATACCTCTTACCTCTCCCTTGATACCAGTACCTAGGATGGCATCTACAATAATGTCACTTCCCCGCACATGCCTTTCAATGAATTTAATGTTCTCCCTTTGTGTGACCTCAGCCGTGTAAACACCCATTGCCTTGAGAATACCCAGGTTTATTCCTTCATCACCGACAATGTCCCCTTCACGGCCCGATAGGAAAACATAGCACTCGGCGCCCTTCTGTATCAGCAGGCGGGCCAAGGCCAGGCCGTCGCCGCCGTTACTGCCCCTCCCGCAAAACACGGAAAACCTCTTTGCCTTAACATCACCAAAGTCATTTTCGATCTCCGCAAGAGCAGACAAAGCTGCATGCTCCATCAATACCACACCGGGAATACCGATATTTTCTATAGTTAACCTGTCCGCTCTTGCCATCTCTTCAGCCGTTAGTACATACATCTTGTTCATCTCCCTGTGCCACTGCAAAAGCCACGGCGTAATCATTCTCATGGCTTATAGACAGCGAAATGCTTCTAATACCCAGCAGGTGGGCCTTAGCCTTGGCATTCCCCCATAACAAAACCACCGGCCTCCCTCCCCTTATAATCTCTATATCCTTAAACTTAAAGCCGTAAAATCCGCCTATACATTTAGATACAGCCTCCTTGGCGGAAAACCCCGCCGCAATATACTGAGCGGCAAGTTTTTTCTCATAGAAATATTTCCTTTCAGTCTGTGTAAAAAACCTCTCAATAAAAGCGGGATGTCTTTCTAAAATCTCACCAATCCTCTTTATTTCAACTATATCTACACCTGTATAGAGCAAGGTACATACCTCCAAAAACTATATGTTATTGATTTCTATATTTATTTGCAAAATCCTTCAAAAAATAAAAGTGGTTTTACCACTTTTAAATAGCAACCCTGCATTCTTTTTGGTATTGTTCCTGAAGCATCCTGTCAAAGTCCTCTATATATTCTTCTATATGTTCATCTAATACTTCGAGCAAATGAACCGGAGACAAAAACATATCTGCATAATATCTTATCAAGTCAATCACCTTATCCTCACAAGGGCTTATGTTTTCATATACCTCACTTTCACTATCAACCATTTTGCCTTTTTTGTATTTTTCACTTACTATTTCTATTCCGTAGGAAGGTAAGACCATTTTTTCGCCTTCATACTCTAAGGCCAACTCGTCCAAGACAAGGTAATATGTTAAGGAAATTATCTCCTTCTTTTCCCCAATGGTCCTTGCATTATTCGCAATCTTTACTCTGGTCATGCATCTTCCCCCTCTTGATATTATTGTTTTCCTAATTTTTCTATTGTATCTATTCTATAAAAATTGAATTATACCTTTTTATCCTTCAATTTTTCGAATGACCAAAATCGACCTAAAATCACTATAGTCAATGCCTAAAGAGGGAGTCTAGCCATTATGCATGAGAAACGTTGTCGAAATACCGCCATAACCCCGTAGTTTTTGTCATATGAATTTTTCATAAAGTTCCCAGTTTATTTACATGTTATTTTTTCTCATATTTTATTAAAGTTAAAATGCCCGATAAGTCAACCTTTTTTTCTGCGAAATGCCCAGAACACCAGTTTATCGGCCAGGCCGGGCCATGCCCCGCTGATAAAGGCCATCGCCTTATCCGGCCATGTTATAAAGATATTGTTTTTACCGCCTTCAATACCCGATATTATACGGCTGGCCACCAGATCAGGCGAAACCCTGCTTAGCCGTGGTTCATTTTCCGGATAAGACACCCCTAATGCATTGTCCCTGAAACCGGTCTTTGCAGACCCGGGAAACACATTTATAACCTTGATTCCCAGAGGCTGTAACTCAAGCCGGGCGGTCTGCATGAGAGACATAAGAGCAGCCTTACTGGCCGAATACCCGCCTATATTAGGTACAGGCCTTACGGCTCCCAGCGAGCATATATTGACTATCGTTCCCTGTCCTTGCATTTTAAATATGGGTATGGTCTGCTGAACCATATTTAGCGGACCGAATAGATTTACCTTAAATGCCCTCTCCAAATCATCTGGATTTATGTCGCACACCTTGCCACGCAGACCCACGCCTGCATTGTTTATAACAATATCTATCCTGCCGAATTTGTTAAAGGTTTCCACCATAAGTCTCTTTACCGAATCATCATCCGACACATCCGCCGGGAATAAAAACAGATTATCAATGCTTACAGGTAAGCTGCTGCTGACCTTTTCCAATTCCTCTTTAGACCGGGCCGTCAGAATAAGCGAGGCATTTGACGGCGCGATGCCTTCTGCCAAGGCCAGGCCGATTCCTCTCGTGCCGCCGGTTATAAGTACCACCTTTCCGTCCCAAAAACCCATATTTTATTTCCTCCCGTCGCCAGTTATATCCGATAAGACCTGCATTATCTCATCCTTGTGGTCTTTGGATGACGCCACATATCCCCATCCTTCCGTAATTTGAAAAAGCCCGTTATACGCAGAATCATAATAAGAACGTATTAAATAAGGTATATCCTTTTCCTTTAATATCTCCTCTAATAGCTCCGCTTCCACCTCGTTATCCAGGACAGCTATCTTTTCATACTTATCCATATATAACATCCTCCTAATGATACGTTATAATCATCTTTATTAAATTATATGCCATCCACCCGTTCTGTTCAACGCTGAAGCATGCCTGCATTTTTTATACAATAAACAGCAGGTTGTAGACAACTAACGAGCCGCGGCAAACCTGCAAAAAATCAAGGAGTACTTAAACGTATGTGACTGCAATTTGCAGGTTTAGCAAACTAAGCTAAGCAAAATTCCCGTGCAAATTCACGGCCTAATACTTTGTCATCGGTTTGAATGTATTATATCCGTAAATTTAACAATAATAATAGCGGAGGTGAAACTAGTGAGCAAAAAAAAGCAAAAACGTTCCACTGACAATGAATTAAAAAGAAATGCAAAAGACAAACGGAACATAGCATCGCCGGAAAACGACATGGAAATCAGTAGTGAAAATAACACAGATAAAAAATGCTCAAAGAAAAAAAAATAGATACATGTAACAGAGAGGGCCTTCTTTTAGCCCTCTCCAGTTTTTTATATTAAACACCCGTCGACCTTGGACCATTTCAAAATCGGTAAAAATCCCAAATGGCAGAACTATTGTTTATGCTAAGATTCACAGCTTATTCAGCATACTGGAATATTGGTGTACATACGGCTTAGTGCTTTCACCATCACAGCTGGCAGAATATTGCGTTAGCCTTGAAACTATTAAGCTAAATGATATAGAGATCAAAAAAATCAAGTAATATTTTCTTACATTGACTTTTCACAGTCCCATTTCATAAAATATTATAGAAAAAACCTTAAATTTGCATATAATTACGATATAATTGTATTAGCAGGATAGCAAGGGGGATAAATTAAAATGAGCATATATAGAAATAAAGAGTGCCCGTATTGTCACAAGGCCTTCACTGATTCAGACAATATAGTGGTGTGCTCGGGATGTGGCATTGCTCATCATGCGGAGTGCTGGAATGAAAATCATGGATGCAGCACATACGGCTGTGACGGCAAGCCGCGTCCCGTTTCGAAGTTCGATTTTAAAGTTCCGTCGGTATTATATTCAAAGGCCCCGGTATGGCCTCGCATTTGGGCAAGCATAATCGACTCCCTGATAAGCTGGGCCGCATCTGCCGTAGGTCTAATAATCCTATCCGCAATCGGAGCAGTCAATCTGTTTGGCTACCACCATATGTATTTCTCTGACTATGCATTCTATAGCAGTGCTTCGACAGGCTGGTATATATTTGGATTAATAGTTATAATAGCCGGCATGGTATGGGGTTTCATTTATTCTTTCATTAAAGACGGCATGGGAAGGGGACAAAGTTACGGCAAAAGAGCTGTAGGACTCATGGTGGTTGACACCTCCGCCAACACACCCTGCAGCATGGGAAAGTCGGCTTTGCGTAGCTTAATACTGAATCTATTGTGTGCAATACCTCTTGGCAAATTTGTAGAACCCATAATGATACTTGCAAATGACAATGGAAGACGGTTGGGTGACATGGCGGCCGGCACCCAGGTGGTGAGTGTAAAAGAATATAATGAGTCTGTTAAACAAGAAGACCGGTGGGAATCAATGTAGACCCCGCCGGTCCTTTTCATGCCTGCAATTATTCTTTTCCCTTCCGCACCAGAGACAATATCCCAGCGATTATAAGTAATATACCCGGTAAAATATAGGCGGCAGATACGGAAATTATCCCGCCTATACCGGATATCAAAAATATTATTCCCGCAGGCTTCGGCTTATTCTTCACCACAGCCGCAGCCACAATACCGAGTATGCTGAATACCACTGCAGCCCAGCCGAGGCCGGAAACCTCGCCAGCGTCTTCGACCTCAAAGACCTGGCCAACCCCGCCTACAAACAATGCAAAAACGGAGCTTATAAGGCCAAATATTCCTCCTATTAATCCTAAAACAAATTCAGTAGTTCTGTTCATTTAACTTCCTCCTTATCGATCCAATTTTACTATGGCCTGGCCGCTTCCCCATACATCGGCATCAAATGCAAGTTCGAGCCCACCCGCCTTTTCAGGTATCTCAAAGGCAAGCTCACCCCGCATCTTTCTTCCGGGGGCCAGTTCCCCATCCAACTGTCCTTTGGTATCGTCTGCAATTGTTGCATTATAATTGTAACCATCACTGTCCGACAGGGCAAACATCATTATCGAGCTGACCTCAACAGGTTCATCCGCTTTGCTATCCAAGGTTGCATCAACGATGTACCATATGTTTCCTTCGTCCGGCTTCATAAAGCCTCCGCCTTTTGATGTCCGTGCACTGTTCACTGTCAGTACATAGTCTCCTATGCTTATGGCATCCCCAATCTTAAATGTCTGCGTCTTATTGTCCTTCTCTTTGTTGCCTGTAGTGCTTTCCGTCTGAACATCAGTCTTGCCGTCCATGTCCGCTTTCTCAGGCGTGACAGTCTCGCCGCAGCCTGTAAGAACAAATGTTATGAGCATAAATAATACGATAAACTTACATCCCTTTAACACACAAAGCACCTCCCATAATTATCTCTTAATTTAATAATAACATGGAGGCATGCCATATCATGGTTATTAAAAAAATATTGGATTCTTCAGGCATTTGCATGCATACAGAGGTATCCTCTGATTACTACCGCTCATACCGCCTCGCTATATATGCTAAGCTTAGAGATACATTATCATTGGTATTTGCAGTTTGCCATTATACATATCTTTCGTTATAGTGTAGAGAATGTACTAAATACAAATTATATGGAGTGATAATATTTTATGTGCGGTATCGCATGCATAGCAGGAGACTATACGGACACCGATAAAGAAGAATTTAAAAATATGCTGGATGCAATGAACTACAGAGGGCCGGATGAAAGTTCTATAAAAGCTACACCAGGCTGTCTGTTGGGCCACAAGCGCCTTTCAATCATAGACGTAGACAGCGGCATCCAGCCGATTCACAACGAAGACAAAACAGCTTGGATAGTTTGTAATGGTGAGATATATAACTATAAGAAACTAAAAAAGGAGCATCTTGGCAAGCATCGTTTCACATGCAGCTCCGATAGTGAAGTAGCGCTTCACATGTATGAGGAATACGGCAAGAATTGTGTTAACTATCTCGACGGTATGTTTGCATTCATCATTTCAGACAGCAAACATCACAGTGTATTTGCCGCCAGGGATCCCTTAGGCATTAAACCCCTGTATTACGCAAAAAAAGATGGGAAAATTTATTTTACCTCGGAACTTAAATGCCTTTATCCGCTGGGAGTTAGTATTAATGAATTCCCTGCCGGACATTACTTTACCCCTGAAGACGGTTTTGCTCCTTACAGGACAGTCAAAAATCTTGTAAAGTATAAATCTCCTTATGGACAGGACTCTCCTGAAGAAATCAAGCAGAATATAAGGCATCTGCTGGAAAAATCAGTTCAAAAACGCCTGATGGCGGATGTCCCCCTCGGTGTTTTATTGAGCGGAGGACTGGACAGCAGCCTGATAGCTGCTATTACCGCCAAATACAATAAAACAGGCCGACCGATACATTCTTTTTGCATAGGCCTCCCTGGAAGTGCAGACCTTAAGGCGGCAAAGGAGGTGGCGGACTATATCGGTACGGAGCATCATGAGTATATCTACACAGAGCAGGATGTACTTGAGGCGATCCCAAGGGTAATATACCACCTGGAATCTTTTGAACCTTCACTGGTAAGAAGCGCCATACCTACCTACTTTGTCTCACAGCTTGCGTCTAAATATGTGAAAGTCATACTTTCGGGAGAGGGTGCTGACGAGCTTTTCGCAGGTTATGCCTATATGGAAAAAATTAAAGATGCTAAGAAATTAGGCTGCGAGCTTACCAGGGTGCTGGGCTCCCTGCACAATATCAACCTACAGCGCATGGACCGCATGAGTATGGCGAACTCTCTGGAAGGCCGTGTTCCATTTTTGGATGAAGACCTCGTAAGCTACGTACTCGGTTTACCGCCAAAGCTGAAATTGCCCCACAAAAAAGGAACCAAAAAAATAGAAAAATGGCTTCTGCGGGACTCCTTCGATGAAACGGGATGCCTTCCTGCAGATGTACTCTGGCGGAAGAAAGCTGAATTCTCCGAGGGAAGCGGTACAAAAGATTTTCTGGATGAAGCATTTGATAAATGTATATCAGACCAGGAATTAAGAATTGCCGCAGAACGAATCCTCAAAGAAGATAATATTAAGATACGTTCCAAACAGGAATTATATTTTTATAGGATCTTTAAGACCTTTTACCCATCTTCTTCAGTAGCGAATATTGTAGGACACTGGGCAGTAGCCTAAAATTATAAACCTCTTGTGGCAAGCAGATAAAATAGTTAACTGTTCGCTGCGAGAGGTTTTTTCTTATTATAAATTCCCAAATAAAATCATTTTGAAGATAATCATATCATATGTTTTTATCAAGGCAATTTTATCTGTCCTTTGAAGTTGATTATTTCAAAGAAGGAGGTAAAAGCATATGACAAATGCACTTCTAACAGATCTTCTCCAAAGCATGGGCCTTCTAGGCATATTTTTATTAATCGGCGTATTCCTGCGCGCTAAGGTAAAGATTTTTCAAAAGACCTTCATCCCGGCATCCGTTATCGGCGGTTTTCTTCTGCTTCTTTTAGGCCCGCAGGTATTAGACCTGATTCCCTGCCCGGCCGGCTGGTTCGACATCTATTCTCTGCTCCCAGGTATTTTTATCGTTCCAATTGTTGCTTCGGTACCGTTGGGCCTGCGTATAGGAATCGGCAAAGACTCAGGCAGCACGAATCCAGAGGTCTTTAAAAATATCCTACCTTTAATTGGCATAGGCCTGGGCACCGCAATGTTCCAGTTTGCCATCGGATATGGCACGCATGCGGCATTTGGCAGTCAAAACCTTTATGACGTCTTTGGTATCGAACTGGCTATTGGTTTTGTAGGCGGGCATGGTACGGCAGGCACACTGGGCAATATACTGCAGGAACTCAACCTACCTTATTGGGAGATATCCCAAGGTGTCGGCATCACAACAGCCACATTCGGTCTTGTAGGTGGCATACTAATCGGTATCGTTATGATCAATTGGGCGGCCCGCCATGGCCAGACAGCTCTCTTAAAAAAGCCCGCCGACATTCCGGAGTCAATACGGGTCGGTTATGAAAAAGACATTGATAAACAACCCTCAGTCGGTCGTGAGACAACAATGTCTTCATCTGTAGATACCTTTGCCTTTCATGCTGGACTTATCTTCATGGTCTGCCTTCTTTCATATTTAATACTATCCGGAGCTAAAGCACTTAAAATTCCTGTGCTTGGCAGCATTTCAGTATGGGCTTATGGAATGATTGTTATGTTTATTGTATGGGGCATAATGTGTAAGCTTCATATCGATTATCTAGTCGACGGTAACATAAAGGGTAAAATATCCGGTGCTCTTACAGACTTCGCTGTTATTTCCGCAATTGCCAGTCTTCCTATCAAAGCTGTCGCAACCTATATCGTACCGATTTTGGTCATGGTTATAATCGGATATATCGTCACGACATTTATTTTATTCTTTTGCTGCAAGCGTTTATTAAAAGGTTACTGGTTTGAACAAATGATTGGTACCTTCGGCATGTGCACCGGAGTCTTTCTTACCGGGGTCCTTCTCCTGCGCATATGCGATCCAGATCTCGAAAGCCCAGCTCTCGCGACATATTCATTGTCTTACACCATTACCAGCGTCATCTATTTCGCTATGCTGAACCTCTTTATTATGCTGCCTATTATTCACGGTGCGTTGTATACCGCATTGGTAGCATTGGGTATAGGTATCATTGCACTCCTGTTTGCTGCAATTACAAGCCGTATATCTTTTGGGAAAATGTTCAAGGGCAATTCTAATAAAAGCAATGCTGTCGTATGATTTATACAAAACTTACACAAAAGGGGGACATAATTAAATGAATAAATCACAGATGTATGAATACCTGGATAAAAACAAGTATATGTTGATCAATGTGGCAAATCACATCTGGGATTATGCAGAAACCGCCTTTGAAGAATTCAAATCTGCAGAACTTTTAGAACGGGTGCTGAGTGAAAACGGGTTTCATGTTGAAAAAGGCGTAGGAAAAATACAGACTGCTTTCTGCGCAACATATGGATCAGGAATACCCGTTATAGGTATTCTTGCAGAGTTTGATGCGTTGTCCGGTTTAAGCCAGGAGGCACACTGTTCCGTAAAACAGCCAGCCAGGCCGGGCGGCAACGGGCATGGGTGCGGCCATAACCTTTTTGCTGGTGGCTCGGTAGGAGCGGCGCTAGCGGTAAAAACATATATTAAATCAAACAACCTTCCCGGTACCGTGAAGCTCTTCGGCTGCCCGGGAGAAGAAGGCGGTTCCGGCAAGGCATTCATGGCCAGGGAAGGTGTTTTCGACGGGCTTGATATAGCACTGGCCTGGCATCCTCAGAGTGTTAACGCTATCTTTGACGTCAACTTCCTTGCAAACTACCAGGTGCTTTATAAATTCACAGGGGTTGCTGCACATGCCGCGGCAGCCCCACAAAAGGGACGCAGCGCCTTGGACTCGGTTGAACTTATGGATGTCGGGGTAAATTACCTGCGAGAGCATATCATCCAGCAGGCACGCGTCCATTATGCCGTTACCAATTCAGGCGGTTTTTCACCCAACGTGGTTCAGCCCGCAGCCTCCGTACTGTATTTGATCCGTGCTCCAAAAACCTCCCAGGTCGAGGAAATTTATCAAAGAATAAACAATATCGCGCATGGGGCTGCCATGATGACCGGGACCTCGGTGGATATTCAGTTCATCAAGGCATGTGCAAATGTTATACCCAACAAATCACTTTCAAAAGTAATGTACGACAATCTGAAAGAACAGGAGCTACCTGTGTACACACCGGAAGAAATACAATTCACAGACGAAATAGCTAAGACCGTTCCACAGTCGGAAAATCGGGAGGAGGAATTGCTACGTCGGGTCGGGACACTGCCCGATGAAGACTTCAAAAGTTGCATACATCAGCTAAAAAATAAAAATCTGTGCGATATTGTAATACCTTTTTATGAGGATAATCCAAGTGCACAGTTGACCATATCATCAGACGTAGGCGATGTAAGCTGGAATGTTCCTACTGCGCAGGTAATGACAACATGCTATGCCATGGGTACTCCCGAGCATTCGTGGCAGCTTGTATCACAAGGCAGAACATCCATTGGTTATAAAGGAATGATGCTTGCTGCAAAGGTGATAGCCGGCAGTGCGGTAGATGCTCTGCAAAATCCAGCGGTAATAGAGAATGCAAGAACAGAGTTTCATAATCACCTTAATGGTGAAACATATAAATGTAGTATTCCCGATGATATTTTACCTACACCAATCAGTTCACTGTAACATTGCCCGGCCGGTTTCACAAATAAATATGTTAAAAAAATCAACTCCTGATAACAGGAGTTAATTTTTATCAATTTTATTAAACAGCTCTTCCTCATTAAGCCTGTATGATATAGTATAAAGACTATCACTCAGATGTACATTTTCCACTATTATATCAGCCGGTACATCTAAATCAGTCATGGAAAAATTCCATATGGCTCTTACACCATTGCTGGTTAAAATATCGGCGGTCTGCTGTGCAGCCTTTCTAGGTATACACATTATGCCAATGTCAACCTTATGCTGATGCAAAAAATCAGGCAGTGTATCGACATCCAGTATCTCTATATCCCTCAGGCGCAGCCCTATAAGCTTAGGATTAACATCGAATAAGGCCTTTAATGTAAAACCTGATTTCTCAAAGTTAGTGTATCCCGCAATGGCCTGGCCAAGATTCCCTGCACCTACAATTATTGTATTATACGACCTGTTAAGGCCCAAAATATCGGTTATTGTATTATACAGATCTTCAACATTATAGCCGTACCCCTGCTGTCCAAAACCACCGAAGCAGTTGAGATCCTGTCGTATTTGTGAAGCTGTTACACCCATACGCTCGCTGAGTTCTCTCGATGAAATTCTTTTTACATCATTTTTAAAAAGCTCGTCAAGGTATCTTTGATATCTGGGAAGGCGTCTTATTACAGCCATAGATACTTTTGTTCTTTCTTTTCCCATTGTCTCACCCCCCAGTAATTTATATTGTGGTATAAAGTTTATTATATCATTTATTATTTCCTTAAATCAATATAATTAACATAGTTAGTTAAAAAAGTTAAATAAGCTGATCCCACGCTGCATTAAGTTCTGCTATGTTATTGCTGCTATCTGTTGCATAGTTCTATGCATATGGCGTTTTTTATACATGCGTGTACGCTCTATGGCACTGTCCACTATTCCCATGATCAATCCTTCATAACCTAAGCCTGCCGCCTCCGCCATCATCGGAAGATCGCTGAAGTCCTTCATAAGGCCGGGCAATGAGTTAACCTCCAAGACATAGGGCCTCTCGCCTTCTACCCTCATATCTATACGTGCATAATCCAATAGTGACAGGGTTTTATAAGTTTTTACTGCTGTTTCTTGTATCCTTTCTCTTAGCTCATCAGTTAAATCAGCCGGACATCTGTATGAGGTCCGATCCCTATAGTATGCCTTCACTTCAAAACTGTAAAACCGCGGTATGTCCCGCGGGATATTTTCGAAACTTATTTCCATTATGGGAAGAACCCTTATGGAGCTGCCATTTCCTAGTACTCCCACTGTAAACTCTCTGCCTTCTATATATTTGTTAACCATGATGGGCGGATTGTAAGTAGAAAGTTCCTCAGCCACTTTCCTTTTTAGCATATCCATATCGTATACAAGGCTGTCATTGTGTATGCCCCTGCCCGAGCCCTCATCAGACGGTTTTACGATAGCAGGGAATGTTAGCTTCTCCGCCTTGCCTATGTCTTTGATGTCAAATACCGGTATGTAGTCCGGCGTGGGAATACCTCTGTTTTTAAATATCCTGCAGGCATATACCTTGTTGAGTGCCAGTGTATGGCCTAAGACCTTGGACCCTGTGTATGGAATACCGGCAAACTCCAGCACTGCCGGAAGTTGTGCCAGCTTGCAATCGCCTTTAAGGCCGTTGCACATATTGAACACAAGGTCTACCTTCTCTTTTTTCAGTCTGGCAATTATATCATCACTCGAGACAAGCTCTATACAATCAAATCTTTTAGAGAGCACCTCTTTAATACATGATACGGTGTCTTTCTTTTGCTGATCCTCATGCCTGCCTTCTTCACCGGGCAAAATCTTCTCCCGCGGCCTGTCCGTTACTATAGCAATCTTCATTTAAAGCTCCCCCTTTAATTTAATCAACTATATATATTAATTTATATTGCTCCCTTAACCTATCCTTTTAAGTCCTATATGCGGATAGGCATTTAAACTCATATCGGAGATGTTTCCCTTCTTATATTCATAGTATGCATTGCATGCTATCATGGCTGCATTATCCGTGCAGTACACCGGATCGGGATAATAATACTCTAATCCCGCCTTCCCGGCCTCTTCTTTAAGCTTATTCCTTAAAGTACCGTTGCTTGATACGCCGCCGGCTATGGCAACCTTGTCATATCCAAAATCTATAGCTGCATTTACCAGCTTATCTATAAGCACTTCAACCATATTCTCCTGGAAAGAGGCTGCTATATCAGCATATGGTATGGTCCCGCCCTTCATTTTCATCTTGTTAACCAGATTTATGACCGCTGTCTTTACACCACTGAAGGAAAAATTATAATCCTTCTTTGACTGGTAGGATTTTGGAAACTTGAACACATCCGGGTCGCCTTCCTTGGCCAGCCTTTCCAGGTTCGGCCCGCCGGGATAAGGCTGGCCAAGCACCCTTGCCACCTTGTCAAAGGCCTCGCCAGCAGCATCATCAGTGGTCTTGCCCAGCACTTCAAAGTCGGTATAATCCCTCACTCCAACAATATGGCTGTGACCGCCAGACGCAACCAGGCAGATAAGCGGCGGCTTCAGATCCTTGTGCTGAATAAAATTAGCCGATATATGGCCGGCAATATGATTGACACCTATAAGCGGCTTATCCAGGGCAAAAGCCAGGCCCTTAGCATAAGACACACCCACCAAAAGCGCCCCGATAAGCCCCGGCCCGGCTGTGACACCTATGGCATCCGCATCATCTATGCCGATGTCTGCCTTATTCGTAGCCTCATCCAAAAGATAATCAATCGCCTCTATGTGCCTGCGTGATGCTATCTCCGGCACCACTCCGCCATAAAGCTTATGCACCGCAATCTGCGATGAAATAATATTGGAAAGTACGCTCCTTCCATTTTTTACCACCGCAACGGAGGTTTCATCGCATGATGACTCTATGCCTAATGTTATAATATCCATCGTTTCACCTCATAGATCATATTTCCACATAATAATAGCATCTTCACCGTTATTCTGATAATACCCCCTGCGTCTTCCGTAGGCCTTAAAACCATATTTATGATAGAGGTTTAATGCCACCTCGTTAGAAGCCCTGACCTCCAAGGTCATGGACACAGCCTTGCGCTTTTTTGCCGCCTCTATAAGGCCTTCCATTAAAGCATTACCTGCGCCCTGTCCTCTAAAATCGGGATGAACGGCTATGTTGGTTATATGTGCCTCATCTAAGACCGCCCAAAAGCCGCCGTAGCCAGCCACCCTGCTGCCGGCCACCGCTGCAATATATACGGCACACTTATTCATGGTAGCCTCCATCTCAAAGGCCCCTTTTGACCAGGGAGTGGAAAAGGATAGATTCTCTATCTCAATAACACCGTCCACATGCTCCTTCGTCAAAGGTACAATCTGTATGCCCTCATTCATTCAAAGACCCCTTACTTTTTCTTTAATTCCCTAAGGCGCTCCGCCTGGGGTTTTCTCATATAAAACGGCACAATTTTGTAGATATCATCAGCCTTGCCTTCAACCATCCTCTTTCCACCAAGCAATGCCACCGAGGACGCACGCGGCATCATAAGATTACCGGGCAGGGTCTTAGCATCGGGAAGTCTGTCGGCAAAGATATCCCCATATCTCCTGACCCCATCGCCTAAAATAATAGCCTTCCTGCCGGTAAGCTCATGAATCAGGTCATATATGCTAATGCCCATATAATCGCTTACCCTGCGTCCATCCTCATAGACAGCCGTATAGACCTGCTCGTTTCTGGCATCCAGCATGGGGCAGACCACCCCACCTGCAAATAAAGCGTTGTACGCCAGAGCATCCAGGGTATTGACCCCGATTATAGGTTTATTCAATGCATGGCATATACCCTTAGCATGGGCCAGGCCTATGCGCAGCCCTGTAAACGACCCCGGGCCCACCGTCACCGCCACCGCATCTATATCCTTTACATCCACATCTATGGTTTGCAAAAGCTCGGACAGCATAGGCATAAACTTTGTAGAATGAGTCATCTTGCTCTCTATGTAAAACTCACCCATTATAATGTCATCCTCTGCCACCGACGCACTGCCGACAGCGGTAGAGGTATCTATTCCCAGTACCCTCATATCTTCACCTCGTTTAAAAAATCATACGCACTTCTGTCCCATTTAAATGCAAACTTCCTCGAATTCTCACCGGTTTGCGTTATATCAGCCCATAGTGCGCCCTTCACGGCACCGTCCAGCCTGTCCGCCCACTCTACCACGGATACACCGTCACCATAAAGATACTCGTCCAGACCTATATCTAAAAATTCATCCGCATCTATCCTGTATACATCAAAATGATACAACGGCAGCCTGCCCGAATACTCATTCATAATGGTAAATGTAGGACTGGAGACAATATCCTCCACCCCCAGCCCGGAGGCAATCCCCTTGGTAAAATGCGTCTTGCCGCTGCCCAGCTCGCCTTGAAGGCATATTATACTACCTTTCTTTAGCTTCCCACCCATCGCTTTTCCCAATCTAACCGTATCCTTCTCTGACTGCGTATTAAAAATCTTTTTCATGTGTTCACCTCGTAAAATCGTACTATAATAACTATACCACATTTTGATAAAATATTGTATAATTTCAGACCGCTGATCGATATATGGTATAATAAATTCAGGTTATATCTTGGTATAGAGAAGTGATTCACTTGCAAACAAAGCATATAAAACTAAAGACAGGTAGCCCCATCATAGAGGGATCATTTGTAGAAAGGCTCAATAGGTTCGTGGCAACGGTAAATATCGGCGGGATAAACACTCCGGTACATGTACCAAACTCGGGACGGTTAAAAGAGCTATTCACACCGGGTGCAAAAGTGCTATTGGAAGAGAGAAACAGGACAGGCCGGAAAACACATTATGAGCTGGAGATGGTATACAATAAAGGCAGGCTTATATCCGTGGACTCTCAGATACCAAACAAGCTGATGCTGAAGTCGCTTAAAAATAGAGACATACCCGGTTTTGAAAAATACAGCATCATAGAGCGGGAAAAAACATACGGCAACAGCCGTTTTGATATAAAGATGTCCGAGGATAATGAGATCTGCTATATGGAGATAAAGGGCGTTACTCTTGAGAAAAACGGCGTTGCCCTGTTTCCCGACGCCCCCACCACACGAGGCTCCAAACACGTAAAGGAACTGATGGAGGTTAAAAAAAACGAAATGCGGGCCGTCCTCATGTTTGTAATACAAATGAGCGGTATAGAAACCTTCACTACCAATGCCGTGACCGACCCCGAATTCGCGCAAAACGTAGGCCGGGCCGCAGCATCAGGCGTGGAGATTTACGCATACGACACCATAGTGTCAAGAGACGGCATCAAATTAAATAAAGAAGTAAAATGTAAAATCTAAAGCTATTATTTACAGATATCCTTTATGATATTAAGTATCACATCCACGGCTTTTTCCATTGACCCAACCGGTATATACTCAAACCTGCCGTGAAAATTATGTCCGCCGGTAAAGATATTGGGCGTGGGCAGGCCCATATAAGATAGCTGCGCTCCGTCGGTGCCGCCTCTTATAGGTGTCAGCTTTACCTCTATACCCGCCTCTTCCATGGCTTTTTTCGCTATATCCACTATGTACATCTTATCTTCCAATTTTTCTTTCATGTTATAATACTGATCCTTTATAGCGACCTCAACGGTTCCCTTACCATACTTTTTATTAAGAGTCTCGGCCGCTGCAATCATCACCTGTTTACGCTTTTCAAAATTTACTCTGTCAAAATCCCTTATTATATATGCCAGCTGCGCTCTTTCAACCGTGCCTTCAAAATGATCTATGTGATAAAATCCTTGGTATCTTTCGGTATGTGCCGGTGTCTCCTGCGGCGGCAGCATGAGTGCGTACTCGGATGCGATAAGTACGGCATTTTTCATCTTATCCTTGGCATCGCCGGGGTGTATGCTTCTTCCGTGTACCGTGACCTCACAGGAAGCTGCATTGAAGTTCTCACAGCTTAGCTCACCTATCGGGCCGCCATCCATGGTATATGCAAAGTCCGCTCCGAAGTCTTTCACGTCGAATAAGTCCACTCCCCTGCCTATTTCTTCATCAGGTGTGAATGCTATCTTTACCGTACCGTGTTTTACTTCGGGGTGCTTTGTAAGGTATTCGGCAGCTGACATTATCTCCGATACCCCCGCCTTGTCATCGGCTCCCAAGAGGGTGTCGCCGCTTGCTGTTATTATCGTGTCATTTATATAGTCTTTTAGATGAGGAAACTCTTTAGGCGACAAAACCAAACCCTCACCCAGCCTAATGTCTCCCCCGTCGTAATCTTCCGTAAGGCGCGGCTTTACATCGGTCCCGCTGACCTCCGGGCTGGTATCCATATGAGCAATAAAACCCACCGTTGGTATTTTTCCTGTTATGTTAGCAGGAATTGCAGCCGTTACATATCCTTTTTCATCCATAGCTGCACCCTCTATCCCCATGTCTTTAAGCTCGTACACCAGAACCTTCGCCAGCACCTTTTGTCCCGGGCTGCTTGGACAATCAGACGAGCGTTCATCCGACTGCGTGTCATATTTAACATATCTCAATAATCTTTGGGCAGCATAATACATGTGTAATCCCCTCCTGATATTGGTTTATTTAAGTATAGCCAACAGTTTTAAAAACTTCAATAGATACTTACTTGATACGGTATGGTACAAGTGGTAAAATTAGTTAGGTGAGTTTAATGAAAAATGAAATAGATAAGGCTTATACATTTTATAAGGAAGAGTTTCATGCAGCCGCCCTGTATTCATACATGGCAAAAATAGAAAAGGACGGTAAAAATAAAGAGAGATTTAATGAACTGTATAAAACAGAATCTGAACACGTGATGTTTTGGTACAGGTTTCTCAAAAACCGCGGACAAGAGCCCAAAGATACATTAACCAAGCCTAACCTGGCCTGGTCCAAACTGCAGCGCAAGATACTGGGGCCACGTCTTTTTACATCGGTGCTGGAGATGTCAGAATCTGCAAGTACGCAGGATTATTATGAGTTCTTAAACTCCGTAGATATGTCGGATGAGGAGAGGACGGAGCTCAAAAAGATAGTAGAGGATGAGCTGGACCACGAAACCTTTTTTGAAAACGAAAAATCTGCACTTCCCGTTAATAATATCAGGGATTTTATTATGGGCATGAATGACGGTATAGTGGAGCTTTTGGGTACGGTGACCGGTCTTTCGGCGGTATACCCCACCAATCCGCTTTTCGTAGGGGTTAACGGTCTGGTGGTCGGCCTGGCCGGTGCCCTGTCCATGGGAATCGGTACCTTTGTATCCGTCCGGTCACAGCGGCAGGTAAACGATGGAATAAAAAAGAAGATGCAGCTACTCTTCGGTGTATCCAAAGACCGGGCTAAAAAAGAGCTGGTAAATAAGTTCGCAGATACGGGCATGCCGGAGGATATGAGTAATGAGGTAGCTGACAAGATAAGTGGGAATCAGGATTCTATGATCGGCCTTTTGGTGGCGGAATCAGGCGAAAACGAACTGCGATCAGCGGCCTTTACCGGCCTGGCCTATATCATAGGCGTGGCATTCCCGGTGCTGCCGTACTTCATCATGGGTTCATCCTTTGCAGCGCTGGCACTTTCCGCAGTGCTTGCAGGCCTGGCCCTGTCCATTGTTGCCACGGTCGTCTCCATAACGGCAGGCAACCCCAACGTAAAAGGCAAGATAGCAGAGATGGTTATATCCGGACTAGGCGCGGCAGTAATATCCTACCTGTTCGGTCTTCTGGTACAAAACTTTTTTGGAGTAGGTGCATAATTTCCACTCAAAATGTTTTTCGTAACATTATTGTAATAAATTCTTAACACTTTGTTAACCATTTACTTCGAATATTGTGTTAGAATATAAGTGTAGTGAAAAACAGTCTCCATACTGTAACCTGTCTGATGATATGCCGCGGCCCCAGTGCATATCCAGACAGGCTTTTCATTTTTATAGGCAATAAAAAACGAGTTTGTCCGGACCAAAAAATCCCCGCAAACTCTTGACTTATCAATAGCTGCTAAACAGCCTCATGTCTGTGCCGCGAAAATAGAAACTTAACTGAGCTCACGAAAAATATGGTTTATTACGCATATCACACTGATATAATATAGTCAGGAGAGATTTCACCCTCCGTAGTCGGTAAGCCATATATAAGGAGATGTAAATAATGCATGTGATGATAGAGGGCAAAGTGCATGATTTCCCTGCGGGCTGCAGGATCATAGACATGGCTAAAGAGGTGCTCGGTAATAAATACAGCCGGGTGCTGGCTGCCACACTGGATAATAAACTCGTGAATCTGGGCGAGAGTGTGAGAAAAAACTGCGGCATTCATTTTATAGACCTGGGCTGCGAGGACGGTGAGAGGATATATTCGCGGAGTATTGCCTTTGTACTGTCCAAGGCTTTATACAACCTATACCCCGAGGCAGTCCTTACAGTAGAACATTCGCTGGGCAACGGCCTGTATTGCGAGGTGAATGGCCTTAAGCTTACGCAGCCCATAGTAAGCGAGCTGGAAGGCAGGACGGCCAGAATCATAGAGCAGGATCTGCCCATTACATATAGGAATATGAATGTGAATGATGTAAAAAACATTTTTGCCGGCGGCAAATATTCTGAAAAAACAGATATACTGGAATACAAAAAAGGCGGTCTTGCCGTATATTCCCTGGGTGGATACTCAGACTTTTTCTATGGGCCGGTGGTACCCTCCACCGGCTATCTCCGGCTTTTCGCGCTTAAATATTATCTGCCCGGCCTGTTGCTACTCTACCCACACATGAAAAATCCGGATGCACTGCCGGAATTTAAAGATCTTCCCAAACTGTCGGGTATTTTCAAGGAAAGTGAAAACTGGGGCAAGATACTGGATATAGGCTATGCATCATCCTTAAACCGATATATCGAATCCGGCGAGGCCGGAGACATCATACTGATTTCCGAGGCCCTGCACGAAAAAAAGATTGCGGAGATAGCGGACATGATAACTAAAAACATCGGCGACATTAAGCTTATATGTATAGCCGGCCCTTCTTCATCTGGCAAGACCTCATTTGCAAGAAGACTGGGGATACAGCTACGTGTCAACGGCTTAATGCCGATTTCCATATCCCTCGATAACTTCTATCTGCCGAGGGAGCTCTGCCCTAAAGATAAAAACGGTGAGTACGATTTCGAGTCTATAGACGCTTTGGATCTGAGTCTTTTTAATGCCTCCATGGCCTCACTCATACAGGGCTCAGAGGTTAGACTGCCTGTATTCAGCTTTAAAACGGGAATCAGACAATTTACAAAACCAATAAAGCTGAATACAAATCAACCTGTAATTATAGAAGGGATACACGGCTTGAATGAGCGGCTTACTTCCTCCATACCCAAGAATATGAAGTTCAAGATATATATAAGTGCCCTTACCCAGCTTAACATAGACGAGAGCAACAGGATACCGACCACCTACAGCCGACTGATACGCAGGATCGTCAGGGATCACAGCTTCAGAGGTGCAGATGCCTTGATAACGCTCAGCATGTGGAACGACGTGAGAAAGGGCGAGGAGGACAATATATTCCCCTACCAGGAGGAGGCCGACGTGATGTTCAACTCCTTCCTTCCATATGAGCTGCCTGTACTCAAAAGGTATGCCCAGCCTCTTCTGTCCTCCGTGCCGCATGATAAGCCGGAGTATGCCATGGCTTCCATACTGCTTGATATATTGTCGTGCTTTTTGCCTATGGACGATGAGGCGGAGGCGGTGATCCCCCATAACTCACTGCTTAGGGAATTTATCGGGGACAGCTGCTTTGATGTGTACTGATGCGGATATATAATGCGCCGTTTCATAGCGCAGGCAATATTGGGGATAATAAATGCCGGGAGGATAATGATTTGCCGGCATCAGGCGAGCAGTATGATGCCATAGTCACGACAGGTCTATACAGCAATATGACGGGTACAGAGGACATAAGGACAAAGGCGCCTGTCATAACGGCAAGGGGCCTGGCCGCAGAGGACATATACAAAAGATTGGGAAAATATAAAGCGCCGGGTGCAAATTACCTGACGCTTTTAAAAAATGAGTCTGCCATTACGGCAGACTATTACCTTCCTTTGCGGACTTATATTTCATATGAGTAGCCCTTCCGCCTCTTATGTGTCTTTCAGCCTTATTTTTAAGCAAGACTTTCTTTACATCTTCATATATTAATGGATTTATCGATTCCAGTCTATCAGTAACATCTTTATGTACTGTACTTTTGCTTACTCCGAAAACCTTTGCTGCTTCCCTTACGGTGGCATTGGTGTCGATTATGTAATTTGCTATTTTGATAACCCGGTCTTCTATATAGTCTTTCATGCATAGGCCCCCTTCTATCCGGCATCGCTATATATATATGCCTTTCAAATATCGTGTAGAACAATAGAGTCTATGCCTTTGCCAAAAGTGAACAATAAAAAAGTAAGGCCCGGCAAATTCAACCGAACCTTTCATCTTCTGTCCCCGTACCGTAAATTAATATTTAACATACTGGGCAGGATTTACGTATTTCCCATTATTTAAAACTTCAAAGTGAAGATGATCGCCGTCTGATATCTCAAACAAGGCGGTATTTCCTATCTTGCCTATGACATCTCCCGCCTTCACACTCTGACCTTGCTCCACTTCAAGGCTATTATCAAGATTGCTGTAGCGTGCCGTCACACCGCTTCCTGTGTCCAGGTCCACAGTCACACCCATTTTGCCATCCGTATAGACCTTTTTGATCGTACCGTCCGTTACCGCTGCCACGTCGTCCCCAAATGCACTCTTTATATCCATGCCATTGTGGGTTGTCCACTGATCCAACGTCTTAGAATAAACAAGTTTATCAGTGGAAAATCCATTGCCTGGCACTCCGTCAACAGGTTTTTTCCAGGCCGTGGCCTTCGCTTGCACATCCTTCTTCTGCGCCATTACAGGTTCTATACCGGAAGGAGATTTAGTTTTTTGTGAATCCGGTGTCTGCGTCGAAGGCTGAGCATTCGCAGATGTCTCCTGCGCAGTGGTTTTTCCCGCATCTTCCTGCGCCTTTTGATCATCCTCATTCGTCCGGTCTGCTTTGTTTGTGTCTGCCTTATTCTCATCCTTCTTCATGGAGCCTTCCAGGCTATAAAGGTCACTTAAAGGTTTCTGCGATACTCTGTTTCTGTTATATGTAGTAACATATATGGCGGTCACTGCCAACGCTGCAATACATACAAATAATATCACAAAGAAACTCTGGGTTTTCATTACGCCACATATTTTTTTCCACCATTCCGAGATCCTTTTCATAATTCCACCTCCAACGGGTAGTATAACCATTTGTTGGAGGTTTAATACATTTAATTTTCTAAAACATGCCACATATCGGTTACCTCTATGCCATAATAATAATGTTTTAATATACCTATGTAATTGTAACCGTGCTTGGCCAGGCCGTTTGCTCCGTACTGACTCATTCCCGCCCCGTGACCGTAGCCTTTGACATTTATTATTACAGAATTCCTGTCAATACGCAGGGTAAAATTGTTGGAATTCAGTCCCATAAAACCCTGAAAGGCCTGGCCGGATATAACCTTGTTGCCGATCTTCATAGCCTTCACCCTGCCGCCTGCGGTATGGCTGAGTATCTTTATACCGGACTGCATTGCAATCGGATTTAACCTAAGACCTGATATATTATTCCTCAGTATACGGATAAACTCCAACTTCGAGAATTCTTTACTGCTACTGAATTTGCTTGCCTCCTGCTCATAGGGGCTGGACACGCTGCGCAGATAAGGTATCTTGCTCCTCCATACATCCTCGGAGTTTTCCGTCCTCCCCCCCGATATGGCATGAAATACCGGGTCAATAAGAAGATCCTCATACATGGCTACCATACCCTTGGTGCCCTCGACGGCATCGGACACCCTTTCCCAATAGTAATCGGTGTTCTTGCCCCAGGCCTTCCTCATGTCTTCCTTCTCCGTATAGGCCTGGCAATGTGCAGGGTTTGTACAAATATCGGCGCCCTTGTGCTGGCTGCACCCTGTACCTGCAAACTCCTTAAGCCGGGACAGGGCATATGTCCTCGCAGCAACGGCTTGAGCCTTAAGTGCCTCGCTCTCAAAGGCGGCAGGCATTTCCGCAGCCACAACCCCTTTAACATATTCCTCAAAAGGCATGGAGATGACCTTTTTATATTTGGTCATATAGACATTTATCATGACGGTCTTGCCGTCTATCACCCCGCCGCCCTCGTTATCCACATCATCTTCTATGTGCTCAGGCTCGGTATACGGCTGCTTGTCTACACTTTTAGTGGCCCTGCCTCCGCAGCCGTATACAGGCAAAAGAGCCAAAATAAGCAAAAAAATAAGGGTCCTCATACCTTAACTCCTCCTTTGCATACACCAAATATATGAAACGGATGGATAAAATATGAGAACCTCTTATTTAACTGTGGAGTATGGGTGACAGTTTTTTATACAATAACAGGGTTATCAAGGACACAATAAGCCCTTTTAAAATATTAAAGGGTGCAACGCAGAGAACCATCATGCTCTTCAAATTGACAATCATGGGATTTAATTTACTTCCCATCTCTATAATAGAGTCCATGGGTATACCCATAAGCGTCTTGTACATTGGAAAAAGTGCATAGTAATCAAAGAAGCATCCCACGACCGCCATTAGCACGGTTCCAGCAATCATGGAAACAACGGCGGTATGTTTTGTCTTTTTCTTTCTATACATGATGCCAGCTGGCACAACCATCGCACTGCCGACAAGGAAATTTGCCAGCTCACCGACGCCCGCCGTAGATGTGCCCTTTATTGCTATATGAAGCAAGTTCTTTATCAGTTCAATCAATATGCCGGCCATGGGGCCCAATGCGAAACTTCCCAGCAAAGCAGGCACCTCGCTCAAATCCAGCTGCAAAAACGCGGGAAAAACAGGGAGCGGGAACTCAATAAACATAAGTACTGTTGCAGCGGCGGAAAGCAATCCGGTCTTGACAATAGCCGCTGTTCTTCTGTGAACCATTTCCATATGATCTCCTCCTATAAAAAAATCCTGAAGACACTAACCTCCAGGATTAACTCTCACAAACAAAACACTTCTTTTATCCAGACTGTACTGTCGGCTCCGTAGTTTCATCGGATCTGCCTTTCGGCTCGCGGGCTTTACCGCCGGTCGGGAATCACACCCTGCCCTGAAGTTATTGTCTTCATATTCAATTTACACGTTTATATTAACACGAGTATGTTAAAAAATCAACAAGTTTTTTTGGCCTTTATTTACCTGCCAAATAACTGTATAATTAATAATGTTTATTAATTAATGAAAGGAAAAGATAAGATGGCAAAAATAGATATCATAGCGACCACGCTTTTCGGAGTAGAATCAATGGTTGCAAAAGAGCTAAGACAGCTGGGTTATAAAGACCTCAGCATACAGGACGGCAAGGTGACATTCAAGGGAGATGAGCTGGCCATCTGCCGTACCAACCTCTGGCTAAGGTGTGCCGAGAGAGTTCTTATAAAGTTAGGTGATTTTAAAGCAGAAACCTTCGACGAACTCTTTGAGGGTACAAAGGCGCTTCCCTGGGCGGATTGGCTTCCCGTTGATGCAAACTTTCCGGTTAATGGATACTCCCTGCGCTCAACGCTTTTCAGCATACCGGATTGCCAGGCCATTATAAAGAAGGCCATAGTGGAAAGCATGAAGGACAGATATAAAAAGAGTTGGTTTGATGAGGACGGCTCACAATACAAAATACATTTTGGCATAATAAAGAACGAGGTCACACTGATGATAGACACAAGCGGGCCCAGCCTGCACAAGAGGGGGTACAGGGAGCTTTCCGTAAAGGCCCCACTGCGTGAAACACTGGCAGCCTCCATGATAGAGCTGAGCAGATGGAAATCTTCCCAGTCGCTTTGCGATCCTTTCTGCGGTTCGGGTACCATACCGATAGAAGCCGCGCTTATGGGCACCAATACCGCGCCGGGTATAATGAGGGAATTTGCAGCTGAAAGCTGGAACAGGATACCGGCCAAGCTATGGAAAAGCGCCCGGGAAGAGGCACACTCTCTTCAAGACACAAATGCGGATTTAAATATAATGGGTTCGGATATAGATGGCCAGGCCATAAAGCTTTCACGCAGCAATGCCAAGAAGGCAGGCATGGATAAATTCATATCCTTCAAGCGTACCGACATGCGGGACATATACCTGCGGGATAAAACCGGATATATCATATGCAACCCACCCTACGGGGAAAGGATAGGCAACCAGAGCGAATCGGAGAAGCTCTACCGGGACATGGGCCTGGCCTTTAAAGAAATAGCGCCCGAATGGTCATACTATATACTCAGCGACAATGAAAACTTTGAAAAACTATTCGGACGTCCAGCCAGTAAAAGAAGGAAGCTGTATAATGGAATGATAAAGTGTACCCTGTATCAGTATTACAAAAAAAATTAATAAAAAAGCACTCGAACAAGTGCCTTTTTATTAAGCCGCTAACTACTTTCCAAATATATGAGCTTCAGTCAGTACCAAGGTTAATATAAACACATCCCCTAAATCCGGTAGACCAGTAGCCAATCACTCTGAATGTAGCATTCTCGATACTTTGCCCCATTGCCAGATAGTGCATGGTCTCTGTTCTCCTCTGGCAGCAGAGTATCCTCCACCCAAAATTTAATAACTGTATCTGACAGTTTGATTTGTAGACCGTGCTTAATAACCAGCTTGTAATCCCCAGGCGGGGACGGGACTTTCTCCCGCCATATATAGAGAGACTGCCACAAAAATTATATGGCAACCTTAAACAATTATTCGCTATCCGTAACCTTTTTCTTTTTTAAGAATGACAATTCTGTCTCCGATATAATAATTGCAACAAACATGAGTACAAAACCTATAATAGATTGCAGCGTAAATTTCTCATTAAAGAATATAGCCCCGAATATAAGGCCAAATATATTCTCAAAACTCAATATAATGGAAACACTGGTTGGATTCTCCGTCTTTTGCGCAATTGTCTGTAACAGGAAACATAATCCTGAACAAACTAATCCCAAATACAACACACCGCTGACCGCACCTATATTCCATTTAACTGCACCAGGATCTTCCATCGTCAGTGTAAAAATCCAAGCAAGAACTGCACAGACTACAAATTGAAGCATTGTAATCAATAACGGATCTTTATCATTTCCCCATTTCGCAATCGCAATAATCTGACTTGCCCAGAATACGGAACTGATAATAGAGAAGGTATCACCAAAGCTAAGGCTAAAGCTTCCTACTAGAGATACCATAATAATACCTATTGCACACATAATCGCTGCTATTATATGATAGATCTTCGGTTTTTCTTTCAAAACAAACCATCCGATGAACGGTACAAACACACAGTATGCAGAAGAAAGGAAATGGCTCTTCCCTGGCATCTCGAGCATAACACCCATCGTCTGTGTAAAGTACGCCATGAACAGACACACACCGATAAAAATTCCACTCTTAATATATTCTTTGTCAATCTGTTTTAGCTTTTTCCCATTCGCGATTGCCAGCATCGCACTTGCTATAGTAAAACGACATGTAAGCAACAAACCCGGTGGTAACGTATCAGTAGATCCCTTGATGACAACCATGGAACTTCCCCAAGCAACGGCTACAAATATTAATGCCAGTTTCCCAGACACATTCTTCTTGGCCATGTCCCTTCCCCTCTCAAATTAATTGTTTAATCCATCAAACCAAGCCCTTTTGTAACATGGGTAATAAAATCCTGAACATTAGTTACCATTGTCGTGGCAGATAAACTTCCCCTATCCAAAAGTTTATTTACAACAAACTCTTCCGCATCAACCGCATATAAATATAACGGGCGGATAGTTCCGTCTTTCAGCACACGGAAGGAAGGTGTCATATTGCCAACTGCTATTGTATGTAACATAGTTGCCAGACAGATCACCGTAGTTGCGTCGCGTAC
Organism: Thermoanaerobacterales bacterium UBA4877; assembly: GCA_002399345.1. Lineage (GTDB taxonomy): Bacteria > Bacillota > Thermoanaerobacteria > Thermoanaerobacterales > UBA4877 > UBA4877. The sequence goes on from DHDL01000023.1 coordinate 114,551, forward strand.
TACATCTCTCATAGCATTTGCAGCCTCATAAACATTTCCAATAACCTCCGGAAGCGGTCCATCATCACGGATAGATCCTGCAAGAACGAATGGTACATTGTTATTTACACAACTACAAATAATACCATCGTCCAAGTCATAATCCTTCATGAATTGCGGAATAGAGCCGCTTCTTCTTACTTTATTCAATACATCCAAGTGATTGTAATGACCATTTGGCTGTGATACCTGTGTATAAATATCCTGTCCGAGAGCAGTGTGTAAAAGGGCACCTTCCAAATCATGTGTTGCCAAAGCATTACCGGCCAGAAGTCCTTGTGCATATCCATTCTCTACAAGTGCCTGCATTGCCGCTCTTGCACTTTTATCAAAAGCAAATGCCGGTCCCATTGCCCATACAATCTTGCCCCCGTGCTCTTTTTCATATTTCATTAATTCAATTAATCTGTCATAGTCGCGCGCATAAGATGTCTCTCGGCTTCTTCCCTGACGAAAAACAAACTGGTCATCCAGTTTCTCGCAGGTTTCCTCGAAACCGTGACAGTGCATATAAATACCTTCCTCACATCTCTCCGTTCTCCCCAAAAGAACTTTGTCATCTTTTTTTATATTCCTGGGCTCCAAAACTTCAAGATGTCCGTCGTCACAAAGGATTACACAAGAATCCATGCGGCTTTCCTCAGCTAATTTCCATTTTCCATTGATTTTAAAGTATTCTGGATACATAGATGTACTATGATAATATTCCGGGACTACTCCATCTTTCTCTGCCGGCTTATATTTTACATCCGGTGCATTAGCAAACATCTCCTGTGTAAAATCCGGATGATGATATTTAGGCATCTCAAACTTTGACATAACCAATTACCTCCTAAAATCAAAAATAATTTCTTACGACCTACGCTTTTTTGATTAGCAATCATTTAGCCCATCAAAACTATACTGTCATGAATCCTCATAAATATTATACTAACCCTTATGAAATTATATAACAGATCCTCCCATGATGTCTAAAACATACAACTTTGAATCAGAACCGCATGTGCCGTTTTAATCTCTCCCCCCTTCTTTTTACAATAATATATTGTGGCATCTTAAAAAACTTCCTGCCAAAAGTATCAAGAAAGACCTGGATCCATAACTTTGTTCTGATGTTATCGTTTTCCCCTATTATAATAGTAGCAATATGTGATAAGAATGTCAATCCTATCTTTGTATACTTTTCTCCATTAACATATTAGTTACATTCAGTCTATACCAAAAACACTTATACCACGGGATATAACTTCCATGCCACATAAAATTATCTCCCCTCAATTTATACTCTTTTGATTAATCATATTAATATTTTACTAATAGCACATAATGAACAAAATAGTATGTTATTCCTATAGTTAATAATCCCAAAAAAGTGCTTCATTAATAACCGAAATTCTAGTTATTTTATATATATTAAATTTATGTAACATTCATTTACACTGGAATAGTGCATATGTATAATATATATACAATCATTAATATTGTTTACAAAATGTAGTAAAAATGGAGAAAATACAGTAGTAAAATATGGCAGGCCATGCTCTTTAATATATAGAAGGCAAATTTTATGAGGTGAGATTATGGATACAATATTTACTTATTCTTACCTCGAGACTTTAGCAGGAGGCGTTGCCGCAACCATATTGATTGCCGGGTTTATCGAAAATATAGCTTTTTTCAAGAAAGTACCGGCATACCTTATCTATTATATAATTGCTGAGACTCTGATCGTATTACCCCATTTAGTAAACGCAGACTTTCAATTAAAAGAAATACCGCTTTACATTCTCAATGGTCTGCTTATCGCTGCAACAGCGCAGAAAACAAGCAAAATGAAAAGTCTTGACGGTAAGAATGGGGGACTCAAACCATGAGCAAAAAGCTTAAAGAATTAGTGAAAAGAGCACAATCAGGAGACAATGAAGCCATGACTGAAATCATAAACAGATTCATGCCGCTAATAAAAAAGTATTCACGCAGTAATAATTCCTATGATTTGTCCGATGAGCTTATTAAATCACTTATAAAAATGATAAAAAGGCATAAATCTATATAACAAAGTCTATGAAAAAGGAGATGAGTATTATGACAGAGTTATTGTGTGAACCGGAGCCAGATATTGAGGAAGCTAAAATAGTGAATTACTTTAAAACAGGCATTCAAAGAGAGGCATTTAAGCTATATCGTAAGAATTCCGCAATCAGGCAAAATGAGCTCCTTATACTTGATAAACCTATAAACTATAGCGACGCCGATCATCTATTGATACCCTTGGATATAATACCATCCGATGATAACATAGACGATTTGATTGACGAACTATCCTATGAGCAGACATTATCCATATTAAATAATAATGAGCGCATAATAGTAAAACTGACCATAGAAAACGGCGTACCTCAAAGGCAGATTGCCGCAAGGTTAGGTATATCCCAACAAACCGTAAGCAAATATAAAAGAAGGGCACTGAAAAAATTAAAAGAGTACATACTGCATGATAATAGCTAATTATTCTGTACAAACGAATACCCGGCCTGATATCAGGCCGGGTATCACTTCTTATCATTATCTTTCAAAATACACTCCTATAGTCTGCGGGCCTACATGTGTACCAATTGCAGCGCCTGCCTGGGATTTTACGATCTCAGCGGGATGGAAGTTCTCCTTTATAATTCTTTCCAGTTCGTTACCTTCCTTGACAGCGTTGGTATAACTAAGCCCTATTGTTTTACCCTCCAGGCTTGTATCAAAGCTCTTAATGTAGTCCACGACAAACCTATAGGCCCTTTTCATACCCCTGGCCCTCTCCATTATATAAGGCGTGCCATCATCCAGGCCCATTATGGGTTTTATATTAAGAACATTGCCGACTATCCTCTGAGATGATGAAAGCCTGCCGCCCTTATGGAGATAATCAAGACTACCCAGCACTATGGCATACCTTATATCGTCTACCATGCGATTTGCTTCTTTTAAAATCTCTTCTTTAGTGGCACCTTGATCGGCCATACACGCAGCCTTGATAACGGTAAGGCCTTGTCCAAGCGTGGCTCCCTTTGTATCCACCACCGCTACAGCATCCTCAGGAAAGTTCTTTGCAGCGGTAACAGCCGAATTATAGGCGCCGCTCAACTTAGAATCAAATATCAAGGCAATGACGGTATCATACTTCCTTAGCAGCCCAGCAAACATTTCGCTGAAATAGCCGGGTGTCACCATGCCCGTTGTCGGAATATAATTCGACCGAGCCAGCTTTTCATAAAACTGTTGGGGTGTAATATCAACACCGTCCCTGTATGTTTTATCTTCAAAGATGCTTAAAAACGGCGCCACCGAAATATTATACCTGCTCACAAATTCCTCCGGCAGGTCTGCACAACTGTCTGTTACAATGCAAATGCTCATAATCAGTCCTCCTTACAAACTATATAATCATAAAGAGGCTGGCCGCCGTATTCAAATGCAAACTCAACCTCGGGATATTTTTCTTTTATCTCTTTCTGTACATTTTCATCCATTTCTTTTGATGAAGTATATACTGTTACAAAAGATTCGCTGCCGGAAATCATACTAGAAAGCAATAATAAAAGTGCTTTCTCCTTCATGTCTGCACTGCCAAGTACATCCTTACCCTTTACGGCTAGGTAATCACCCATCTTTATTTTATACCCGTTTATGGTTGCATCCTTTGATGCTGATGCAACACTGCCTATGGCAGCTTGGGCTAATGCCTCCTGCATTTTGGGCATATTTTCCCCGTAATCTCCTTCAGGGTCAAAGACCGATATGGCCACGGCGGCCTCGGAAATGGATGTCGTGGGCAGGATATGGACCGGCGTACCTAAAAGATCCTCAACCTTCCGGGCTGTCATGACAATGTTTTTATTACCAGGGAAAATATACACATTACGGGCATTAAGACCTTCGACAGCAGATTTTATCTCCTCCACACTAGGGTTGGAAGTTATCCCTCCTTTTACAATCGCCACATGGTCTATATTGCCGTACATATCCGTAAATCCATCGCCTTCCGCCACTACCACAAACCCATAGGGAACCATCTCGTGGAAAAGCGTCTCCCTGTGCTGCCTTTTCATATTGTCGATCTTTATATCATAGAGTTCCCCTAAAGCCTTGGCTATGTCTATAACCCTTCCAGGTTCGTTGGTGTGAATATGCAGTTTTATGATATTTCCACTGCCTGCGACGATCATAGAGTCGCCCAGGCGGTTAAGCCTCCCCTTAAGATAAGGGACCTTATCCTCACTGGAGTTTATGATAAGTTCAGTACAGTAGGTATATTTAATGTCAGGATTATATACACCGGTATCTAAAACGGTATCCTTAGCCTCCGAATCTGAAATTGTCTCGGCATTAAGCATACCCTTTAATATCAAAGTTAATCCCTCTCCGCCGGAATCAACCACACCGGCATCGCGTAATACCTTAAGTTTAGTCGGTGTCTTCGCCGATGCATCTTCCGCAGCATTGAGTATCTCCTTAAAGAAAACATCCTCATCCATTCTGCCAGATAAACTTCTTGCTTTGGACGCAACCTCTCTGGCCACTGTGAGCATTGTACCCTCCACCGGCTTATTTACGGCTTTATATGCTTTTTTTACTGCGCTATCTATAGCTGCTGCAAAGTCTTTTATGTCAAGTTGATCTTTACCCTTGCAGCCGTCAGCAAAACCCCGGAGCAGCTGAGAAAGTATTACTCCCGAGTTTCCTCTTGCACCCATAAGAGAACCGAAGGCTGCCGCTTCTGTAAGATCGGATACAGGCGAATCGCCACACTTTCTTACCTCAGCCGCAGCCCTTTCCAAAGTAGCCAGCATGTTTGATCCGGTGTCGCCGTCCGGCACCGGGAAAACATTCAATGAATTTATATACTCTTTATTTTTAGAAAGCTCCTTGAGTGCTCCTTCCAATCGTCCTCTGTATTCTTTCGAGTTCAACAAGTAAGCGAAACCCCCTTCATCCGATTACGCCATCTACATTAATAATAACTTTATTTACAGGTTCCCCGGTCATTTGTTCTACTGTATACTTTACTCTTTCAATTATATTGTTACCTACCGTCTGCATATTAACACCATAATCTATCATTATATGGATACTTATTGTCAGCCCGTCGTCATCCCTGACTACACTCACACCCTTTGCAGGGTTGTCTTTTTTTATCAGTTCGCTTAATGCATCCATCGTATTTTTACTGGCCATATTTTTTACGCCGTAAATTTCCGACGCAGCGGCACCCGCTATTTGCTCTATAACCTCATTTGAAATATCGACCTTACCCAGCGATGTGATCTGCGGCATTTTAAGCACCTCCTATATACTAATATATATATTTTACAATTTAAGTCTGTAATACACAAGTTAAAAATTAATTGTAAAAAATATAATTAATATATATTCAGATTGAAGTCCGGTACATATTTGCCAACCGCCGCTTTATGATTATTATATACGACCTTATAATGGAATGGTTTAAGTTGCTCTATCTCGCTATCTGTGAGTACTCCTAATTGGAAAAGAGCCTCACACACCGCGCAGTAGGATGAAGATGCACTTCCATCTTCTATTTTAGCGGCCAGGCCCCATCCTTTCTCCTTTATTCCAACGCATAAGACTCCGTCCGCACCTATTTTAGAAAACAGCCTTCCCTTGGTAACTTGCATGAGCTGTGTGTCAAAACCTTCTTTGCCCGCAATCATTTCCGGGTAGGTTACCATGGCATCTATTATTTCCTCAGACGCGTTTCGATAACTATCCGGAAGATCCGACGGGTCCGCCATATTTGCAAAGGCCATCGCCATATTGTAAACAGACATACCGAATACCGGGACCCCGCATCCGTCGATTCCTATGGATATCTCCTCTTCTTTCATCTTAGAATAGACCGATATTATTTTGAGTATATCCTTTTGCAGAGGATGATCCGTGTCTGTATAGTCTTCCAGGGGATAACCCTTTTTAAGGCAGGTTGCCAGCATACCCGAGTGTTTACCGGAACAGTTGCACGTCACCTCATCAAATGCCAAACCATCCCTTATCATATCATTTGCTCTTTTCCTGTCCAATGGTTGCAAAATACCGCATTTAAGATAGGATTTATCCAAACCGAGTTTTTTAAGTATACTGTTTACAGTCTTTACATGCTCGCTATCACCTCGGTGGGAAGCACATATTATAGCCAGTTCCTTCTTTGTTAACCCATACTCTTCCATAGCCCCGCTTAAAACTACACATGCCGCTTGTATCGGTTTAGCAGCAGACCTCATATAACTTCTCTTACCTATATCCCCTGCGGATGCTATGATATGGCCTTCCGCATCCGTCACCGCTATATCACCCCTGTGGATATCCTCCACAAGATCACCGCGATAAACAAAGACAAGCTCTTCAGACATTATATACCCCTCCTTTTGACGATGCGGAAATAAGCGCATCAAAAATAGGTAGAAACCTCATGTCCTTTCCAAACATCTTTTCAGGATGAAACTGTACACCCAGAATAAAGGTATGGACGGTATCCTCTATCACCTCGGCTACGCCATCCCGGGATGAAGCAGTTATCTTAATACCTTCCCCCGGTTGTTTTATTGCTTGATGGTGCAAACTATTTACGCTTATAGTTCTCTGCCCAAGTATACCATAAATTTTTGATCCTTCATCCAGTATGATATCATGATAAGGATACCACCCCGGTTCATCCCGGTTCTGTTCGTGGTTAAAAACACCTTTTTTTAGTGAAATATCCTGATATAGACTGCCGCCCATAGCCACATTGATTATCTGGCATCCCCTACATATACCCAGTATAGGCATATCCATACCGGCAGCTGCTTTGACAAATTTAAGTTCCATGATATCCCTCTTCCGGGACATATTTTTGCTCAGGTCCATATCTTCTTCATTGAAAAAAGCCGGGTCAATATCTCCGCCACCGCTTAGCAAAAGACCGTCCAGCTTGTCAATTGCCCCATATACATAATCCTCATCCAGCTGAGGGGCAAGCATCACCGGAATTCCTCCTGCTGCAGTCACAGCCTCAACATATGTATCATTTACATAAAAACGTTTATCCTTAAAATTTATGGACATCGTAACTCCAATAACAGGCTTCATACGTTTTCCCCCCTTATTTAATTTTAATAATGAAATATACGTGAGCTGCATCACAAACTGAAATGAATCAAGCCATAACGTTAGAAAAGCGTTAAAATGCCGGGGCAAAGACAATCTGCCCCCAGCTTAACTTAAGTCCAATAAAATACGCACTTACTCTTCAGAGCTTTTAATTCCTTTTTCCATTTTCAGATATGCGTTTATGAATTTATCGATATCCCCATCCATAACCTTTTGCGTACTGCCTATCTCAACGCCGGTCCTATGATCTTTCACCATGCTGTATGGGTTGAAGATATATGAGCGTATCTGGTTTCCCCATCCGATTTCTTTATACTCGCCTTTGATTTCACTGACCTTATCCAGCCTTTCGCGTTCCTTGATCTCCAGCAATTTTGCCTTGAGTACATTCATTGCCGTCTCTCTGTTGGATATCTGCGAGCGTTCGTTCTGGCAGGTCACCACAACACCGGTAGGTATATGGGTGATCCTTACCGCCGAGTCCGTCTTATTTACATGCTGTCCTCCGGCGCCGCTGGACCGATAGGTATCTATCTTAAGGTCTTCCGGCTTAATATCCACCTCGACGTCGTCATCCAGCTCGGGCAGCACCTCTACCATGGCAAATGATGTATGGCGTCTGGCTGCCGCATCAAAGGGTGATATCCTGACAAGCCTGTGCACGCCCTTCTCCGCCTTCAGGTAACCATAGGCATAATCTCCCGAGATGCGGCATGTGATGCTCTTTATTCCCGCTTCTTCACCAGGAAGCTCATCTAAAACCTCGATGGAGTATCCTTTTTTCTCAGTCCATTTTGTATACATGCGGTAAAGCATCTGCACCCAGTCCTGGGCCTCGGTACCTCCCGCACCGGCGTGGAGCATTACTATGGCGTTATTGGTATCATAACGTCCGCCTAAGAGTATCTGGATCCTTAAACTTTCCATCTTTTCTTCAAAAGAGTTATAGGCTTCCTTAACTTCAACTTCTAAGCTTTCCTCCTCTTCCTCCAGGCCCAAATCTACAAGCGCCTCAAGATCCTCCCATTCGCTTTGCATTTCATTGTATTCGTCAATCCTGTTTTTAAAAGTCTTAAGCTGTTTGTTGATCTTTTTTGATTTTGCAGGATCATCCCAAAAATCTGGCTTCGCCATCTCTTTCTCTAAGTCCCTTATCTTGCGCTTAGCTCCGGCGACGTCAAAGTGAAACCCCCATTTCGTCAATATCCTTTTTGCGTTTGTCTATCAATAATTTGTAATCCTCAAGCACAATTATCAACTCCTTTATATGGCTTTCTTTACATTCCTGCCGCAGCAGTTCTTATATTTCTTGCCGCTTCCGCAGGGACACGGATCGTTCCTTCCTATCTTTTTACCGTCATTTTTTACAGGCTGCTGCACAGGTGTGTTTGTGTTGTCATTTTTAGGTTTTATAACCTGCTGCCTTTTCGGTGCTTCTTCCTGAAGGGACACGTGATACAGCA
>DHDL01000007.1:0-3424 GCA_002399345.1 Thermoanaerobacterales bacterium UBA4877
AAGGATGCAGCAAACTACAAACAAAAAGGTCTGAAAGCCATTATTTGTAATGACTGCCTTGTACCTTCCTAGTGTCCGATATTTATAGCAATTGCTAAGAATATAAAGGCCATCATGAAAAATATCAACATCAGCGGCGTAAAAAACTTATACCACTTATTGATGGGAACCTTTCCATAGCTTAGGAAAATTAGCAAAGTCCCATATGTAAACCAAAACATATTGGTTATACCATCGCCAAACTGATATGCCAAAACAGTAGTTGCAGGAGAAAGTCCTAAATTCAGTCCAATAGGACCGAGAATTGGGGTAAGCAGCACTCCTTTTCCACTTCCGGAAGGTATTAACCCATTGATAAAGCTTACAATAATTACAATTCCTATGGATGCAACTAAAGGGGAAGTTCCCTTCAATAACTCTGTTGCAGAATGGATAACTGTAGCGTTAATATTTGCAGTATCCAATACCCAGTAAACTCCCCTGGCTACACCTATAATAAAAGCACCGCCTAGAGCATTTTTAGCACCTTCAATAAACGAATCAGCAATAACCCCTGCGTCCATTCTGCCAATTATTCCTGCTATTATGCCTGATAAAAAGAAAACTGCTGAAACATCATCAACGGACCATACAACCCCGTTAATTCCAAACTTCAAGCCAATAACACACAATACCATAGCACATAAAATGGTCAACAATACTAATACACGCGTAATCGTCATTTTGACATCCTTGCTTTGGTCTGTGTTTTTATTGGTTTTTATATCCGAGACATCTACATCGGCAACCAAACTCTTTGTTGGATCCTTTCGAACCTTATTACCATAACTTAAGATATATATTATGCTGACCGCCGTAACCGCTATCCAAATAATAATACGGTAACTAAGTCCTACAAAGAGGTCCCCGCCTTTTGGCAAAGCTCCTATTTCCTGAAGGATTTCATTACAAACACCAACGGTAAGTATATTAGTGGGCCCAGCCATAAATCCACCCATGAGGCCCACAATAGGAACTGCCACGGCCGTGAGACTATCATACCCCAGGGCTAATATTACCGCTATAACTAAAGGAACAAAAGGGATTAACGTTTCTATCCATCCTAAAAAACCACCTATGGCAGAAAACAGGATTAAAAGGGCACATAATAATATAGCCTGTGTGTTGGTACCAAATTTATTTACCAAAGCGGAAATTCCCGCATCTATAGCCCCTGTTCTATTATAGATCTCCAGGGCCCCTCCCACTACAAGAACAACGAGCGAGATGCTTGCGGAATCCCTTAGCCCATACGGGACTGCCCTAAATATATTAAACAGATTGTTAAAATTAAGTTTGTTCTTGGGAAGTGCCGTATAGATACCATTTTCTAATTTCCCCGGTGTAATTATAAAACTTAATATGGCTGCTAACACAATCACTGAAAATATTAAAACATAGGGATTAATCCCAGACTTTTTTGCCTTTTTTTCTTTTTCTACTTTGTAATCCATGTTATCCCCCTTCTCCATCCATGGCTAGTCATTTTTATCTTACTTTTCTTGATTGCCCAATTCTGTAGCCAATATCAAATATCCTAAAATACCCTCTTCCATCATAGAAATATCTATATTATCTTTAATCGAATGACAATACTTTGTTTCAGCAGGGGAATAGCCTATACATTTAACCCCCTTGGCTGCATAGTGTCCTGCATCAGTCGTAAAGATCCATGGTTTAGTTTTGATTTCATGCCCTACGGCTTCTTCTAATGCCTTTTTACAAAGTTGTACATAAGGCTCATCCGGGCTCACACTAAATGGATATCCTCCTTGAAATCCTCTTCCTTTAAATCCTGTATAGGTTGTCAAAGGGAAATATAAAGCTTTTAAATCCACACTTATTCCTTCCATCATGCATTTATCAATAACCCCTTGAATTCTTCTTAAAACAACGTCCTGTGTATCCATTGCTGATTGCCGGTAATCAATGTACAGCACCACTTTGTTAGGAATAATATTGGTACCCTCTTCAAAGGATTCTATATTCGTGACTGACATTGTAGATAATCCAAAGAATTGATCCTTTCCTAGCTTCATAGTCTTCAATTCTATTAAAAACTTCCCTAGGAAATCAAATGGGTTTTTCCCTTCAGAGGGAATGGAGGCATGGCAGGACTTACCATTAATGGTCACCACAGCACATAAACGTCCCCTATTGCCAATGGCCAAATCATTTTCAGTAGCCTCTCCTAAGACTGCATAGTCAGTCAGTTTATAACCATTCCGTGATTGCATCATAGCGCCAAAGCCAGCAATTTCTTCTGACACCACTCCTGCCACCACAATATCTCCCTTTGGTAAAAAACCTGCTTTCTTCAGCATGACCGGTATATATAACTGTATAGCAAAAGTTCCCTTTGTATCTGAAGCACCCCTACCCCAAATCTTTCCTTCAGCAATAGTCCCACTATAGGGTGGATACTTCCACATGCTTTTATCCCCTTCATCCACTACGTCCAGATGGCAATTCAATGTGACAGAACTACCACCACCGGTACCTTTTACGGTTCCAAATACACTGCCGTAAGGATCTACCTCAACTTCATCATAGCCTAAGTCCTCCATTTTCTTCACAACATACTCGGCTAATTCCCTTTCATGAGTAGATTGTGAGTTAATCTTAAGCATCTCTGAGGCCGTTTGGATGATCTCTTCCTTGTACTCATTAACTAACTTCGCAAACTCTTTCTCCATTTTACCTCTCCCTTTATAGTTAAATATTTAATGCCTTATAAAATTCCGCAATAACATCTTCTATGCTTTCTAAGTCTACTGAAGTCCTAAGCAAGCCCATTGTAATTCCTGCTTCCCTCCTCTGACATACCCCTATGGGAGGTTTTTGCAGGATAAGATATAGAAGTAGTAAAAAAAAGCTCATTGCAGAACATTCTCTTGGCAAGATTATTAGTCAAAGAGAATTCCAAACCTGGATAATAGACTTTAGTTATTTTCAGCGCCGTATTAGACTACTTTTTTTGATGTTATTAGGATTATATGCAGCTATGTCCATCAAGTATGACGTTTATAATAAACTGATATTCTATCATCTTGGACAGCCACTGTTCATATTATTGCTTCATCCAGCTCACCCCCTTGGGTGCATTACTTAAATGGTGAAGAATGTGAACTTCGTTCAGCCAATTCCGCATACCAGCCGGTTAAATACCCTGTAGATGAGATAAACATCATTGGAAAATTTGTTCAAGTACTGGAGCATAAATAATGCTTTTATTTTTAACTCTCTAAGTGGAATAAATTCCACAATGACACTGATATCAAAAAGGATGCAGCAAACTAAAAAAAAGTCTGAAAGCCATTATTTGTAATGGCTTTCAGACCTTTTAACTATCCTCTGACTCTCCATCTTTGTTAACTTAGTCTTA
>DHDL01000007.1:3537-3689 GCA_002399345.1 Thermoanaerobacterales bacterium UBA4877
ATATCATATCATTCTATATATATCAGATATAGAATCGCTTTTAATCACTGCCATAAAAAGGTTATCTAGTTTGGATTCATCTTCTATACTTAAAATCTTCTCTTTAAGGTCGCCAGGTACCGTATCAAACTTTGAATTTAATATATTTAGTA
>DHDL01000007.1:3845-13519 GCA_002399345.1 Thermoanaerobacterales bacterium UBA4877
GAATTTAATATATTTAGTACTTCTGCTACCGTTTCCTTGAGTTTTTCAAATTCTTGATTAATAAGCTGGGCTTTTTCTTCTTCGGGTCTTTTACTTTCATATATGGAGTCTACCTTTTTGCGTGATTTGAATACCTGCAGTGGTAATAATGCATACATTTTTTGCTTTTCTAAGTCTGCTGGCGTATACTTCCAATACTGCATCACAGGTACCTTATATAAATAAAGCGTTTAATAGATTTATGGTTACCTTTTTGGAGAGTTTAAATAGTAATTTCATTATTTGATCGAGTTTCAGTTTCTCGGATGTGCTTTCTTTTTTATCCATAGAATTCTCCATAAAAATATTTTCTATTATATCATGCTCCAAGGCTTGTATAACAAATCATATTATTTATTGGGTTTTGAGATATTCAGTAAAAGTAGAAGTAGGAAGCATCCTTCTTTTAGCAATCATATTACTCCATATCTGATTTCCAGTTGTTTCATCAATATAGGCTTTATTCCATGCAGCCACTAGTATATCTCCAGTTGTTATGTGATCTAAATCATATTTATCAACATACTTAGTTATATCCTTTAAATTATTAGAAGCTATAATTCCATCATAAGTTTTTGCTAAAGCTATAGCTGCTGCCTCACCTTTACCTATTATCCTCTCTCCTTTGGGTGGTGCTACTGCTAATTCATAGTAAAGATTAAATTCTTCTGTATTAGTCAATATTTCTTTTGTAGCGATATCTCCACTCAAACATAATTTAGTAACTTTGCCCTTTATATGTGGAATACTTGGATTAGATAATTCTTCAAATACTTGTTTAGGTAATATAATTCTATTTGGATAAAGTTTCAATAAAAGATTCTCTTCCTTCACCCACAAAAAGGAAGAGATGCAGTCAGTATCAAAAAATAACTTATCAGTCATATTTTTCTTCCTCTTCTGTATCAAACCCGTATACGATATCACCTCTAAAACCATTTAACAACAATTCTTCATATTTACCAGTTGAAACGAGTTCTTTACTTTTTAATTCCTCAGCTAATCTAACATATTTTCCAAAAGTAGCATATTGCTTCTCTTCAGGTGTGGGTTTATATAACTTATCGTCATAGCCAAGTTTTTTAGCTGAAGCTATTATTCCTGTCTTCATAGTATCAGCCTTTTCACGGGTTATATATCTATCGTTTATTAGTCTCCATAGTATGGCCTGCCTGCTTATACCATAATATTGCTCTATCCTTATAACATCCTCTATCTTAAGTTGATATTTTTCTTTTTTAATTTTATTTTTAATAAAATAATTGAGTGACTCATATGGTACTAAAAAATAAGATGCGAACATATCTGCTTCCTTTTCCTGAGTATCTTTATTTATTTCAAGGTCTACAGAGCATACAATACTTTTAAAATCCTCATGGAAAAACAAATGGTACAGTTCATGTGCTATTGTAAAACGCTGTCTTCCATAGGTTGAAGTAGAATTAACTCCAATAACTTTATTCTTTCCATCTCTAATACACATTCCACTTACTCGGTTACTCATAGGGTAAAATACAATGGTTAAATCATCGTTATTGTGAATTAAAGAGAATATATCTATTGGAGAGTCCACATCTTCTCCGAAATCTTTACGTAAGCTTATTGCTTCCCCATTTAATTCTATTTTCTCTTTCAACTGTTATTCCCCCTCAAGTAAGCCTTCCATAAAGCGTAAATTGAGTGCTATTTTATTCATGGCTGCTATTATTTTTAAATCTTCTACATCCACACTCTTTGCTCTAAGTGCTATTGGCATTGGTACAAATTCACTAGACTCATCCACAAAATACTCCATAGTACATCCAAATAGCTCCGCTGCCTTTTCAAGCACATCCATGCTAAACTGTCTTTCATTTTTTTCGCATTTTGAAATATAACTCTGATCAACACTTAAATATTCTGCAATCTGACTTTGTGTAAATCCACTTTTCTTTCGTAACTCATTAAATCTTTTACCTATCAATTCAAAGTTTAACATAGTTACACCTCCTCTTACTTATATTATATGTTAGTCTTGTCATAAATTCAACTAATTATTCATTTTAATTTATGACAAGATAAAATAAGGTGTTACTATTTTTATCATATCCCATACATCTAGCTACATCATCCCAGCCCTTATTGTTTATATATCTCATCTAGCCCCATTTTGTTTCATTTCATCTAGTGCTTTTTTAAGTGCGATGTCAGCTTCTTCCACTTGTCTGTTGGCTAGGTCTTGAGATAGGCCCTGTGTTTTTAAATCAGACTCCTCCCAGTTCAAGCTCACTATCTGATAGTGGAGGACTACAAAGCTCCGCCTTTTTATTAAATAACTCTTTTGCCTGGTCTGTAAATAAGAACTCGTCCAGCATAATGGCTCATAACATTGTTACGATTACATCATCTAAATATTCCGTTATGAGTTTGTCTCCATCATTGATGATAATAGTAGGATTCTTTACTCCAAATATAAACCTAGCACTATCTAGAGCACCTCTATCAAAGAACGGAAAGCTATCTGCTATATTTACTTTTAGTTCTTTATATTCATCTTTATTGGTAATCTCATCTATAGGGAAATACACATGAATTGAATACCACTGCAAATGACACATTTGGAAATGCCTTCTCTATATCTTCCATGTCAATCCAGTCCTTTGGGTCATCCAAACGTTCATTGTCTAAATCAAGTACTACATTATCTGTTGAGATAAAGTTGTCATTTGACCTGTGGTAGTTTTTATACCTAGCACACACATGGGGGATTTGCTGGATTTGTTCAATAATAAGTTATTCAATGAGGATTTGTATTCTTTATTTGATAAGCAATCTATTAATAATAAAATTGCATATTATAATTTTTATGTTTACACGTTACAACTTCAAAAATATTGCTATGATGAGAGCATTTTTACTAAAGAAAAACTAGATTGTTTAGAATTAAAGTATTAAGTATCAGTGTTAAAGCACCCCAGTAAGAGCCAAGGAGACGGTTCCTGTGATTAAAAAATAACAACAGACATGAAATTATCTATTGCTATGAATATATAAATACCTTAAATTATTAATTTTGATGCTATGATCTTAAAACTATATTTCTGCTTACTCCTGTAAGTCTTGATGTATTTTTTAAGAGTTCCTATAATTTTTGTTGCATCTTCTTCGTCTTCAAATATAGTTTGCCTATTTATTCCCCTTAATATCATATGATATATTCCTGTTTCGCTTTTTATTCTGGCACCTCTTGGCATATTTTTCCACCCCATGCAACTCTACCATGCCCATGACTTTTGTCAATACTGCATCACAGGTACCTATATAAATAAAGCGTTTAATAGATTTATGGCTACCTTTTTGGAGAGTTTAAATAGTAATTTCATTATTTGATCGAGTTTCAGTTTCTCGGATGTGCTTTCTTTTTTAACCATAGTATTCTCCATAAAAATATTATCTATTATATCACATATACCAAGTACAATAAAAGCTTGAAGTGATTAAAACAAATATCGCTCAATACAGCTTAAAAGCAAAACAGTAGAACCGTCCCTATGTGTTCTTTTTTTACTTCACTATAAAAATATCGTCAGCTTATATGGAAGCTGACGGAAAAATAAAAAGGGTGTAAATCGCTTGTACTATGCTTTATTATATTTTCTGTACTAATCCTTCTTTAGCTATATTTAAAAACCTTATTGCCTTATCTATTTCATCTTTAGTTACATTTTCTTTCTTATTTACTTCCTTAGCAGCATTTAATGCATCCTCAAAAAAATCCCAAGTTTCTATAGTATAATCGTCTTTTTTTATATCTACTGCATTATTTATTGCTGATATTAAGTCAGTCTTATCTACTGGCGGATAAAATTTAATTTCGTCACCAGTACCTATTACTTCTTTTCCGTCTTCATTTTTGTTAGCCTTTACAATAACTTTTACACCTTTATCCACTATTGCTGTTATAGGTTTTGATGTTATTATCGTAACTGTTTTATTAATAGCTACCGGATAAATAAGATAAGCATGATCGGATACATTTAGCGTTGCATTTTCTGCATCTAAAGTTAGACACCCAACTGTGACATTCTTGCCAATGTTCAATTTACCTCCTTTTGTTTTAAAGACCAAACTATTACCAGTCGTAAGCTCATTCCAAGTATTTTTAGAGACCTTATTAATTGTTATAGTTCCAGTTACTATTGAGCGATTATTCACTGTAGCGTCCGGTGCATTTACAGTTAAATCACCATAGGTGGTCAGACCTGATGGCAGGTTTAAATCATTTGAAGCAGTATAATTAATTGTCACATTTCCTATAACCATACCCTCTTTGATGTTAACTTTTTTATCAATATCATTTATCCCAGCTTTTAAGGTATACTCTTTTCTACCATTCCTTACCTATCCTTGCGGATTTCGGCAGGTCTACACCGTACGTGCGGCTTTCACCGCATACGGCGTTCCATCGATAATTAATTACCGACTAGGTTCCTTCGCTCCTTCTTGTTTTATCCTCTCCGTATGTTACCACACAGATACAAGCGGCAAGATATCCACGCTACTATGAACCTGCTGAGCCCGTATATTTCTCATTATCCTGTCAGACTCAAAATATACAGCATCAAACGTTCCATTTTACCTATCCCTTTTATCAGATGATAGATGAAAGTGATAAATGATAGATTGACATCATTCAACTCTCATTTTTTATCTGATTTTTCTGATTACCTTAGATATCCACATAAGTGCTTACTTCGCTTAGGTTTAATAGCCAATTATTCCTAAGCCCACAAGGTATTTCATCCTTATAGATTTCTACCAAGCTGAAGGCTTATGCATTTTAACAGTAGAAATTATATTTATAAGCCCCATCATCATGGATTAGCATTTGTTTATCTTAGCAATCTTTTAAGGAGTCCCGCAGTTACTCAGAGGATAGATGATAGAGAATAGAGGATAAATTCAAATTCCTCAAAACCTCCAACTCCAAACTCTTACTCATTAATGAAAGTTCATCTGATGCCCAACCCAATAATTATGTTTTTTTATCTCTTTTTTTATCATCATGCAAATACTAACAACCTTATGTTATTTAACTAACAGAGGAAAGAGGATAGATTTCTCTACTTTCACCTATCAACCATCATCTGGTTTCTTACGTCCTTACCTGGCTTCACAGAGCAAAACCTGACAGAGCTTTGTTCTGTGCAGGGGGATCAGACTCAAGACAGCCGGCTATTTGTCTTGGGCAGAGATTACACCTGCCAAATCGGTAAAACAGTTAGAAAACATATCTTTCATCACAAAATAGGAGGGAACTTAATTATGTCCCCTCCTAATCTTGCAAACTGTATTCAGTTTTCCGTTCTTTTCGCCGTTACCGGCTTATAGAACACCGTTTCGCACTTTTGTTATTCAGCAGAGTTGTAATTAACTGTATAATAGCTTCCATCATACATACTGCCTGATGCATTACCAGCTATATCTCTTACAACTAAATAGAATTCTATATCCTCAAATGGCCTGTCTTCACCAAGTTTATCCGCAAATTGATTACTATCGCCGAAATTAATTTTCCAAGTGCCATCATCATAAGTTACTACAACTCCTGCAGTATTAAATTTCGACTGTTTACCACCATAGGGGTCGTTTTTATCGGCATAGACACTGAACTCCGGTATTTGATTTTCTTCTGGAGTAGAAGAATCATTACCATAACTGTGATCTATCTCTAATTCTTTAAGTTGTACATTATCAGAAGCCTTTACAGTTAAGACATAGTTGTCATCACTATCTTTAGTAAAAGTTGTATCCGACCCATCTATATCTGGATCCTCTAGATCAGTCGTAACAAACCAAAATTGTTTTTTATATTCATCTTCTATTTTCTTAGTAAACAAACCTTCGATACCTTTACCTGCTACCCAATCACCATTAGATGTCTTTCCATCTATCCAGATAGCTGGTAAATCTTCATCTGCAGCAAATGTCAAAGTTCCGTTTACTGTTAGTTTTGGCTCTTTTGTTACACCTTCACCCTGTGATACTTCAATTCCACCAAACTCATTACCGCTTACATCAACAGTTCCTTTCAAGGTTACGTCTGAGCCATTTACTAAAATAGCAGCGTCTCCACCAGCAATGGATAAATTCTTGATTGAACCCTTTGTCTTGTAAAATTGGAGAACATAGTTGCTACTCCATCCGTCTTGGTCATCCTTAAATGTTAATTTGTAACCATTGCCATTAATATTTTTTTCTGTTGATGCTTGAAGTTTATCTGTTACTTCGATGTCATTCATTATATTGATTGTTTTAATATCAGGATCTTCAATAGCTTCCTTTAATTTCTCAAAAGTAGTAACATCTGCTACTGTTTCGTCATTCCTTACCTATCCTTGCGGATTTCGGCAGGTCTACACCGTACGTGCGGCTTTCACCGCATACGGCGTTCCATCGATAATTAATTACCGACTAGGTTCCTTCGCTCCTTCTTGTTTTATCCTCTCCGTATGTTACCACACGGATTCAAACGGCAAGATATCCATGCTACTATGAACCTGCTGAGCCCGTATATTTCTCATTGTCCTGTCAGACTCAAAATATACAGCATCAAACGTTCCATTTTACCTATCCCATTTATCAGATGATAGATGATAGAGGAAAGATGATAGATTAAAAGCATAAAAAACAAAAGCATAAATAACAAATCCCTAAATAACAAATCCCTAAATAACAAATCCCTAAATAACGAATCAAAACCTTTAATAAAAATCAAAGACCTAGATAGCAAACTAAAACCTAGACAACAAACCAAAGCCTTAGATAAAAGATCGAAAAACTATAGAGATTTTCGAGTGGTCTTTACCGTTGAGACCAATATCTTTATCAGTTCTCGACAATCTTCTATCATTGAGCTATACATCTTATCATCTATATAATCTGTGGATTGTAATAGATCCAGCCAATATTCCGTTTCTGAAGCTTCTTCTAACGCTACATTCATTTTAGATAAATAATCTCTTTTACTTTGTGCCTGTAGCGCTTCCTTGATATTCGCTCCTATGCTTGTACCGGATCTTAATATTTGTTTAGACAAAACATATTCCTTTTTATCCTTACACAAATATTGATACAGCCTTACAATCCGTATTGAAAACTTAAATGCTTTCTCATATCCTATACTTTTAGGCATCATTAGCTCTCATTTTCATCTGATATTTTTGATTGCCTTAGATATCCACATAAGTGCTTACTTCGCTTAGGTTTAATAGCCAATTATTCCTAAGCCTACAAGGTATCTCATCCTTATAGATTTCTACCAAGCTGAAGGCTTATGCATTTTAACAGTAGAAATTATATTTATAAACCCCATCGTCATGGATTAGCATTTGTTTATCTTAGCAATCTTTTAAGAAGTCCCGCAGTTACTCAGAGGATAGATGATAGAGAATAGAGGATAGATTCAAATTCCTCAAAACCTCCAACTCCAAGCTCTTTCTCTTTAATAAAAGTTCATCTGATGCCCAACCCAATAATTATGTTTTTTTTATCTCTTTTTTATCATCATGCAAATACTAACAACCTTATGTTATTTAACTAACAGAGGAAAGAGGATAGATTTCTCTACTTTCACCTATCAACCATCATCTGGTTTCTTACGTCCTTACCTGGCTTCACAGAGCAAAATCTGACAGAACCTTGCTCTATGCAGGGGGATCAGACTCAAGACATACGGCTATTTGTCTTGGGCAAAAATCACATTTGCCAAATTGGTAAAATAGTTAAGGGACTTTAACCACAGTATTTAGGCAAAAGGGGAAATTTAATCCCCTTCTGCTTATTAGTGTTTAGTCTCTCGTTCCTTTCGCCATTACCGGCTTATAGAACACCGTTTCGCACTTTTGTTATTCAGCTATCTCTGCAATAGTTGTTACTATAGCTTTTACGTCACCTTTGGCTAAGGTTACAGTAACTTTAGCCTCTGCCGTCGCATTATCAACACTTACATTTTTTACACTTACTTCATCACCTACTACAGTTTTAACTGCATTTTCTACTGTAGCAGCGTTGAAATCTGCTACTTTTAAAGTTGTACCCTTAAGTTTTTTAACAGCCTCGTTAACTACCTCTTGGTCTAATGCTTTTTCTTTATCTATGTCTTTAGCAACATCTGCTAACTTTTCTTCCTTAGCTTTTAACCTTTCTTCACTACTTGGCTTACGATTATTAGTCTCATCTAAATCAGCTAAAGCATCCTTTTCCGCCGGAGTTAACGCACCAAAATGTTTTCTAGCAGTCTCTATTGCTGCTTTGTCATCGGCATATGTTTCATTTTTCATTTTGTCCGTATGAGGTAAATTCCCTATCTCAGTATAAACAGCCTGAGCTGCAGCTTTTATTTCCTTTGCAGTAACTCCCAGTGTTATTACATTATCTTTGATAGTTACCTTGTCGCCTACATTTAGATTCTTTTTAATCTGGGCAGGACCCATGGCAATAGTCTTGCCATCTTTTACTAGACGTGTAGTGGCATCTATCTTGTAAACATTTCCGTCTACCTCTATAGCTTTTCCATTATTACTAAAACCTGTCACAATACCTTTCTCATTAACTGCTTCGGTATCTTTGTCTACCTTAACTACTAGCTGTGCAAGCTTACCAACTGATTTAATCTGGACATAGTCGCCCGTATTAATATCACTGGCTTTTGCATCGTCAATCTGCTTCATACCATCTGTAGCATCAAAATATAAAGTCTTACTGTTAACCTTATATGTGACACCATCTATATCCAATGAGCCTGAACCCTTGGCTGTTACCTCCTCAGCAGAGTCCATAGTTATATCATTGACATTAGTCACTTCATTGTCCTTGTTAAGCTTGAAGTTTATTACATCGCCCTTTGAAACATTCTCATCAAGCTTGTAATCTGCTGTCTTTCCATCCCAAACAGCTATCTCAGCGGCGCGATCACCATCACTATCGATAAATGTGTTCAAAACAACACCGAGATTATTAGTTGTGCCAGCAATCGAATCAAAGCCTTCTGTGATTACTAAGAACTTAACATCATCCTTAGCGTCATAAACAACTGCTGCTTTAACATCATCTACACTCTTACCCTTTATGTCATCCCACTTAGCAGTATCAACATCACCATCTGTAATACCAACTATAGGTGTTGATGAACTCATGTAATAGTAAATATCCTTATCATCTGTCTTAATCCAATCATGATCTTCATCAAACTTAGCTATATTGTCTAACGGAGTTATTTCAAGATCCTCATAATCCTTCTCGTTTTTCAAAGTATTTTCTTCTATTGTACCAAATACACGCAGATCTGTTATAACATTATCCTTATCCAGATCATACTTAGCTACTACATAATTATCACCTGTAGTACCTGTTAAAGTTTTAAGTTCTGATATCTTTATTTCATTATCTTCACCATTGTAAATCTTACCATCGAAGTCATAGGATACAGTCTTATCCTGTGCAGGATCATAAAGCTTTATCCTATCACCATAAACATCGACTAGTGTTACCAGGCCATAATTTGCAGCCCTTACATTAACCTCTGTGGTAAGGTGTCTTACATTACCATTAATGTCAAGCAGAGCTGTTACATCCTCGCCTGCTGCATCAACTAT
>DHDL01000007.1:13696-24265 GCA_002399345.1 Thermoanaerobacterales bacterium UBA4877
TCTGCAACATCATAGCTCTTGTCGTCTACAGTCAATGAAGTGGCCTTCATCTTTGCGAGCTTGCCTGTTGCAGCATTGCTTACAACTACTACATGATATACATCATCAAAATCAGCAACATAAATAACATCATTAGCCTTTATGTCGCCAATCTCCATTGAAGCACCCTTAGCATCCGTGATGGTATATCCATCGTCAGGATCAGTCAGGTCTATCTCATCCATTGCACCTGATTCATCAAATGCAGTGACAAGCTTCTCATCCTTGTCAACCTTTGTAACAACATCTCCATCTGCCTCATTGAACTGCTGCAGATTAGCCATTACTACCTTCTTGCCATCAAATGCAAATGTACCATAAAGAGTAGTCTTAGTTGACAGATCATCTAAATCTGCCTCTTTACCGTTTACATAGATTGTAGCATCATCTGCATCATATGAACGGTCAGCTACTGTGAGCTTGATCGTACCCTTATCGGCATTTACTTCTTTAACTGTATCATACTTTACCTGTGAATCTTCATACTCTGCGTAGAATATAGCACCGCTCTTATTTACCCAAGCAGTGATATCCAGTCCAAGAAGTATGTCCGGATTTATAGCCTTTACAACATCATATGTCTTTGTTGTATCTTTCTTTGCGTCTTTATTGTTTATCTTGTCGAGCTCAATCTTTACCTCGTTTGCTCTACCGCTGATTGCAGGTGACTCTACTACTTTGCCTTCGATCTTATCGATACCCAGCTTATCTGTAAGTAATGTCTTGTCGCCTACTACATACTCAGCTGTATCACCATATGTGGATCTTTCCATCATCTTTATGTCCAGAGCATTGTCCATCATAACTGCGATCTGGCCTCTGGTAGCTGCTGCATTCGGCTCGGCGCTTACGCCGTCTAATACACCTATCTGGGCAGCCTTTGAAAGATAATTTGTCGGCCATGCTCCGCCTACTGACGGTTCATAACCTAAAGCCCTTACAAACATTGCTGAAGCCTCAGCGAATGTTACATTGCCTGTGGGCTTAAATGTCTTATTTGGATAGCCGTTAACTATACCATTGCTTACTGCTGTGTTTATATAACCCCAAGCCCAGTGATGACTTGCATTTATGTCCTTGAATGCGGGCTTTTTATTGCCGGCTAGTTTGGCTGCACCTTCCAGCCCTGATGCTCTGTCGACAATCGTGGCAATTTCTGTTCTTGACACGGGGTTGTCTAACTTAAATGTGCCATCAGGATAGCCATTCATTATGTCCAGAGCCTGAAGTCTTGCTGCAGCGTCGGCATATTTTGTGCCGGCAATATCCTTAGCCGGATTGAGGCCGACTGTCTGGGTAGCAGCAAAACCAGTTATCATGGTCCCGAGCGTCATAGCTAAGACCGCGATAACGGCAACAACCTTTTTAAGATTGTGCTTGTGCATATCTCTACTCCTCCTTTAGATACTGTAATTATTTTATTTCTTGGAAGACGGGGGTTTCCCTTCCTCCAAAAACTTTTTGACTATTTCTGGGGTCAGCAAGATTTACTATGCCGATTCGTGTTTCATTATAGCATGAGAGATTTTTAGATTCAACAAATATTACAAAACTGTAATATAGTTGTAAAGTTTGTAATGAATGAATACATCACCTTCTATTATATAGAAATATATTCTACATGTACAAGAAAAATCCTTCACAAAGCTATAAAACTCTCAGATATAATGAGAGAAATGTATATGTTAGATAGTTATTTTTATATAAAAAGACAATATGGCAGTTTCTGAGGTTTGCTAATTATATGAAAGTTTGTTTTAATAAAAACATAATAAAAGCGAAGGGAGTTGTTATTAATGGACATTCGGAATGATATCGCAAAGGGTCTTATTTGTTTCTACCCTATATATAAGGATGGTGATAATACAGATGTAGTTTTTAAGGATGGCTCTCGCAGCATTAAATACGCTAAAGTAAGATGCTATCTTAAAAGTCTGGCATATTACTATAATACAGACCTTAAGAGCCTATCAAAGCACGTAGCACAAAGATTAGGCCAGAGCTATTCAAACCCGATGCCTATAAGCGGACAGGTATGGGTGCCATACTATGTAAGAACGCCCAAAATAAAAGGAGATACATGCACCGGTTATTTTGCTCTTTCATATATAGAAGGATTGCATCGCATAGGAAATAAAGTACTGCTTGAGATGCGACCCGGCTTGTCCATAAAAATAAATAACCGTCCGTCTACAGCCAACAAACGTCTTAATAATGCGCGCCTTTTAGAAAAATTTATAAAGAATGGAGAAAGATCAGAATATATCAAAGCATTTTTGGAAAACGTTTTATTCTTACTGAAAAAATAAAAACAGCCTAATGCAAGCAGGCTGTTTTACCGTAGTCTTTATCTTTTTCTCGCCAGAGCCGCTTTTACAAATTCTCTGAAGAGCGGATGCGGACGGGTGGGACGGGATTTAAACTCGGGATGGAACTGCACACCCACATACCAAGGATGATCCTTCAGCTCCATCATCTCCACCAGTCTGCCGTCAGGCGAAGTACCGGAGAATACTACACCGGCATCTTCAAAAGCTTTCTTATAGTTATTATTAAATTCATACCTATGCCTGTGACGTTCATATATCTGGTTCTGTCCATAGGCCTGATATGCTATGGTGTCTTCCTTGATATCGCAGGGATACTTACCCAGCCTCATGGTGCCGCCCATACGGTCTATATCCTTCTGGCCGGGCATGATGTCTATTACAGGGTTGGTGGTATCACTGTCGAATTCTGCACTCTGGGCATCTTCCAGGCCCAATACGTCACGCGCTATCTCTATGCAGGCGCACTGCATACCGAGACAGAGACCTAAGAATGGGACATTATTTTCTCTGGCATATTTTGCCGCCAATATCTTACCCTCTATGCCGCGGTCACCGAACCCGCCGGGCACTACTATGCCGTCTGCATCCTTGAGCAGTGCCGCCGCATTCTGCTCTGTGACCTTCTCTGAATCAACCCAGTCTATATCCACATGGACATCACTGTATATACCCGCATGATCCAGTGATTCCGTTACAGAAAGATATGCATCGTGCAGCATGACATATTTGCCGACCAGTGCTATCTTTACCCTGCCGCTCCTGTGCTTTGCCCTCTCCACCAGACCGCGCCATTCTGTCAGCTCCGGCTGATGGCACTGAAGGTCCATTTTCCTGCATATGAGGTCATCCAGGCCTTCCTCATTAAGCATCAGCGGGACCTCATATATAGAATCTACATCTTTATTCTGTATGACAGCCTCCGAAGAAACATTGCAGAATAAAGCGATCTTATCCTTAATATCCTTTGTAAGGGTACGGGTGCACCTGCACACGATGACGTCGGGCTGTATGCCTATGCCCCTCAGTTCCTTAACACTGTGCTGGGTAGGCTTTGTCTTGAGCTCGCCCACCTTGGAGAGACTGGGAACCAATGTAACATGCACATAAAAGACATCGTCGTCCGGACGTTCTAAACCGATCTGCCGGATGGCCTCTAAGAATGGCTGGCTCTCTATGTCTCCCACCGTACCGCCTATCTCGGTAATGACCACATCCACATTCTTTTCCTTGGCCACACGATAGACGCTCTCCTTTATCTCGTTGGTGATATGAGGAATCACCTGCACCGTGGCTCCCAGATAATCCCCTCTTCTTTCCTTATTAATAACATTAAGATAGACCTTGCCCGTGGTTACATTGCTCGCCTGTGAAAGATCGGTGTCTATAAACCTTTCGTAATGGCCGAGGTCCAGATCGGTCTCGGCTCCGTCGTCGGTCACGAAAACCTCGCCGTGCTGATATGGGCTCATGGTACCGGGATCTACATTTATATACGGATCGAACTTCTGTATGGCGACGGAAACTCCGCGGCTTTTAAGGAGTCTTCCTATGGAGGCCGCTGTGATGCCTTTACCCAGTGAAGAAACAACGCCGCCGGTAATGAATATAAACTTTGACATTAATTTACCTCCTTGACATAAATAAAAGAGCCTCAAGTGGAGACTCCTACCCCGTCAATTTTATTTTTTTAAATTTAAATTATATATTACAGATTTATGATGTTTTTCCATATAACTACCCCTCAGAATAAAATAGATATGACTTCATAAATTTTGTCACTGACTCACAAAATACATTACCCATTATAATATATAGCGGGGTGTGTGTAAAGCACAAAATCATGGTAATGATTTAATAATTTTTAATTCATCCGCCAGCATCCTTATCGCTCTGCCCTTGAGCTCCACCGCGCTCTGATATGCTATCCCCATTACCTCCGCACACTGTTTGATGCTTTTGCCTTGATAATAGTAGAGCTCTATCATGGTCCGCTGCTTATGCGTAAGGTTTTTAACGGCCTTACGGACCTCGCCGTACTCTTCCCTTCCTATTATAGGCTCATCTACGGGTGGGTCATCCGCACGCAAGGTATCTGCCAGTGTACTACCGTCCGCTGTCTCCTTATCCAGGTAGACAAGCTGTTTCTTTTTCTTCCTTATATTCATATACAAATAGTTTAGCTTGATCTTGAGGTATGACTCAAAGGGGACCTTCTTCCCCTCATCATAATCATACACAGATTCGATTATCAGCATGTCCCCTTCGGAGAGATAATCATCCCAGTCTATGCCGCTGCCGAAATATTTCTTTATGAGGTTTATCTCAAGCGGTGTAAACCTGCGGATAATCTCTGTCATTGCCGCACTGTCTCCTGCCTTGGCCTGCATAACGAGTGTGCTCAATTCCTGCTCTATCATTATTATCCACCCTTGGAAGGGTGCACCCTTTAAATTATCGCGACAGGTAAATATTAGGCTAAGGCAGACAATATGTTAAATCCAGCCAAACTCGTATTCGCATAAGATAATCAGTATAATGGAAGAAATACCGGATGGTAATAAATACCTTGAAACATTTATTGATATGAACATAATATTATGATATATTATATGTGAGCAGGTGTTCATATGAATAGGCGGTGATCTTTATGGAGAAAAAAATCTATAAGCTGGAAAAGCTGGACTGCGCCGAGTGCGCAAACAAGCTGGAAGGGGCTGTAAAAGGCACGGAAGGCATAAAGAGCTGCTCCGTCAGCTTTGCCACCGGAAAGATGAAGGTATCCTATGAGGATGGAACTGATATAGATAATATTATTAAAGACACTATAAAGCGGGTGGAGCCGAAGGTAAAGGTGACCTCTGAGGATGACGGTGAGGAGGAAGAAGGAGAGGAAAGCACAAAGGTAAGGATATCGGAAATAATCACAGGCGGTGTGCTCCTTCTGATACCTTATTTATTTAATATGCCGTCCGCAGTAAAATTCGTGATGTATGCCGCGGCTTACATTATAACGGGGCACGGCGTACTGTGGCAGGCCATACGGAATATGGCGCATGGAGAGTTTTTCGACGAGAGCTTCCTGATGAGTGTCGCCACACTGGGCGCTTTCGCCATCGGCGCTTATTCTGAGGCTATATCCGTAATGGTTTTCTATATGATAGGAGAGCTTCTGGAGGATATGGCCGTGGACAGGTCGCGCAGGTCCATAAAGGCACTCATAAATATAAGACCGGACTCCGCACGGCTCAAGAGGGATGACGGTACGATAACCGTAGACCCCGCCGATGTTGAGGTAGGGCAAACCATAGTGGTAAAACCGGGTGAAAGGGTGCCACTGGACGGCACGGTGGAAACAGGCAAGGCCGACTTAGACACATCCGCACTGACCGGGGAATCACTCCCGCGGGCGGTAGAAAGCGGCGGGCAGGTGCTGAGCGGGTTTATCGACACCAACGGCCTTATAGAGCTCAAGGTCACGAAGGACTTCGGTGAGTCCACCGCCAGCCGCATACTGGACATGGTGGAGAACGCATCATCGGAAAAGGCACCGACAGAGAAGTTTATAAGCAGATTTGCTCATTACTATACCCCCGCAGTGGTGGGATTAGCCGCTATAATCGCCTTGATAGTACCGCTGGTAACGGGAGGGGCATTCTCCGAGTATTTCTACCGGGCGCTGATATTCCTCGTGATATCCTGCCCATGCGCTCTGGTCATATCCGTACCACTGGCATTCTTCGGCGGCATAGGCAGGGCATCCAGCGAGGGCATACTGGCTAAAGGAGGCAACTACCTAGAGGCGCTCAGCAAGATTGACTCCGTGGTATTCGACAAAACGGGAACATTAACTAAAGGCACTTTTAAGGTTGCTAAGATCGTACCGAGAAATGACTTTGCAGAAGAAGATGTGCTGAGATATGCCGCCATAGCCGAGGCGCATTCATCGCACCCCATAGCGCGCAGCATAGAAGAGGCCTACGATAAACCTATAGAAAGCAATAAGATAAAATCCTATGAAGAACTATCCGGCACCGGTATAAAGGCAGACACGGAATACGGCCTCATACTTGCCGGCAACGACAGGATACTCCATGAGGAGAATATACAACATAGCGACTGCGACGTAGGCGCCACAGTGGTACATGTGGCTGTAGACGGAAAGTATGCCGGCTATATCACAGTAGCCGACGAGCCTAAAGAAAACGCAGCCGAGGCCATAAAATCACTTAAAGGGCTCGGTGTAAGGAAGATAGTGATGCTGACAGGTGATAACGAACACGCCGCACATAACATCGCAGAAGGCCTAGGCATAGATGAATATTATCCCGAACTGCTGCCACAGGATAAGGTAGCCAAACTGGATAAAATAGAGAAAGAAAAACAGAATGGAGCGGTCGTCTTCGTGGGCGACGGAATAAACGACGCCCCCGTCATAGCCAAGGCAGACGTCGGGATGGCTATGGGAGCACTGGGAAGCGACGCAGCAGTGGAAGCGGCTGATATCGTGCTGATGAACGACACCCCCTATGACGTGGTCAAGACCATAAATATAGCCAAGAGGACACACAAAATAGCATGGCAAAATATAGTCTTCGCCCTCGTGGTAAAGGCAATATTCCTCACCATGGGAGCACTCGGAATAGCTACCATGTGGGAAGCAGTGTTCGCCGATATGGGCGTCACACTGATAGCGGTGCTGAATTCACTCAGGACACTCAAAAAGAGCGGCAAATAGGTTAATCTGAATACACGGTATAGTCTGCATAGACCTTATTGGCAGTTTCATCATAGTACATGGAGCTGCCTTTTATAGTCTCTATGATTTTATTTCTATCAATACATATATTATAGGTATTCGTAAGCTGATCCTCTATATCCTGTATATCCAGAGACAGTGATTCACTGGAGTAAACCAGCCATTCCAAAAAGTCCTTAAGGCACACATCAGCATTGCCACGGCAAAATAACTTATTCTTTCCCATACGCTGATATGAAAAATGTGATTTATCCTCCGATAGAATCGAAGCATAGAACCATTCTCCAAACACGGCTTTATCCAAAGCATGTGTAAAACCGCTTTTCCTTAAAGAATATACAGTGAAGTATTGCATATGGGCTGTTGCTTTATATACCTTATCACCATAATCCATCAATAAGTCTTTATCTATACTGGCATCTTCCAGCCTGTGTATATTTATATATTTATGCGGCTGGTATTCTACAATCTCATATGCCGCCCTTAAACTATACAGCTCGGATGTGTATGCCCTGATATCCTTTAACCCCTTAGGGAAGGTATTCGTATCAACGCTATCCGGCTTAGTGAGGATCTCATGGATGAATTCCGATGCGGTAGGATATTTATCCGATACCACATAATCTATATAGGAGCGAAAACCCAAGAATCTTAATGAAAGCGGGTTGATTAACCCAGAATCTGCATGTGGAAACTCTCTCGCAAATATTTTATATACTTCAGACATGAGGTAAAACTTACCCGGTAGTAACTGCTTCATACGCGATAACATACTTCCAGACATCATGGGGAAGTCGACCGCATATGTCCCCGCATATAAGTACTTATCTAAACCGCCTAAATAGTTCGCCTCGACGGTTTGAGATAGAACCCCGTATTCCTGCTCATAGGCTTTTACTAAATCCATGCGTGTTACCGGAGCAATCGAAAACAACAATTCCTTTACCTGTTTATTCCGGTCCGCCTTTCCGAATTCTATAATAGGCATACGCCCGAAATGCAAATCAGGGTAGGCATCTTGCATGCAGATCTTCTTTAATAGGTTATGCAGCTCGTATTCATCGTGTATATCGTAGTCCTTCATTAATTCCGGATATTCACGGAAAAACTTCAGTGTGGACAGCTCCATATCCTTGTATTGATTAAGATCCAGGGTATCAAGCAGTTCGGTAAAATCGTAGGAGTCGATATTATAATACCGAAACCGTAATCCGCGGCTGCATAATACATGATTGCTTGCAAACAGTCTGTCTTTATATCCCCGCTCCGTAACGGACAGTTTAGGATCGTTCTCCAATCCCAAGTCTTCCATTAACATCTGGTATAGCTGGGTGAATTCCTCAAAGGTTAAACCTTCATTGCCGAACAGGCGCAAAACATACTCGCTAAGCTGCAGGCGTAGGCAGGGCACCCGTACACGCTCCCGCGATAGACCTAATACACCGCCGATTTCGGCCAGTGTCTTTCCCTTGAGACGGCCCTGCAGCTTTATCCTTTCAGACTTTTTAGGGAGGGATGCGGCATACTCTGCGGCCTCCGGATATTTTCTCTCATATATATTATCCGGCCGGCTAATTATACTGCCTTCCCTTTCCATTTCCTCAAGCAATGGGGCCAAAAAAGCCTCGTCTTTCAAGCAATCAGGCAGCAAATCAAGTAGTTCATCCATGCCAAGGCCAAAAGGAGCTGATTCTAAATTGCGTAGGATTACTTCTTTTATAGAGTTATGCAGCAGCGGGATATCGGACAGGTTCTCTATCAGGGATGGTCCCGCTTTTAATTCCAGCAGGCAAGTGCTTTCTTCATCATCAACACATAAAGGCAATATTTCATCAAAAAGAAGTTTTTCATTTATCTTTAATTTCTTTGTAATATTATTAACTATGTATTGGCAAGCGTTCAGACTGACTGTACTCACATTCTCCGGCAGTGCTTTTTGTTTACGGGGTACCGGCAAGAGGTTGACCTTTTTCTTTACCTTGCGGATCTCCATAACACTTTTTTTGCCTATATTGCGTATATCAAGAAGCTCGGCTTCATCCATACTCATCAGTTGGGAATAATATGCGATTTCCTCACGTTTCAAGCAATTACGGAGACGTGTTGACAATCCCAGTTCTATTATCGGGATATCATGATACACCCTCCCGTCTTTTCCTGTAAACGTAGGGTCTGAACCGTCATAAGTATAATTAAAGGAAGTCTTTCCGTTAGCTTTTACATCAGCATCTGTAAAACTCTTCACAGCTATTCCCCCTTTTTTCCCTTGACTTTTAATCCTTATGGATTATATTTCCAATTGATCTATGAATAGTATAACCTTATATTTGCATAAAATCAAGTATTTTACAGAAAGAAATAGTAAATATCGAAACGTCTACAATAAAATATATGGCGGGCTAAAAAAATAGCCGGCCTTATGACCGACTACTTTTAGAAGTTCTGTGAAACCTAAGGATCCGACGTATACCGAACGCACGGTGCGGCCTTATTATTTCATGGCATTTTCCTTTGTTATTTTATCTACTCCGCCCATATAGCTTCTGAGTGCCTCGGGAATGACTACACTGCCATCCGCCTGCTGGTAGTTTTCCAGTATGGCAGCCATGGTGCGTCCTATGGCTACTCCGGAGCCATTCAGTGTGTGTACGTATCTGGTCTTTTGTCCGCGGCCAGGCCTATACTTGATGTTCGCTCTCCTGGCCTGGAAATCTTCGCAGTTACTGCAGGAGGATATCTCCACATATCTGTCGTAGCTGGGCATCCAGACCTCGAGGTCATATTTCTTAGCTGCTGTGAAGCCCAGATCCGCCGTGCTTATATTAACCACCCTGTACGGGATTCCCAGTGCCTGCAGGACATCTTCAGCTTCGTTTACCAGCTTTTCCAGTTCTTCATAGGATTTCTCCGGCTCAACTACCTTGACCATTTCCACCTTATTGAATTGGTGCTGCCTTACCAGACCCCTGGTGTCCCTGCCTGCAGAGCCGGCCTCCGAGCGGAAGCATGCGCTGTACGCGACATTATATATAGGGAGGTCTGATTTATCCAGTATCTGCTCCCTATACATATTGGTAACGGGAACCTCAGCCGTGGGTATGAGGAAGTAGTCCGTACCCTCGACCTTATATGCATCCTCCTCGAACTTCGGCAGCTGGCCGGTGCCCTCCATGCTGTGCCTATGCACCATATAGGGTGGGAATACCTGCACATAGCCGTGCTTTTTGGTATGCATCTCCATCATGAAGTTGATTAAAGCGAGCTCCATGCGGCAGGCCTGGCCCTTTAGGAATACAAAGCGTGATCCGGTCACCTTGGATGCCGTTGCAAAATCCAGTATGCCCAGGTTGTCTCCTATATCCCAGTGAGCCTGCGGCTGGAAGTCAAACTTTGTAGGCTCGGACCAGCGCCTTACCTCCACATTGTCATCGTCGCTTTTACCTA
>DHDL01000007.1:24559-26113 GCA_002399345.1 Thermoanaerobacterales bacterium UBA4877
CTTCTCTTTTCATCCAGCTGTAAAAACTTATCCAGGTTTTCAGTGGATTCGTTTCTCTTGATGAGCGACTGTCTTATCTCATCAGGATTGTTTCTGATCCTTTTTTGATCCAACATAATTAATACCTGCCTTTCTTTATTTTTATATCTGCTCCGGATAAATAAAAAGCCCGTCCCAAAAAAATAAGGGACGAGCAAACAGCCCGCGCTGCCACCCTGATTGGCCCAAAAGGACCCGGCTTAAATGGATAACGGTTTAACCGGCCTGGCCTACTCAAAGTTCAGCCTGCAGCTCCGGAATGGATTCGCCCTGTATACTACCGGCTTGCACCTGCCGCCGGCTCTCTATAAATGTAACACAAGGTTACTGCTTTCCTTCACAGCTTTGTATAGATTATATGATAGTTTGCCCGAAATTGCAATATTGTTTCGCAATCAGGCAATATATTTACCATTTTTACGAAGTTTGATATACTCATTAAATCAATTGTCTATTATTAACCTACATACTATATCTGCCTTTGTGGAGGTGGTAATATGGAAGACAATGGTACCTATGATAATTTCTTGATATCTACCTTATCAAACAGTCTCTCTACATCTTTTTTTTGCACGCATCCGGTGATCTTTGTCATGGCATTGGCTGATGAGGTTGCTGCAGCAAGACGCAGCGCTCTTTCGCCTGTATAGCCTCTGCACACCGCAACGGCCAGGCCGGCCGCCATGGCGTCGCCGCAGCCTACGGCATTGGCTGTTTTTATCTTTGGCGGAACATACCTATATATATCACCATTTATCGATGCATAGCCGCCTTCCTCCCCCAGTGTGATGAAGGGCATCTCTATGCCGCTTTCCATAAACGTCTCTATGATTTCTAATATATCCTTCTCTTCATTTATTTCTCTCCCTGATATACCCTCCGCTTCGGACTTATTAGGCATTATCACTGTAGGTCGTGCTGCCATCCCTTCCTTTAAGTACCGGCCGCTGGTATCAAGAATCACCTCTATGCCTTTTTGTTTGGCCCGGCTGACAAGCCGTGCATAAAAATCCGGTCTTATCCCCCCGGGCATACTGCCCGATATGACGATCACATCTGAGATGCCTAAAAGCGATTCATACTTTTCATTAAACCTATCCTCACAAGACTTATTAAGGAAGGGGCCGGGCTCTAATAGTTCGGTCTGCAGACCGGTTGTTTCATCTATTATATTGATGCATGTTCTCGTTTCACCTTGGGTATCGACAAACTCATTTTTTATGCCGGTTTGATCCAGCCCGCGCTTTATAAACTCTCCGGAATACCCTCCAACAAAGCCCGTGGCGGCTACCTCCTCGCCCAGTGCCGCCACTACCATTGCCACATTAATGCCCTTGCCGCCCGCGGTAGCAGACACTCCTTTTACCCTGTGCACTCTGCCTGCTTCAAAACCTTCTACTGTATAAGCCTTATCTATGGATGTGTTGAGGGTTACCGTTAAAATCATTCAGTTGTCTTCTTTTTAAGGTAATCCACAATATCCACAGGCGTGGGGCCTGCTCCCGTGCATATTGA
>DHDL01000007.1:26321-27360 GCA_002399345.1 Thermoanaerobacterales bacterium UBA4877
TATTCATCTATATTCATCCCCTATGCTTTGTTTTCACAACCTGCAATGCCTATCTTATGTTTTGCTACCTCAACCACAGCATCCATGGCGGGAGAAAAATACTTCCTGGGGTCATTCTCATCTGGATTTTCCGCCAGATACCGCCGCAATGCATTTGCAAAGGCTATCTTAAGATCAGTTGCTATGTTTATTTTATTGATACCGCAGCTTACGGCCTTCTCTATCATCTCATCAGGCACATCA
This sequence comes from Thermoanaerobacterales bacterium UBA4877, assembly GCA_002399345.1. GTDB lineage: Bacteria > Bacillota > Thermoanaerobacteria > Thermoanaerobacterales > UBA4877 > UBA4877. The sequence goes on from DHDL01000007.1 coordinate 26,565, forward strand.
GATGCTCCGTGGAGCACCAGCGGCACATCCACTTTCCTTTTTATTTCCTTAAGCCGCTCATAATCCAGCTTGGGCATTCCTTTATACAGTCCGTGGGCTGTACCTATGGCCACAGCCAGCGAATCTATGCCTGTCTTTTCAATAAACTCGGTAGCTGAGGCAGGGTCTGTTAGTGAGGCTTCATAATCGGTTACATCTATGTTTTCCTCCCTGCCCCCCAGTCTGCCCAGCTCCGCCTCTACCTGAACACCTCTGGCATGAGCATACTCCACTGCTTCCTTGGTGCCGGCTATATTCTGCTCAAAAGGTAACTTAGACCCGTCATACATGACGGACGTATAGCCCCCGTCTACACATTCCTTTAGAAGATCCAAGTCTTCGGAATGGTCAAGATGCAGGGCAATAGGCAGGCCGGTCTCCCGTGAGGCTGCATCTGCCATGGCCACCAGATATTTTAAACCGGCATGTTTTACCGTCCCCGGCGTTGTCTGCAGTATCAGCGGCGCCCTCATATCTGCGGCAGCTTTTATAACAGCCTTTAATGTCTCGAGGTTGTGTATGTTAAATGCAGCAACCGCGTAATTATTGTCCCGCGCTTTAATTAGGATTTCCTTAGAAGATATCATAGAATATTCCCTCCTCTATATTATTTCTCTAAGTACCATATCGGCGGCGCCCTTAAGGGTCGCCTCATCCCCCAGCTGTGAAAAGACTATCTTCACCGACTTATAGCAGCTCTCCAGTGCCCTTTGCCTCACTGTTTCCATCATCCTGTCCTCAATGAGATCCTTCGCTC
>DHDL01000007.1:27557-33804 GCA_002399345.1 Thermoanaerobacterales bacterium UBA4877
AGACATATTTAGGCAATGTTTTCATTGAGTCTTTATATAAGATACGCCAAAAGTTTATATACTCCTTCTCGGTTTTAGACTAAAGATTTTATTAACTAGTGAATTCCTTGAAAGCTCGGTTGAATAATAATCATTCGTAATGGAAATAATTACATAAAAGGAGGAAGACGATATGAAAAAAACAGATGTCTATTCACAGCTTATTAAGATGAAAGAAACGGACTACAAAAATACCCTGGCAATCATTAGCATAATAGAGAACCTTATTGATAAAGGAATCATTACCCGATCAGATATAGCTACAAAATCCACAGAAATAGAAAAAGAAATCAATAGTGAGGAAAGCTTTACTAACTAATAAAATATTGCATAATAAAAGACAGGAAGACTAAAGATCTCCCTGTCTTACTTTATTCCTTATTTAATATGCCGATGCCTTCATCCAAAACCTTCTTAGCCCAGGCCTTGGCATCCTCCAGTGAATGGTCCCGGTAATTGCCGCATTGCCTCTCATTGGCCGCGGGGATTTCCTCTGTCTGCATTACCTTTTTAAGCGCATTCTCAAAGGCCGATTTCACATCTTCCAGAGAGGATACGCCGAATTTGATAAGATAAAATCCCGTCCTGCAGCCCATGGGGGATACATCTATCACGCCATCCAGCTCGTCCCGGAAATACCCGGCTAAAAGATGCTCCAGCGTGTGCATGCCTGCCGTTGTAACGGTATCAGTGTTGGGTGTTATGAACCTTATATCATATTTTGCCACCCTTTCGCCTTTTTCTCCCTCTTCGATAGAGGCCAGGCGTACATAAGGCGCCTTTACCTTCGTGTGATCCATCTCAAAGCTCTCCACTCTTGCCATATCAAACCCTCCCGCTTATTTATACTTCTATTACATTTTATCATAAGACAATGATCCCTGTTTCGTCAAAATGAATATAAAAAAACTGTGATACACACAGTTTTATGTAATCTATTTAATATTGGGTGGTAGCCCCCAGGGGGTTCGAACCCCTGTTACCGCCGTGAGAGGGCGGCGTCCTAGCCGCTAGACCAGAGGGCCAAAAAAATGGCTGCGGGACTAGGATTCGAACCTAGACAGCATGATCCAGAGTCATGAGTGCTACCATTACACAATCCCGCAATCTCTTTAACGATAAGTATTATAACATGAGTCTTTTTATGATGCAAGCACTTTTTTATGTGACACAAACAATTTTACTTCAAATCTTGAATTTATATGTATACTTGTAAATTCATAGGATGCCGCATTCCGTAGGTATAAAGAACGCTAATATTAAATATAATAATAAAGTATGTTGACTGTTAACTAGACGTATTTATTAAAAAGGTATATGTCCAAATGATATACGCCTTAAATCTCAAAAATTGATTTGTGAAACCCATAATTGTATATAAAATAGATTTACTGTTTGGAATACTTTGAAGGAGTTGGTTTAATGAAGGCTCTTTTACTGGCGGGCGGGAAAGGGACCAGGCTTTATCCGCTGACCCATTCTATACCCAAGCCGATGGTACCGGTCCTTAATAAGCCCCTCTTAGAGAGGACTATAGAATATATTAAAGACTACGGAATAGACGAAATTGTAATGAGTCTGTGCTATCAGCCTGAGCAGATCATGAATTATTTTGGAGACGGCAGTAATTATGGAGTGAAAATACATTACTGCATAGAAAAAAATCCGCTGGGCACAGGCGGCGCAATCAAGAACGCTGAAAAGTATCTGGACGGTACGTCTCTCATATTTAACTCGGACATCATTACGGATATAGATTTACAAAAGCTTATAAATCACCACAGAAATATGGGAGCGCGGGTCACCATAGCGCTGACGCGCGTATCCAATCCTACTGCCTACGGGCTTGTTGAGACGGATGGAAGTGGATGGATTACGGCTTTTAAAGAAAAACCCAAACCGGAGGATGTCACTACGGATTTTATCAATGCGGGCATATATGTTTTCGAGAAGGATGTGCTTGATTTCATAAAACCGAATTGTGAGGTTTCGGTGGAAAAAGAGGTCTATCCCGGCCTCTTAACGCAAGGCGTAAAGATGTCCGCTTATAAAAATGATAATTATTGGATTGATATAGGAACACCTCATAAATACCTTGAGCTTCATCACAACATGCTGGACGGTGCTTTTTCTTACCCGTCCATGGAAACGGAGTATAAAAACAGTATATTAATAGATAAAAGCAGCTATATCAGCCCTACCGCAAAACTGATACCACCGATAACCATAGGCAGTAACTGCCATATAGCAGGGGACGTTGTAATAGGCCCGCATGCGGTTATAGGAAGCGGCGTAAGCATTGATAAAGGAAGTTATATTAAAAACTCCATTATATGGGAAGGATGCCATATAGGGCGAAAAACAAAACTAAACAATACCATTGTGGGAATAAACTGTACCATTGAGGATAATAAAAACGTATCCCATGGTGTTATTGCAAAATAAGAGGAAGTGTTACTAATGAACATAGCTGTATTAAGCACTTATCCCCCGAGAGAATGCGGTATAGCCTCATTCTCCAAGGATTTGAAAGATAATATATCCAGGATGGGTAAGAATGTAAGAATACTGGCGATCACAGACAGCGGCGCACATTACAGGTATCCGTCCGAGGTAATCTACGAGATTAAGCAGGATGAGCGGGGCAGTTTTATAGATGCTGCCCGGTTTGTTAACGATTCACCCATAGATGTTGTAGTTATAGAGCATGAATACGGCATATTCGGGGGCATGGATGGTAAGTATGTGCTGGACTTTGTGGAACACCTAGCAAAACCTTTTATACTCACCACACATACGGTACTGCCCAATCCGAATTTCCGGCAGAAATGGATTATGCGCGGCCTGGGTAGTAAAGCAGCGGCCGTGGCATGTATGACCAGACGGTCCGCCGACCTGCTTGAGGGTATATATTGCATTCCGGATAATAAGATATATGTGATTCCTCATGGGGTTCCCGCTTTTAAAAATAAGAGCAGGGATAAGCTGAAAAAGTCATACGGTTATTCCGGTCGCAGCATAGTCTCCACCTTCGGCCTTATCGGTCCGGGAAAGGGTATAGAAAATGGCATAAGATGTATAGGCGAGCTGGCGCCCAGTCACCCTGAAGTTCTATATCTTGTCCTGGGTGAGACCCACCCGGCCTTAGTTAAACAATTCGGTGAGTCATACAGGGATTCACTTGTTAAATTAGTTGAGCACCTGGGGCTTAAAGACAATATCGAATTCATTAATCATTACCTCTCGATGGAGGAACTGGGGGATTACCTTTATATGACTGATGTATACCTAACACCTTACCCCAACAGAAGCCAGGCCGTCAGCGGCACACTGACCTATGCTGTGGGATGCGGCAGGGCCATTGTATCCACGCCGTATGATTATGCACTGGATATATTAAGCAACAACAGGGGCCTTATCTCTGAAAACACCAACAGCCCCGGGGAGCTGGCCGGCCTTATAGGAAGCATCCTGGATAATCCCACACTAAAGCGCGGTCTGGAGAGCAGAGCGGCAAAAAGAGGCAAGACCATGACATGGACAAACGTGGCGAAGCAATATATCAATCTTATGGGAGTCTTAATACAGGGCAACATGAGGGGGAGTAAATTTGGAAGTCTCGTACAAACACCTTAAAAGAATGACCGATAATACCGGAATAATCCAGTTTGCAAATAAGGAAAGGCCGCTTAAAGAGAGCGGTTATACCGTAGATGACAATGCCAGGGCACTCCTTGTAGCTATCAACATGAGTGAAAAAGAGGCTGCGCCGCCAGCTGCAGTTTATCTTAAGTTTTTGTCTACTGCTCAAAGGATAGACGGCGCCTTTACAAACCTGAAGATAGGAGACAATTTCCTGCCTACCATCGACTCGGAGGACAGCATAGGACGGGCCTTTATGGCCTGCTGTTTTTTGCTTAAAAGCAGCCGGGCAGACGATGAGATGAAGCAGACATCAAAAGACATAATAAAAATCACCTTGCCTGTCATAGAAAAAATAAGATCATTGAGAGCTGTCTCATATATACTTATCGGGCTTGTGGCACTGGCGGAAGACGGCCTGGCCGGTCCGGTTATGGAAAGATATGTAAACAGGATTGGAAACCAGCTGAAGGATGCCTACCATGACAGCAATACGGATACATGGAAATGGTATGAGAACTGGCTCACCTACTGCAACGCCTTGCTGCCTCATGCGCTTTTTTCTTATTATTCATTCACGGGAGACAAGGAATCACTGACCATCGCAGAGGAGTCTTTAGGGTTTTTGACGGATGCCCTCCTCAAAAAAGGATACCTATCAGTGGTGGGCAACAAAGGTTGGTGGCTCCGGAACAGCAATATACCTAATTTTGACCAGCAGCCTGTGGATGCGGCATCAACCACTTTAGCCTGTCTGGAAGGATACGTTACCACAGGCAAAAAAGAGTATATAGAGAAGGCATCTCTTTCATTCCAATGGTACTGGGGCAAGAATATAAACAGCCTGGAGCTTTATGACAAGGATTCGGGTGGATGTCATGATGCGCTTATACCCGGAGGCCTTAACAAAAACCAGGGGGCGGAAGCCATAGTTACATTTTTATTAACCGATCAAATGATTAAAAACATTCTTGATGAAAGGAAGGGGTTAATAAATGGCCAGAATAGATCCTGCTATATTCCGGCAGTATGATATAAGGGGAAAGGTTCCTGATGAATTGGATGCGGATGCGGCATACCGCATAGGCCTGGCCTTTGGGACCTATCTACATAGAAAAGGCGAAAGCATGTGCCTGGTAGGCCACGATAACAGGAAATCATCAGACGAGCTCAGAGATGCCGTCGTGGCGGGGCTTCTTAGAACAGGCTGCGATATCCTCGACGTAGGCCTGGCAACAACGCCTATGTTCTACTATTCCCGCATATTATACAATGTAAATCCGGGGCTTATGATAACGGCCAGCCACAATCCGCCTGAATATAACGGCTTTAAGGTGTGCTTCGGCCAGGCCACCCTATACGGGGATGATCTGAAAAAGATCTGCAAAATGATAGAAGAGGAAGACTTTATCAAATCCTCCCAGGGAGAAATAAGCTACGCCTACCCTATCTTCGGCTATGCGGACATGCTGGAAAAAAAGATAAAACTGCCAAAAAAGCTTAAGGTAGCCGTAGACTGCGGTAATGGAACCGCATCCATTATAGTTCCCCAGGTACTGGACCTGTGGGGCTGCGACGTGCTTCCCATATACTGCGAGTCCGACCCGGCCTTCCCCAATCATTTCCCCGACCCTGTAAAGGCCGAGAACATGGCCGGCCTCAAGCAGACGGTATTAAAAGAAAAGGCTGATCTTGGGCTGGGGTTCGACGGGGACGGCGACAGGCTGGGTGTAGTGGATAACAAAGGCAGCATCATATGGGGAGACACCATGATGGTACTGTTCTGGAGAGAAATACTGCCGAAATATCCCGGCATTGACTGCATTGTAGAGGTAAAGTGTTCCGAGGCCCTGGCAGATGAAATAAAAAGGCTGGGCGGCAGGCCGTTTTTCTATAAAACAGGCCATTCCCTGATAAAAGCCAAGATGCATGAGCTGAACTTGCCCTTCACCGGCGAGATGTCCGGACATATGTTCTTCGCAGACGAATATTACGGATTCGACGATGCGCTGTACTCAGCGGGGAGGCTGCTGCGTATACTGTCCAACAGCGGCAGCAGCCTGTCCCATCTTTTATCCGATGTACCCGCATACGTATCCACACCCGAAATAAGAGCAAAGAGCACAGACAGTGAGAAATTCACTATAGTGGAGAACGCCCGGAAGTATTTCACAGACAAAGGTTGCCGCATAATAGACATAGACGGCGTTCGCGCATATCTAGATGACGGTTGGTGCCTTGCCCGGGCCTCCAATACCGGTCCGCAGGTAATCCTGAGGGCAGAATCTAAAACACAAAACGGCCTTAAAAGCATACTGACTGAACTGCATAAAGCGGTCCCGCTTAAATTTTAAAAGGAGAGAATGAATTCTCTCCTTCTCTATATAACCACTTTTGTTGTATCAATCTCCACTTTATGTGTGTGGTGTTTCATTTTCTCTGCATCTACACTCAGCTTATCTAGCTGCGATCTTGTTAATGTTCTCTCTTCTTCCCAGCTGCGGAGCATATGATATATCTCGTCCTGTCTTCCTTCCATATGATCCATACGCTTTTCCATGCTGTC
>DHDL01000007.1:34055-51213 GCA_002399345.1 Thermoanaerobacterales bacterium UBA4877
CTTTTCCATGCTATCCATACGCTTTTCTATGTTGCCCATACGCTTACTTAAATCTTTTACGTCCGCTTTGATATCATTTATGCCGTCCAGAATCTTATTGAGAAGTTCTTCCTCCATCGTGCATCCCCCTCATTTTATCCTGTCTCGATGGTATCACATTTTGTAACTAAAAACAATAAATATCTATTAATTAAACCTTCTCATAAGATGTGCATCAATCTGGCCGGGTGCTGTGGGTTTAAGGCCGGCAGCATAGACAACAGGGCTCTCAAGTATACTTGTAAAAAGCCGCAGGCGCCGGCCGTACTTACCCATGGCTATACCTATGACAGGTATGCCTGCCTCTTTCTTTATAAGCTTATAATCATCGACAAAACGGAAGGCCTCACACCTGCACCTCGGCATCACGGCTATCTTGGCTATATCCGCTCCATTTTGCGACATATTGCAAACCTTATCCTTCAATACATCCCGGTTGGGTATACCCTCAAAATTATGATATGACATTAGCACTTGCACGTTTCTTTGCCTAGCCTCCTCCACTATAATTTTCAGATAGTCTTCCCGGGTGGACTCTTCTATATCAACAAGGCTTATACAGCCAGAAGCCACTGCCTTAAGTATAATCTTCACCCTCTTGCTTTCTTTTATACTCATTGACCCGCCTTCATCATGCTTCCTGAATGTAAAGATAACGGGTATATCCGGGAGACTGTCCGATATGATATCCACCGCTTTGATATAGTCCGGTCTGTTATAGTAATCCGCCCTGAACTCAACAAGGTCGAGGGATATGTCCTTTAAATAATCCATTTTAAGCTTCATATCCGCGGGATCATTAGCGGCAATAGGCACACACAAAAGCGGACGCTGACGTATCATTCCGCTGCCACCTTTCTTATCTTGCGCGGCAGCAGGTCACCTATCCTTGCATGGGCCAGGCATAGATATGTATCTGCCGCGCCGTAATACACGAGTATCTCATCATCCTTATCTAATATATCTTTTTGGTGCTCAGGCACCGCACCGCAGGTAAATACCACATTAGGTACCCATGATGACACTCTGTCACCTGTCTCGTATTCCGCCTGGGGCGAAAGAACAGGATTGGGAGAGCGGTACAGCAGCCTTCCCGGGTCTTTAAGATCGGTCAGTATGATACCCAAGCGATATATCATGTTATCATCCACCCCATGATATATAAGCATCCATCCATACCTGGTCTTCAGCGGCTGCGAGCCTGCGCCTATTTTAAGTGAATCCCACATCATGCCCGAGCGCGGCCCTATTATAATCTTGTGGGCGCCCTGGGTCCAGGGAAACTCCAGACTGTCGGAGTACGAGACCCACATGCTAGGTTCTATCCTGTGGTACATCACATATTTCCCATCTATCTTCCCGGGAAAGAGTATGGCGTCTTTGTCCCAGAGATTAGGAAAGGCCAGGCCCAACCTCTCCCACCTGTCAAAGTCCCTGTTTACAAAGTCCTCTACACTTATGCTGGCGGCCGCCACCTGCGCCACCACCCCATCATATGCCGTATACATCATGTATATCTTCCCATCCAGGATGACGGCGCGGGGATCCTCGCAGCCCATCTTTTCCCTGTTGCTTCCCGGAGAAAATACAGGATCGGGCAGCCGCTCAATGATATGGCAGCCGTCGGAAATGGCCAGGCCTATCCGCGAGACGCCGTCCTTTCCGACCGCCCGGTAAAGCAGGTATATCCTGCCTTCTATCAAGAGCGCCGCGGCATTAAGCACGTATCGGCTCTCCCACCAGTGGTTGGGTACCGGCCTGAGCACCGGATTGTCCTCATACCTTATAAGCTGCCCGGCTGCCGGCCAGTTACCCACATCCTGCACCATGAGTGAGTCCCTGTAATCCTTAATGCCCAGCAGTCCGTTGATAAGGTTCACTCCTTCCTTGCCCTCACCTAAAAGCTCGCACACATCATCCAATACCTTATCCGGCCGGTATCCCATCTCCTTATATATATCCTCGAGAAGGTCAAAATTAAACCAGTCTCTGTCCACATGTACGGAAAGCGGCGTGGGCAGTCCCTTACCGCCGCGGAAACTGTAGCTTGCCCAGGTCCCTGCAGTACATGAGACAAAAACACCGTCGGCCAAGGTAAGCGAAAGACCATAGCCGTCTGCTATCTTATAGAAGTCCTCTGACTGATCTTTTTGCCCCATATCATCCAGTTTGCGTGAGATCTCTTTGAGTTTCACCGCCGCCATCCTCTGATGCCAGTTTTCAAACATGTTATTGGCACTGAAAAGATCCCTGCTCCGGCATGCGCTGAGCGCATTTACCGCTTTCAAGGCAAAACCTCTTCTTTTCCGTGCATACAACTTCCAGAGATATGTATAATGTTCCTCCTCCGCCACACACTTCACCAAATGAGTGAGATAAAGAAGGTGCGGATAATCCCCGCCCATGCCCTTGCCCAGTCTCCTTACAACAATCATACCCGTCAGGCTGTTTAATTTAACTATTCCCCTCATATCAGTGATATTGGGGATAATATCCGTATTAAGTATTACGGCCTCTATATCCGCCTCCCCAATGCTGTCCGGCCGTAGGTTATCCTTGAGCCATAGCATAACGTCATCCATATACTGCCTCTCTTCAACCATGGAGGCATAGGTTAATGCACTTCTCGCGCCGATATTCTCCAGCATCTCCCGCACACCTGCAAAACCCATGCGTAGCAAGAGTTCCCTTGGTGGAAACTCGTAAAGCATCCTGCGCAAAATATTATCCTTCAATGTGGTAACCTTGCCATGCGGGGCCAGGCCAAGCACCGCCTCAGCAAACCGCTGCGTACCGTCCTCCGAATACAAATCACCATTAAACACCTCGGCGGCCGACTGCTCCGCGCTATGCATAAAGTCCTGCATGCACCCGCTGATTTCGGATGGCGAGGCGTCCTTCCCTATCTCTAGCATATTATGACAGAAATCATTAAACTCCCGCTTATACCTCGCCATTAGTTTTTTGAATATATCATTTGTATTTATCTTACTGCCACCCAGGCCTTTAAGCTTCTTAGGCAATACAATGGGAACCCCCGGGACAAATTCAAGATAATCCAGCGGCGTAATGGCGGGTTCCCTATTTAGCTTGCTGTCTTTCCATGACTTTATAAGGGAGTTCCGCCCGGCGGTCATTTCCCCAACCTGATTGGTATAGTAATCGTCTGCCTTTTTGTAGATAAGCTCCCCCATATCCACTCCCCTTACCTGCTTTATATATCCGGCAATGCGCCCCTCGTACATCACAGTAAAAGCGTCCAGAAGGTCTTCTTTGGGAATGCTCTCGTTAAAGCGGTATGATTGTAAAAACAGATATACCACGCGGGCCCACAGCTTCTCATCAAACGTGAAATCCTTATTGGACAGGCCGGATAATTTGTCCAGCTGCTTTCTCATATCCGCAGGCAGGATTTTATCAAATATGATGCGGTAGTTCTCGTAGCCCGACTGAAAGGACTGGATGAAATCCGTAAGCCGGCATGACACCTCATTCGGCCTGTCCCTATCCTCCAGGCCATATACAGACGGACGTTTCAATATGGCAGGTGGATGGGTCCAGTAATCCTGATCGTAGATAAGGCATTCGAAAACCGCCCGTGCCACCTCTTTAAATACAAAGGATCTCTTTCCCGCCGAGGGCACGGTTATTTTAGCACCCAAGCTGACCTCGCACATGCTCATGCCGCCGGTAATCGCCCGCGTTACCAGCCACGGGTTTACCCCATATCCTCCCGCGCATTCATACCACTGGTTTATTTCAGAGCAAAAGTCCGAGATTACATCATGAGAAAGAGCATACGTACCGGAGAGCGGGTCGCTGATCCTCCATCCATAGAGTGATTCCAAAAGCGGCTTTACAAACAGATCTCCGGTGGTATCCTCAAAATAATGCCTCCTGAAATCGGCTAAAACCACGTCATATCCCTCGGCAAGGGGATATATCAACCGCTCTACCCAAGAGGGTTTAAAACCCCAATCCTTCTTTCTCTTAAGATCCGCCTCCAGTAAGGCAACATCGGCACCCAGCCTCTTTGCCACCTCCATTATCGCCCTTATGCTAAAGCCCCTGCCGTTTATTCCCTGTTCCATAAGTACCGATATACAGGGCACAGAGCAGCCCACATCCTTTATAGCCTCCAGCGCCTCCTGCCCTGCAGGATCGCCCACACACAGTATCAGTTTTTCTCCCGGGTAAGATTTAAGCCCCTCTGTCACAGTCTTTATAACATCGGGCAGGGTATCTTCTTCATTGTAGAACGGAATACCTATCACAATATCTATCGTGCCGCAGTCCTTTATCCGGCCCATAATATCATCAACCTTACCGTAAAAAAGATCTTCATTCCGTCTTATGTACTCAGCATCCATACACATACCTCGTTTCGTTTTCCTATATTAAGTATATACCAAGGAAGAGGAAATTATAAACGGTATAAAACAAGAGGCTTAAGTTTACAAAATATCTTTACATAACTGTATTTTATTGTTATAATTCAAAATATAAGTATGTGATTATTTTATAACAAAAATAAGCATAATAATACTCTAGATAGGAGGAAATTTAAATGAAATTATTTGTTAGTGAAGACGATTGCATAGGATGCGGTCAGTGCATCGACACTTGCCCGGAGGTGTTCGACTGGAATGAAGATGGCACCATGGCTAAAGCCATTGATAAAGATGTTCCGGCAACAAATGAGGATGCGGCAAACCAGGCTAAATCCGATTGCCCTGTAGAAGCTATAAAAGAGAAATAATGATACTTACCAGCCCGCACAAGTGCGGGCCTTTTTAGTATTCAAGGCCCCTCCAAAATAATTCCATATCAAGAAGGAATCCGGTATTTGGCAGCGAATACATAAGGAGGCTAAAAATATTCTTGGAGGGATAAAAATGAAGAAAAAGTCTTCTATACTGGTTGCTGCAATTATAATATCAGCCCTGTTTGTAACGACGGCTTTTGCAGCCGGTACGGGCGGTTACAAGAAAATAACCGCATGGTTTGGCAATATAAAGATAATTGCTAACGGCAAAACATTGAAATCAAATCCTCAGCCCTTACTATACAATAACACTACATATGTTCCTATACGGCTGATAAGCGAGTCTTTAGGACAGAGTGTGGGCTGGAATCAAAAAGATAAAGTTGTGACAATCAGCGGCAGCACGGCTGGCTCAGATGCAATAATTGCTACGCTGCAGACGGATAATGCCAAGAAGGCGGCACGCATAGCAGAGCTTGAGGCTCAGCTTAAAGAAAATGAGAACAAGAAAAATGCATCTTCCGATCTAGAGGATTATTTAGAGGATAAATATTCTACATGGAAAAGAATGGACTTTGATTATAATGCCAGAGGAGATGCAGGCGATCTAAAACTCACTATTAAAGTGGACCTCTCCGAAGACGGCAGCAGATGGAATAATACAGACAAGGATGATATAGAAGACTGGCTGGACGACATATACGATTATGTCCATAAGGAATATAAAAACGCAGACTTTTCCGGCGAGATAGTCGACAGCGACAGCCGGGATAAACTGGCGGAGTTTGAGTCTTCGGGAAGCAGGCTGAAGATCAGCTTCAACAAAAGAGCAAATGCGGATGATTTAGAGAAAGAGCTTAACAAAAAATACGGTAGTGACCTTGTATGGTATGATGATTCATTCGGCAGTATGACGGCCAAATTCAGGGTATCTGCCAACAAGAACAGAGAACGTGTGAATATAACCGTAACCGTGCCTGATAAATACAAAAATGTGAATAAAAGCAGTGTCAAACCATGGATAAGAGATGTTGTAGATGCAACGTATGATTATTTCAATAAGGATTATGACATAATCGGCGAAATAATTAACAACAGCGGAGATACTCTTGATACATTCGACGAGGGTGGCCTTGACTGACAAGTACTGATTACGGCCCGGTTTATTCCGGGTTTTTTTATTCTAATAAATTTGAGGTGAAATATGGATAGAGAAAACACACAGGAGAACATAAGAACTGAGATTTTTTATCTGGCCTGGCCCGCTATACTGGAGATGGTGCTGGAAACTTCCGTATGGATGTTTGATACCGCCATGGTGGGGAGACTTACGGCCTCGGCTTTAAGCGCCGTAGGTCTGGGAGGGCAGCTCATGTATACCATGCTGAACATATTTTCCGCCGTAGGTGTAGGATGCTCAGCCATGGTGGCGCGGTACTGCGGCGGCGGTGAATATGACCGCGCGGAACATGTTGTAGGCCAGTCTTTTTTACTTTCCATTATTATAGGATCAATCATGTTTGTAACACTATACAGCATAATCCCGACTTTTTTTAACAAACTGATAACCCAGACCGACATAGCGGCTCAGGGAATAATCTACACCCGTATAATCGCTGTGGGCGGATCTATAATGGTCCCTACCAAGGTTTTAAACTATGCCCTGCGGGGGTCAGGCAATACCAGAGTGCCCATGCTTTCTACCTTGATAGCAGATCTTTTTAATATATTCGGGGATTATGCTCTTATATTCGGTAAGTTCGGCATGCCGAGGATGGGGGTGGCCGGGGCGGCCATTGCCACATCAATTTCACAGGCGCTATCCCTTTGTGTTTCTGCAGGATACCTCATCTTCAACAAGAACGGCATAAAACTTAAGTTTGCCGACATAAGGAATATAGACAGCGGCATAATAAAAAAGCTTATTTCCCTGGGCGTACCGGCTTCCCTGTATGAGTTCTCCGACAATGGCAGCAGGCTGATTTCCTCTCTGTGGCTTTCCAGAATGGGCTCTATCGCCTTTGCGGCGCAGCAGGTGTCGGTAAGTGCGGAATCCATGTCATTCATGCCCGGCGTAGGCTTTTCGGTATCGGCTGCGACCATGGTCGGCCAGGCCTTGGGAGCTGGTAATGAGGAAAAAGCCGAGGCTTCGACTAAAGAGTCATCAAAAATGGCTGTGATCTTTATGAGCATCATCGGACTTATATTTTTCATAATACCCGGACGGCTGATGTCATTTTTCACCAACATAGCCGGTGTGAGAAATCTATCAGCAAAATGCATAAGGATAGCGGCCTTCGAACAGCCTACCATGGCACTCTCCATGGCTCTTTCAGGTGCGCTCAAGGGCGCAGGAGATACAAAAGGGCCCTTTTATGTCACGATGATAAGCACATGGATGATAAGACTTCCCCTGATATTTATGTCCGTATTCGTATGGAAACTGAGTATAGAATATGTCTGGATAATCACGGATTTACAATTTTTGGCTGAGGCCCTGCTCATGGCGTTTAGATTTAAAAAAGGTGTATGGAAAAAAATAAAATTATAGAATTTTAACCAATTTTTAACCCATTCGCCCAAATAAATCATGTATAATCAGTATTGGGGTGAGGGCAATGTTAAAAAAAATAATAAGTATTATAATGATATGTATAATGACTGTGACAATAGCGGGATGCAGCAAAAATAACAGCGGCGCTCCCGCAGACAATAACAAACCGAGAAGCCAAAAGAGGGATATTATGAGCGAATTTGATTCATTGATGGAGAGAAACCCGAATCTTGGTATGATAATAGAATTTATCAATCAGAATATATCCGAGTCCACCAAAGAAGAGGCCTCTGATATGCTGGGCAGTCTGGAAACGGCTCAGAAAGATTATCTCGGTGCACTGGAGGACAAATACTCCGAAGGAAGCATTCAGGACAAAATAGATAAAATATACAAACCGGGTACCGACTTAAACAATCTTGAAGGTGTTAATGATGAAGAACTCAAAAAACTCCTTAAAGAAACAAAAGGCCTGGGGTACAAGGTGGAAACAGCAGAGGGTATGTATTATCCCATACTGGACTATGATTCTTACAAGAAATATAAGGAAAATGTGGCGGATGATTTTGCAGATTATATAGACATAATGTCTACCGAGTCTGATGAAGCTTCCGTAAAAGATGCCGAGCTGACCATAGGATGGGACAAAATTTTAAACCGGGCACTGGCGCAGGAAAAATTCATTGAAAAATATCCTGATTCCAAAAGATCAAATGAGGTAAAATCGCTGTATAAAAATTATACCTCTTTTATATTTTTAGGTACAAACAACTCTCCGCTCTTCGACTATGACACACATACCATGGATAACAATGCAAAATCCGCATATAAAAGTGCGGCAGATAAAAAGAGCAACAGCAAACTGCTGGGCAAACTTAAAGATTTTCTAAAGATAGCGGAAAAGAATAATTACAAGCTTACCAATGAGGTGGATGATTTTAGGCATGCGGCTTTGTCTTCCTTATAATTCCTATAAAAGAGGCGGTGTCCAACAAAAAGGCCAGGGAATTCGTTAAAAAATTCGGGCATAAAATTATACTCCATTCTCAAAAAAATTAAACCGTACTCTTATATTGCATTTTGTCAAATATTGCTTTATACTAAATACATGCAATTAGTTTTACCCAGAGTAGGCTACCGCAAAGCCGTGGTAGCCTTTAATTTTCTCTTTAATGTGGAAAACTATAACGGTGGTATAATTATGATATAATATGTAATGTGGTGATAATATGAAAAATGAAAAGGGGCTGACCCTTGCCGATACAGCTGCAGAAATACTCCTTAAAAACGGAGCGGAGACAAGACGGGTGGAGACTACGGCGGATATGATACTGTCCAGCCTGGGATATGTGTCTCATACTTTTGCTACTCCCACCACCGTAATAATATCCATAGAGGATGGTTCCGGGAAATTAAACACAGCTATCCGCAGGGTTCACTTCAGGCTCATTAACCTCTCGAAGGTTGACATGGTAAACAGCTTTTCCAGGGATTTCTGCAAGGGTAATATAGGTTTGGATGACGGAATAAAATATTTGAATGAAGTAAATAAGAAAGAGAAATATAAACCACTTTTCAGGATATTGGGAGGATGCTTGGGAGCGTCCATGTTCACCCTGCTTTTCGGCGGCACATGGACAGATTTTCTACCTACTTGTTTGATTGCTTTTATAACTTTAAGTGTCCTAGAAATCATCGCAAAATATCAGATTTCGGATTTTTTAAATAATCTTATTGGAAGCATGATAATCACAGTATTTGCCTTGTTATTTACATATTTAGGTTTTGGTGTCAGTTTGAATAAGATAATAATAGGCTCCATAATGCTCCTTGTACCCGGTGTTGCCATAACCAACGGTGCACGGGATTTTATGTACGGAGATCTTTTATCAGGCACGGCCCGGACCGCGGAGGCCGTCATGACAGCTATAGCCATAGCGGCAGGTGTGGGTGTTACACTGCAGGCATGGTTTTATATAAGGGGGATATAAATGCTCAGTTTTATATACAGTTTTTTTTCCGTGATAGGTTTTGGTATAGTATTCAATCTCCCGATAAAACTGTTACCTGCCGCAGCCTTGAGCGGTGCCATAGGCCAGGCCGGCTATGATATCGTAATGCATTATTTTAACTCGCCCACCACCGCCACCGTGGTATCCGCCGTCATTATAGGGCTGTTGGGAGAAATCATGGCGCGTTTATATAAAAAACCTGCGACGCTATTCGTTATACCGGGCATAATCCCCCTGGTTCCGGGATCCTACATATACCAGGCGATGCTTTCCCTTGTACAGGGCAATATGAAGTCGGCCGGGCAGTACGGGCTTCTGACCGTCTTTTTATCCATCGGCATAGCGGCCGGTCTTATGGCCGTAACCACATTCTGGAATATATTCTTCGGCTCGCACAAAAAATAGAGACATAACTTAAAGGTGATGATAGATAAATGGAAAAACCAACATACATTATAGGCCATAAAAGCCCCGACTCGGATGCGATATGCTCCGCTATATCCTACGCATATTTCAAGAAAAAGCATGACGGTATGAATAGCGTGCCCTGCAGGCTGGGCCCCGTAAATAACGAGACACAGTTCATACTTGACTACTTCGATGTGGAGCAGCCAAGGCTTATAAAAAATATATACACCCAGATAAGGGATATAAATTATGACAAACCACTGTGCGTAAACGAGGCCTGGCCGATGCTGGCTGCATGGCAACTGATGCAGCAGTCGGGCACCCGGACGATATGCGCAGTGGATGACAAAGGAAGGTTTGCCGGCCTGGCCACCCTGGGCGACCTGGCCAAGGTATACCTCTCCGAGATGAACAACATAGAAAAATACAGCATCCCCATCAAAAATGCAGCCAGTGTCCTCAGGGGAGAAATAATAAATTACGGCAGCGGGAAACTGGGTGGCAATATAATAGTTGCTGCCATGTCCCTAGATGAGACAGCCAAGAGGATAAAACAAGGGGATACCATAATCGTGGGAAACAGGCCGTATATACAGAAGGCCGCCATAGAATACGGAGCGGGGGCACTCATAGTCACCAGCGGAATAAAACCCGGTGATGATATAATCACGTTTGCAAAAGGCCACGGTGTAGGACTGATACAGACCTCATGCGATACGTTCGATGCGGTCAAATACATAAGCCAGAGCATACCCTTGTCCTATATAATAAAAAGCTCAGATTTAATCACATTCAATGATGATGACTATGTCCATGAGGTGACAGGCACCATGTCCCGCTATAAATACCGGAACTTCCCCGTGCTGGATTCCAACGGAGCCGTGGTGGGACTTATATCCCGCAGGCATGTCCTGGACTACAAACCAAAGAGCGTCATACTGGTTGACCACAATGAATTCTCACAGACGGTGGACGGAATTAACGAAGCCAATATACTGGAGATAATAGATCATCACCGGCTGGGCGGAACCGTAACCGACAAACCCATACTCTTTAGAAATCAGCCGGTGGGCTGTACATCTACCATTATATACAGCATATACAAAGATGCCCATATAACACCCCCTAAGTCTATTGCGGGAATCATGTGCGCAGCCATACTGTCGGACACGCTAATATTCAAATCACCCACATGCACGAAAAGGGATGTCGATGCAGCACACAGCCTGGCCGCAATAGCCGGCATTAATATAGACCGGTTTGCAGACCAGATGTTTAAAGCAAGCACATCCCTCACCGGTAAAACCATGGAAGAAATATTCTATACCGATTTTAAAGAATTCCGTACAGAAGGGTTTAAAATCGGAGTGGGACAGATAAACGTCATGACCGACCCGGGCAAAATAAAAGAAGACCTTCTCTCATACATGCGTGACATCCAGAAGAGCAATGAATATGATATACTTCTTCTTATGCTCACAAATATAATCGACGAGGGTTCTGAAATGCTCTGGGCCTCTGACTACAAAGAGGTACTGGAAACAGCCTTTTCCATTAATATAGATGGCGGAAATTTTTATCTTCCAAAAGTCGTATCCCGGAAAAATCAGGTGATACCGCCTATTATGCGGGCTGTCCGCAACCTCTCTTAAAAAAAAGAAAAAATTATCGATGACAAAATCGAACAATCGTGAATTTGTATAATAATTTTGCTTGGTTTATTGGTTGGTCTAACTTGCAAATTGAAGTCATAAACGTTTAAGTAAGCTTGGGTTTTTGCAGGTTTTCCGTCTTATCCTGCACAATTTGTCACGTGCCAGCTATTTTTACCACGGTTCGTAACATATTTTCAAAAAAAGTAGGTTTTTATATCCACGGCAAACGTTGCCATAGGAAAAAATATACTGTATAATGAATTATGCAGGACATAATTCACAAAATAAAACAAGCTCAATAAATACAAAGGAGGACACTTATGGATCAACTGCTTCTAGGACTCACGTCTATCACACTAAAACAAGTGGTCATGTACATCATTGGAGGAGCCTTGATATACCTGGCCATTGCAAAGGAGTATGAGCCAACATTACTTCTGCCCATAGGCTTCGGTGCCATTTTGGTAAATATACCTTTCTCATCAGCAATTGATCAGATAGCAGGTGGAACCGTAGAACATGGGGCACTCAGCCTGCTTTTTAATGCCGGCATAGTAACGGAGCTCTTTCCGCTGCTTATATTCTTAGCCGTAGGAGCCATGATAGACTTCACTCCCCTGCTGGAAAATCCGGTCATGCTGTTTTTCGGAGCAGCGGCGCAGTTTGGCATATTTTTTACAATGAGCCTTTCCACACTATGCGGGTTCAGTCTTAAGGAGGCGGCCTCCATCGGCATCATAGGCGCGGCGGACGGGCCTACGTCCATCTATGTTGCAACAAGGTTCGCAAAGAATCTCCTTGGCCCCATCTCGGTAGCCGCATACTCCTACATGTCGCTGGTACCCCTCATACAGCCGCCGGTCATAAAGGCGCTTACTACACACAAAGAGCGCTGTATAAAGATGGAATACCAGCCGGAGGGCGTATCAAAAATCGTAAAAATACTCTTTCCCATAATCGTAACGTTTATAGCAGGCATCGTAGCACCGTCATCTGTTTCACTCATAGGTTTCTTGATGTTCGGCAACCTTATCAGGGAATGCGGTGTGCTAAACAGCCTGTCCAAGACAGCCCAAAACGAGCTGGCTAACATCGTCACTATCCTTCTGGGCATAACCATAGGCTCCACAATGACAGCGGATAAATTTCTGCAGCCTCAAACATTGCTGATCTTAGGAATAGGTCTGCTCGCATTTGTTTTTGACACTGCGGGCGGCGTTATATTCGTTAAAACCCTCAATATCTTTCTGAAGAAAAAAATAAACCCCATGATCGGGGCAGCAGGTATATCGGCCTTTCCGATGTCCGCAAGGGTTATACATAAGATGGGACAGAAAGAAGATCCATCCAACTTTTTGCTTATGCATGCCGTGGGCGCCAACGTAGCCGGCCAAATAGGCTCGGTCATTGCAGGCGGACTTATACTTGCACTGATTAAATAAGAGGTGACTAAAATGAATAATGCATTTTTACAGGCACTGAAGGTATCCGGATACGGACTGATAGGTATATTTTCTGTAATAGCCATATTTTTTCTCTTGATTAAATTACTGCTTAAGTTATTTCCGGGGAAGTAATTATTCCCCGGTTTTTTGCAGGTTTCCCGCCTTGACTTGCACGGTTTGTCACGGTCTGCATATACCCTGAATATCATTCTCTGGGGTCCTCATCATTCCCTTTGTCTTTATCTTCCTTTTCTTCCACAAGTGTAACACTGCTTTTGTTTGGCCGCTCTATCTCGATGGTGCAATTGGCAACAAGTGCTACGGCAGCGCCTACCAGGGTAAGCTGTGGAAGGAGTACCGTAGAAATGGCACCCGCCGTTACCGGTATATCCATTATAACCTTGTTATCCTTCTTTATCCTTATCTTGTTCACATTACCCTTCTTGACGATCTCCTTTACCTTATCGATAAGATCTGCTCCCGCTACATTCACACTCTCCGTCCATGTTTTTTTATTGTCCTCCAGGTATATAAGTGCCTTCACCACATCACCGTCGTTTAAATCGAGAGCCTCCTTAGCTTCCCTATATGTGACTCCTGTCCTATCCTTTATAATATCCACCTTTTCCAATTCGTCCATTGTTCATACCACCTTTTAATTTATTTTCCATACATACTATTGATCTCTTCTTGGTTTTTATTCCTCTTGTACTTTAATTCATTATATACTGACGCCTGAAATAAATCCATATGCATATTGAAAATATTAATTTATATAATATAGATGATTACTTTAAGTAAAATATGCAAAGTTTGGTATAATATAAATTAGAAAGAAAAAATCAGACAAGCACAAGGAAGGAGATCTTTTATGAACGAAACCATAAACACCATACTTAAGAGAAGAAGTATAAGGAACTACAAACAGCAACAGATAAGCAAGGAAGATTTAAACACGCTCTTAGAAGCGGGGCAATATGCTCCCAGCGCTGTAAATGAGCAGCCGTGGCACTTTACTATTGTTCAAAATAAACAGATGCTGGGCAAGCTCAACCAGGCCTGCAAAGATATCATGGCCAAATCCAAAGATCCTCAAATGGCTAAATCCGGTACTGACGCTAATTTCTGTATATTCTACAATGCACCAACATTGATAATAATTTCCGGGGATACAAAGACAATAGCTCCGCAGATAGACTGCGCACTTGCCATGGAAAACATGTTTTTAGCCGGAGAATCCCTGAATATCGGCTCATGCTGGATACACGGGATATATAACTTCTTATTAAGTGAAGGCGGAAAACAGCTGAAAAAAGAGCTCCAGATTCCTGAAGGTTTTAATGTATGCGCCGTCGCAGGATTCGGATATAAAGCAGGAGAAATACCTGAGGCTGCCGAGAGAAAGGCGGGAACGGTAACCATATTGCAATAAATTATAAGGCTTCATTGCATCCGCCAACATACGCGCGGTTCTTCCATGTCCTCTTGGATTGCCAAGGGGGATGGCATCGAATAAACATAAAAACGGTTCCGGATCATTAATTTGACCCGGAACCAATTTTTTACTGTATATCAGCTGTGATCGATATACCACCTGATTATATCAAACTGTTCCTCATAGTTTTTATACAACCGATGGGCATCTTCCACAGATATACTTTTGAAGTGAATGATATCTCCCGGCCTGGCCTGGGCGACCTTCGGTATATCCGCAGAGATGACCACGGCTATCTTGGTATAACCCCCTGTAGTCTGCCTGTCTGCCATCATCACTATGGGCTGCCTGTCACCCGGTACCTGTACGCTTCCCAAAGGTATGCCATCCGATATTATATCCGCTCCCTTTGAGTGTTCAATTGTCTCACCCTTTAATCTGTAACCCATCCTATCTATATTTTGTGTCACCTCATAAGAACTATTTAGAAACGTATATATACCTTTTTTGGTAAAATAATCATCTTGAGGGCCCATTACCACCCTAACCGATATTTCTCTTTCATAATGCGGTATGTATATGCCCTCTAACTGTCTTCCGCGCATGGACATATTTGCCTTGCTAGCATTGATGACATCTCCGGTCTTTATGTATCTTCCCTCTATGCCGCCAATTTTACCTTTTATATAGGTGGATCTGCTTCCCATAACAGACTTTATGTCTATCCCTCCGCTAAAAGATATATAGCAGAAGCTGCCGCAGCTTGAGCCGCCGAGCTCCAGGACATCACCCGGCCTGGCCGCATACGAATGCCAATTATATACAGGGCTGCCGTTTAACTGCGCGTCAAATTCCCCTCCCGTTATAGCAAACACCGTATCCTCTTCAAACTCTATAGTGGGTCCCATGAGCATAGATTCCAGCGATGCCTGCTTTTTATCATTTCCTACCAGTATATTACTTATTCTGTATGCATACTGATCACAGGCTCCCGCCGTAGACATGCCGAACGCCTGATACCCAAATCTGCCCATATCCTGCACTGATGTGATGCCCGGCTTTAATATCTTCATGATGTTTCCCCCTTTATAACATCGACCTGATATGTGCAGTCATCTACTTCTTTTTTTATCTTATTAAACTCTTTCTCAGATACGGGTTTGAATCTTATTCTGTCACCCATCTTAGGAAGTATGGGAACATCGCGATAAGGGTCGTAAAGCTTTACAGGTGTAATTCCTATTAGCCTCCATCCACCGGGGCTATCGATAGGATACATACCTGTCTGTTTTCCAGCTATACCCACCGATCCGGCCGGTATCCTTTTCCTCGGTGTCTCCAGTCTGGGAGTGGCTATCCTCTCATCCATGCCTCCCAGATAAGTAAATCCCGGGGTAAAACCCAGCATATAAATTAGATAATCCACCGAGGTGTGTATATCTATGACCTCTTTTTCAGTAAGATGAGCATGCTCGGCAACAAAGGGCAGATCCGGACCGCTCTCGCCTCCATAAAGTACCGGAATCACGAGTGTATCTCCGTTCTTTGCTGAGCTTATATCCAACTTATCGTATACTCTCTTAAGAACATTTACAGCATCATCATAATACATCACAAAGGGATCATAGTAAACGAGTATGGATCTGTATGTGGGCACCGTTTCCACAATGCCCCTTATACCCTTACTAAAAATATCATCAACTATTCCCCTTATAGCAGTATTACATTCCTCCTCAATGCCATCACTCAGCTCCATACATACAGCATTGTCTCCTGCAGGTAAAAACCTCGGCCTGGAATACATTTCTATCCCTCCTTATAAAGAGTATACATCCGGCCTCCTGTCCTTAAATACAGGCATCTTTTTCCTCACATCATTCACCATTCCAAGATCTATATTCACTGTCACAATATCTTCATCTTCTCCTGTTTCAGCTTTCACTTCACCCCACGGATCTATCACCATGGAGTGCCCAAAAAACTTATCTCTGCCCTTCTCACCGACCCGGTTGCAGGATACCACATACATCTGATTTTCTATTGCTCTGGCAATCTGAAGCGTCCGCCAATGATCCAGCCTGGGATGCGGCCACTCTGCGGGGATAAAAAGAACCTTAGCCCCTTTTAAAGCTAAAGAGCGGGCAAGCTCGGGAAACCTCAGATCGTAACATATCATAACCCCAGAGGGGGACCCATCTATTTCAAAATATCCGATCTTGTCTCCGGACTGTAAGAATTTATCTTCTTCCATAAGGCCAAACAGGTGGAGTTTGTCATAATTTAGTATGACATTCCCACTCCTATCAAAAACATAGGTTGTATTGTACAGTCCACCTGCTCTGAAATCAGAGACGGATCCTGCTATGACATTTACATGAGTGCTCTTTATAAAGGGGATAAAAGACTTTAAAAGCTCTTTGCCCTCCCTGTCTCCCACCTTATCCATTACATCAAAAGCGTAGGCTGTACTAAACATCTCCGGCAGGATTATGACGTCAGGCGCATCATCCATAGCCTTCGTCATAAGATCTATAGCGTGTTTGTAATTATTCTTCGGTTTTCCCAATTCAATGTCCATCTGTATTATAGATATCCTCATTTTATTCCTTCCTTCAGTACGGTAACATTATATGAATGAGAAATTTCCCTCCCACAAACAGGATCCTCCATTTCAATAACATACTTATCAGCATAAATCAACTCTCCTCCGATGGTAGCCGGCGTACCGCTCATGAGAATAGTGCCGTCCAGCTGATTATCCACATCCTTAAGCCTGCGAAGCCATTCAGAGTAATGAAGAAGTTGGTATGATCCGAGCCCACAGTCACATATATCCTGTCCTTAT
>DHDL01000007.1:51344-56102 GCA_002399345.1 Thermoanaerobacterales bacterium UBA4877
TCCTTATCCTCTCCATAATGCTGCCATACCGCCTAATGATTTAATCCCGGAATATGCCGTGATTATAACTACAATGATTCCACCTACAACAAGCCAGGTGGGATGGTGATAATCCTCTCCTACAATCTTCTTATTACGCGATGCTATAAGTATTGCCCCCAGTGTAAAAGGCAGTATAAGACCATTCAATGCTCCTGCCAATATAAGCAATGTAACAGGTCGGCCCAGTAAAATAAAGAACAATGTGCAGAAAACAATAAATCCTATTACCACCTTGGGAAAATGATCATCGATTGGTTTAAAATATGTCCTAATGAAAGAAACCGACGTAAATGCGCATCCTACAACAGATGATAATGCTGCAGACCAAAGCACCAGTCCGAACAATTTATACCCGACTTTACCTGCAACCGCAAGGAAAGGAGTGACAGCGGGATTTGCTGGATCAAGCTTTATACCACGGCTTACTACACCCAATACAGCTAAAAACAGCATATATCGCATTATACCTGTTACCACAACACCGAATACAGAGGTATTGGATGTCTCACTGACATCCTTTACTCCACTCATACCGCCGTCAAGGAGTCTATGGGCACCGGAAAAAGTAATATACCCACCAACCGTACCCCCAATAATGGTTGTAAAGGGTAAAAAGTCAAACTTCTTGGGCATTACTGTCCGGATCATGGCTTCTCCAACCGGGGGATGTGCTGCCACCATTACACAGAAGGTTAAAACCAACATAAGCACACCGAGTATTTGTGCGAATTTATCCATAGCGTTTCCAAATTCTTTAATAAGAAATATGGCTATACAAATGGCGGCCGATATTACGGCACCTACCTTTACATCAACACCAAAAAGCACATTAAAAGCCATACCCGTGCCCGCTATATTGCCTATATTAAAAGCCAAACCACCAACAAATACAAGAAAAGATATAAAATAACCCAATCCGGATACAACTTCATTAGCTACATCCTGCCCTCTCTTACCTGTAACAACAATGATGCGCCAGACATTAAGCTGAGCAAATATATCCACTATTATTGTGAGTAAGATAATAAAGCTGAAGCTGGCTCCGTATTGTTCAGTAAATGTCGCCGTCTGTGTAAGAAATGCAGGTCCTATCGCTGATGTTATCATCAGAAATGCCGCACCAAGGAGCATACTTATTGAATGTTTACTTTTAACGCTGTTGCCTCCCATTTTATCCCCCCTATATAAACTCTTTCATAGGTACAACACTGATACCTGCGTTTTGCATCTCCCTTCTTATCTTTTTCACAAAATCCACCGCTTTGGGGTTATCGCCGTGAACACATACGGAGTTTGCATTTATATCTATAGTCCTACCTGTTATTGTCTGCACCTTACCCTCATTCACCATACCTATAACACGTTTTATTGCCAGGCCTTCGTCTTCTATCATCGAGCCGGGTTTACTTCTGGCTACAAGGGTACCATCTTCATTGTAAGCCCGGTCTGCGAATACCTCCTCCGCCACCTTGAGCCCGATATCCTTAGCCGCTTTGACCATCTGGCTGCCGGCAAGCGCAAGGAGTATTATGTCTTTGTCCACCTCATAAACAGCCTCCGCAATGGACCTTGCCAGATTATAATCCACTGCTGCCATGTTATACATTGCTCCGTGGGCCTTAATGTGCTGCAGCCTCATTCCTTTGGATATCGCAAAGGCGGCCAGCGCGCCAACCTGATATTTCACATAAGCCTTTACCTCTGCCGGCGTGGCATTTAACTTTCTCCTTCCAAAACCCATGAGATCGGGATAACCCGGGTGGGCTCCTACCTGTACCCCTGATTTTGCTGCCAAACCCACCGTTTTTTCCATCACCAACGGATCGCCGGCATGAAATCCGCACGCAACGTTAGCAGACGTTACATATTTTAGTACCTTGTCGTCCATACCCAGCTTATAGTTTCCAAAACTCTCACCGATATCGCTATTTAAATCCACATATTTCTGCATGCGTTTTCCCTCCATCTAAAATACGGAATAGTCTTCATCCTTTTTGTCCGAGATAAACATATTGCCCGGTGCATGGGTTAACATGATCTCCGGCTGCGCCTCCATTGCCACCGCCTGCGGAGTCACACCACACGCCCAAAATACAGGAACCTCACCGTCATATATGGTAGACGGATCCCCAAAATCAGGCCGGGCCACATCGTTTATACCAATGGCTTCCGGATCACCGATGCATACTGGAGCACCATGCACCTGAGGAAATCTCGAGGTCACCTGAACCGCGCGTATTATCATATCTTTAGGTATAGGCCGCATAGATACGACCATGGGACCATGAAATATCCCTGCCGATTTACACTTAATGTTCGTAATATACATGGGTACATTATGATTTTCTTCTATATGTCTTACCGGTATCCCCGCTGTCATTAAAGCATTCTCAAATGTAAAACTGCAACCCAGTAGGAATCCTATCATATTTTCATTCCATTCTTCTTTTATAGAGTCTTTCTCTCCCACCAATCTGCCCTTTTTATAAAACCGATATTTCGGAATATCCGTCCTTATATCAGCCCCCTTTGCTATAAGCTTTGGCTCCGGATCACCGGGCTCTGTTATATCCAAAAGAGGACAAGGCTTAGGATTTCTCTGACAAAATATTAAAAAGTCCAGTGCATATTCTTTTGATAGTACTACCAAATTCGCCTGAGCATATCCATGACACATGCCTGATGTCTGTCCATCATAAAGTCCAGCTCTTATACGCTGCCGCACTTGACTCGGTGATTCATCCATAAAATCCCTCCCTTATCTTTTTGTTACAATTATACATCATTTTTTAAAAACATTCTACTGAATGTTTATATAAAAAACAGTTTAAATATCAATAAAATATAATAAATATACGGCAAAGATACTTTTGATTATACCTTTGCCTTGTATCTATCCTATTGATTAAGAATATTCGGCTATGGTATCTAAAAAAAGACTCAGCCGGCTAACTTCCACGGCATATTTACATCAGCCCCATAAGACTAAGAATAAGTCTCATAAGCAGCATGCCTATTATAGTATCAAATATCGGGACAAACAATAACAAGGTTCGGTATTTAGGATTTGTATCCGCCACTAAAACTATCCTGGCATAGTGGCCTACAAGGGTACCCATAAGCATGCTGGGTATGATGAGTATGGTAGCCTGGGCTGCATTGATTATTCCCTGCATATACAAGTTTGCCGCCGTAGCAGCACCGGCTGCTTTTGCAAAAAAAGCCGATACAAATACCACTACCGCTTCCCCGGGCAATCCAAATAACCCCATCAGCGGACCGAACAATTTCCCTAAAACGTCAACTAACCCCGTCAGCTGTAAAAATTGTACTATCACGTAACCTAAGATCATGGCAGGCAATATCTGATCGATACCAATGTAAAATCCCTTTTTGGCACCACCCATAAAGACCTCGATGACGCTTTTCTTCTTATTGGGTTGATCCATATCCCACACCTCTGTTCTTTCTATTCCTGATCTTGATAACAAACCTAACCAAATTAGCCCCTATAATTTTACAAAGCATCTCTATAAGTATAATAGGCCCTATAGTAATGAGTGCTATCGGCAATAATGGTGCCTGGGTATTTATCGTATTTAATACAACCGCAGACCCTGCATATTGGTAGGCTACATACGCCGTCCTTTCATCATCTGTCATTTGCCCGCTCTCCACTAACTCTTTTGTCATAACGGCCCCTATGTCTGAACTCGTAAATGATGCTACAAAAGAAATGCCTGCAGCCCCCGGAATGCCCAATAGCGGCCTGAGCAAAGGATTAAACAATTTTGCAGCCGCATCCATTCCTCCCATGGATTCCACAACATCAATCAAACCTACCGCAAGGCAAACAGTTGGCAATAAAGTAAGCGTAAACAAGAAACCCTCTTTGGCCCCCGTGCCTCCCTTACCAACAAAGTCTAAATCCTTATAGACTTTACCAAACTCGCCAATTAAATTTGAGAAATCAAAGGCCTTTAAAAATCCTCCGGAGTTTTGAAAAATTCCTGAAAACAGGATAATCAATAAGATTAGTGATATCCACCCTTTTAGAGATATTTTATTCTCTTTTTTTTCAGCCATTGTTTGCTCCTTTCTTTATTCTTATTATTCTAAACTCATGATAATCGTGGATATTAGTTTAGCCCTGTCAAATAGGGAGTCAACCAGCGCATATTCCTTAGTAGTATGATTCCATTGCCCCCTAACGCCAAATGAACACAAAACAGGCGTTCCGGCCATGGTTATGTAAGAAGCATCCGAGCTGCCACCAAGCCTCTTGGATTTCATTTCGTCAAAACCATATTTTTTTGAAACCTCATTACAAAAAACGTAAAACTTCAATACATCTGCTGTGGTCTCATAAGCAGGCATCGAGGTTAAAATTTTACCTTCCGTTGTAGTTCCCTCTAAAAATGTCTTATTGCAAACCTCTCCCACCTTATTTTTAATGTTCTCCATTTCTTTAATATTCTCAAACCTGATATCAACCTCTATATCACATTGTGACGGTATGGAATTAGATACAGTCCCGCCTTTTATTGTTCCAACACTTATCGTTGTCCCCGATTCCAATTTAGTTAGTTTTTGCAGGTTTATAATCTTGTGCGCCATTTCTTCGATTGCGTTGATTCCACTTGTAAAATCATTGCCCGCATGGGATTCCACACCTTTTACATTTATCTGACATCCTATTCTTCCTTTCCTTCCAAC
>DHDL01000007.1:56275-58920 GCA_002399345.1 Thermoanaerobacterales bacterium UBA4877
CTTTATGACCTATCTCTTCATCACCTGAAAAAATTATCTTGATCGGCCTCTCATTATAATTAATACTATTAAGTGCCCTGACGGTAAATAAAGAAATTACTATACCGCCTTTCATATCCAGCACTCCCGGCCCATAGGCCTTTTCCCCTTCGATTTTAAAAGGGCTTTCACCAAATGTACCCGATGGGAAAACCGTGTCCATATGTCCGGAAAATATTATAGGCTTTCCCTTCCTTTCAGCACCTAAAATACCTACCAATGTCTTACCGTTTTTATCCCCCACGTCTATCAATCTGCAATCAAACCCTTCTTCTTCAAATTTTGCCTTTAAAGTTTTTGCTAAGAGGTCTACTTTTTCCTTTTCATCAGAATAGCTCTCCATATTTACTATTTCTCTCCAGAGCGTCAGCATTTCTTCATCTTTGTCATCAATATACTTATAGATTTGATTTAAGATGCTTCCCATGATAATACCCCCTTATATTTAATTAAAGCTGATAATTACAGCTTAGTTTAAATTGTAATAAACCAGTCAGCAAAAAATGATTTAATGAAATTATATACAGGCAATTGGTTAAATATGATAATATGTAACATAAAGTTGTTTATAAAGTAGAGTGTGACTATCTGTTGTGCGCAGGCAAGAACAATCAGTAAGCCATCATTTAGATAAAAAAAGAAACCGGATATATAATCTCCAGTCTCTTTTTATGTTTACATTTCATATTCACCTGTTTATATGAGACCCTGTGATTTTAAGAACTCCTTTGAGACATCAGCGGGATCTTTACCCTGCTGGTCCACCTCATAATTCAGCTGCTGCATGGTCTTATCATCTATCTTACCTGCGAGTCTATTGAGTATCCCCTCAAGCTCGGGATGCTTTTTTAGCACGTCCTGCCTTATGACGGGTGCCGCATAGTATGGAGGGAAAAAGTGCTTGTCGTCCTCCAATACGGTTAGTTTGTGAGATATCAGCAAACCATCGGTGGTATAGGCGTCCATGGCCTGGGATGATCCAGTGTCTATGGCCTTATATCGCAGACCGGGGTCTACTGCGTTTACGTTTTTAAATTTAAGCCCGTATGCTTTTTCCAGCCCGGGAAGGCCGTCCTCCCTCTCAGGGAATTCCACCGAGCACACAAAATCCAGGCCGTTTGATATCCCGGCTAAATCGGTTATCGTATGTACATTATTCTTTTTTGCAAAGTCTTGCTTTACAGCAATGGCCCATGTATTATTGAATCCCCAGGGTTTTAGACAGGCCAGGCCGTATTCTTTTGCAAATCCCTGCTTTACCTTTTCATATGCCTTGTCAGGATCGCTCACCGGTTTTTCGTCCAATATTGCCACCAACGCGGTGCCGGTATATTCCACGTATACATCCGTGCCATTATTAGCTCCGCCATTTTTTAGCGCGTCAAAAGCTACCGATCCTCCCAGGTTTAGTTTCCTGTCCACATTAAGGTCAGTATTCGCTTCAATGAGGTCGGCCACCATATTACCGGCAATGATCTGCTCGGTAAAGTTTTTGGAGCCCACGACAATGGTATCATCCTGCTTAGCGGCATTTCCCGAGCACCCCGTGGCAAATACCATGAGAGCGGCCAGCAATAATGCCGCATACTTTTTCTTCATCTCGGCACCTTCCCCTTTTATAGATTTTAAATATTTATTATTATAACATGGCCGGCTTCGGCATCAAAATATTATTGCTTAATTTTATTTTACCCAGCAAACCGTGGCGTATGTTATACTGATATAAATATACAGGGGGAAAAACGATTATGCCGATTTAAATTTACCCACCGTAAAAATTATTATGGTGGGGTGATTAATTGAATAAGAACGTCATGAAAATGACGGCGGTATCCTTTCTTCAAAGCCTGGTCTTCTATGGCCCGGTTGCCACATTATACCGCCTGAAGAGAGGTATCTCCATGCCTGACATTTTCATTATGCAGATTATATATAGCCTGGCTTCGACAGGTCTGGAAATTCCATGGGGATGGGTAGCACCGCAATGGTACTTACATGTTCCCTGCACGAGGTGTGCGGAGGAGAAGGCGGCAATGAGTCAATTAAAATGAGCGATGTGCGCGCCATATTTGCCGATAAAAGCACCCTTACGAAGGTAGCGGCATACTGCCTCACCGGCCAGGCCGCCCAGGCACTGGTGTTTTTAAACCAGCCGAGGTTTATAAGCATCGGGATCAGTACGCAGGTCATCGGCATAGTCACCGCTGCATCTCAGATGTTATGCATGATGACCACCAAGTCATATGATATAGCCAGGAAAATTGGTGAGAACGCATTTCTGGTGATTACGAGCCTCACGGTATCGGTTTGCTTTGCTGCTTTTGCATACTCGTGCAGCGCATCCGCGGTTATTATAACCTATATGCTTATCAATGCCTTTACCTCATTTCAGTGGCCGGTGCTGGAGGTAATCAAAAACAGGGCGGTGAGATCAGAAAACAGGGCTACCATACTTTCCATATACTCACTTCTATATTCTGCTATTGGAATAGTGATGAATCTGACGCTTTCCCGGCTGACTACGCTGTCTACATCATATCCCTTCATGTTTTTAATCGTGCTAACCCTTGCAGGTTCGGCCGGCTACCTTGCATCCGTCAAAAAAG
>DHDL01000007.1:59162-69531 GCA_002399345.1 Thermoanaerobacterales bacterium UBA4877
GCCAAGTATCCTGAGCTTTTCAAAAGAATCCATGATATCACTCCTTAGGCTTTACCTTATCCGGCCGCAGTGTCTTGGCATTCCTGAGGTATACAAACCTCATCTCACCCTGGGGCTTTTGAGTATTAACAAGCATCAGCGCCCTGATGCAGTGCCCAAGGTCCCCCGGTTTAACCATCTCCTGCACATCCAAAAGAACAGTATCTTCGAGGCCCAGTTTGCGGGCGCAGGCGGCAGGAAATGCGGCATCTATGTCCGGAGTTACCGAGTATATGATGCAGGCAATATCCTCCGGATGAACCCCATTTTGCTCCATCATGGCCGATGTCATCTCCATCACGGTCTTATTAATAAATTCAGGTGTATTACCACAAGTGGTGGCACCCCTTATACCTCTCACCATAAATCTCCCTCCTTTTATAGTCGCTTTCTTTATGTACATTATATCACTCAAGCTGCATAGTATAACATATAAAAATACCCCCTGCATTCTTTTACGGATATGCAAGGGGATATACATGAATTACATATTAACAACCCTGTGAAATATTTTGGCTTTCTCTTCGCCGCGCAGTACACGCAGCCCGCCCATAGCCAGGGCCTGCATCTCATCCTCTCCAGGATAAACAATCACCGGGGCAAGGAAGGAAACATAATCGGTTATTTTATCAGTAAAAAGCTTTGAATAAGCTATGCCTCCGGTAAGCAGGATAGCGTCCAGCCTGCCCTTAACACCGGGAGCCAGTTTTCCGATATTTTTTGCGATATTTAAAGCCATCGCATCATAGATAAGCTTGGCATGCTCATCACCGTTATCTATCATCCTTTCGACCTCTACAGCATCGGTGGTGCCCAGATGCGCCATAAGCCCGCCCTTGGTCTTCACCAGTTTCATCATATCCTTATAGGTGTTGCCCTCTTTAAAACACTCGGCGATCACATCGAACATAGGCAGGCCGCCCGCACGTTCAGGTGAAAACGGGCCCTCCTCGTCATTTATGAAGTCTTCGATTTTTCCGTTATGATGGAGGTTTACGGATATCCCTCCACCTAAATGGGCCACAATGACGGTGATATCCTTATAGGCTTTATGATGTTCACGGGCGTACCTCAATGCAGCGGCGCGGGTATTGAGGTTATGTCCCATGCCTTTCCTCTGCATGGAGGGAAGCCCTGTTACCTTATTTATGGGTGTAAGCTCTTCTACGGTAATTCCGTCATATATATATGCGGGAATGCCCTGTTGTTTGCCAATATCAAATGCTATCATCACACCGACATTGGACGCATGTTCATTGCGGGGATGATTTTTAAGCTGCCATACCATGTCCTCATTGATGGTATAGGCGCCCGCCTCTATGGGAGGAAGAAGCCCACCGCGGGCAACAATGGCGGTTAATGACTTTAAGTCTATATCATGTCGCTTTAAGCAGCTTAATATCACATCTTTACGGAAATCATACTGATCGGCCACGCAATCGAAGGGGGCAAGCTCCTCCGGCGTATGCTTTACGGATTCGGTAAAGAGGGACTTATCCTCCTCATATACCGCCAGTTTGGTAGAGGTTGAACCGGGATTTAAGATTAACAGTCGTTCCATAATTATGCCTCCTCATTACTTTGGGCAGCCATGGCACTTACAACGATGGACAAAAATTTCTCATCCGGTGTGGACCCTCGGCTGGTCATAACGATAGGGCAGCGCGCTCCCACAACAAATCCCGCCATCCTGGCTCTGCATGTAACAGTCAGCATTTTTCCCATGATGTTGCCCGTATGGATATTAGGAGCAATAAGCACATCACAGTCACCCGCACATGGGCTGTCAAAACCCTTAAAGTCGGCGATATCCTTGGAGACTGCGCAATCATATGAAATCGGACCTTCCACAATACAACCGGTAATCTCACCCTTATGGTTCATTTCCTTAAGCTTACTTGCCTCCACAGTCTCCGGCATTTTAGGATTAACTTTCTCTACGCAGGCTACCACTCCTACCTTGGGACAGTCATATCCGATATCATGCAGTACGCCTACCGTGTTTTCAATGATGGATTTCTTCTGGTCCAGCGTGGGGTAGGTGACCATACCGCCATCCACAGGAGCCAGCAGTTTATGATAGCCCGGCACCTCGAATATCGTAAAATGAGACATAAGGCCGCCCTTGCCCAGGCCATTCTCCTTATTGACCACCGCCTTGAGAAAAACGGAGGTGTCCAGCTTGCCCTTCATGAGGAAATCCGCTGCACCTTCCCGTACCAGTGAGACCGCCTTGCGGGCAGCATCAGCCGGGTCCGGCACATCATAGATATCATCCTCGGGTATTGTTTCTTTATCTTCGACCAGGGCTGAATGGATGACATGAGTGTCACCTACCAAAACAGGTGATGCGATGCCCTCCTCCCGGGCCTTTAAAACCGCCTCAATAGTATGCGGATCGCCGGCAGCCGCGACCGCTATGCGAACCTTGCGCGGCTTTTTCTTAGCGGCTTCAATCAATTGTGCAAAGTCTTTGTATACCATGAAAATCTCCTTATCTACATCAAGATACGGCGTTCATGCCGGCAGCCAAAGCCTTCTTGTTGAGTTCCACGAACTTTGGCTTGACACATGCGGCAATGGCATCATCCCATGCCAGGGATTCGAGGTCCATTAACTTTACCAATGCGCCCAGAAGGACAACGTTCATGCACTTAGTGCTGCCCAGGTCGGCCGCTATATCGGCAGCATTCAAGACCTTGACGGAAGCTACCTTACCCATCTGCTCTATGCAATCCTGCGGGTATTTTTCTTCGCCGGAAAGCGTGGTAGCCGTAGGCATCTTATAATTGTTGACCACCACGTGGCCGTCCTTTTTTAGATTTACCAGATAGCGTGCAGCTTCCATCGCTTCAAAAGAAAGGATGATGTCGGCGCTCCCCTTTCCTATTATCGGCGACCAGACCTTTTTGCCGTAACGGACCTGGGTCACAACACTGCCGCCCCTCTGGCTCATACCGTGTATTTCACTCATTTTTACATCATAACCTGCTGCAACCAAGGCATAGGAAAGAATTTTGCTAGCAAGGATCGTCCCCTGTCCGCCTACGCCGCACAGCAGAATATTTTTTATATCAGACATTTTACTTTACCTCCCGTGCAATAGCATTTTTCGGGCAAACCTGTGCGCAAACGCTGCAGCCTACACACTGGCTACGGTCAATGGTTGCCTTTTTGATGTCCTCATGGAATTCTATAGCCGGGCATCCGGTACGTATGCAGGCCTTGCAACCGATACACTTATCAGGGTCCACCGTATATACTGACTTATAATTGCCAAACTCATCCGTATCGGCCAGTGAAAGCTTTTTGAGTACACATGGCCAGCGGGTAATCAATAACGCGGGATCGTCAAAGCCAAGGCCCCAATCAAGAGCTTTTCTTACATCTTCCAGCTTGAGCGGGTTTACTGTCTTTATATGCTTTACACCCAGTGCAGAGGCAACTTCACTAATATCGGTAATATTGGTTGGCTCATTAGACAACGTATATCCCGTACCGGGGTTCTGCTGATGTCCCGTCATTGCTGTAATTCGGTTATCCAGTACGATCAAAAGCACATTGGACTTATTATAAACGGCCTCCAGCATGGATGTCATGCCTGAATGGAAAAAGGTTGAGTCACCCATGACACCGACACAGCGCTTACCGTTTTTCGCCATGTTGAATACCTTCTGGGCTCCGTGAGCCACAGAGAAACCACCACCCATGCAGATGGCTATGTCCTTAGGGGCCAGGCCGTAACAACCTATATCACTCACGACCACTACGTCCTTCTTTTTATTAAGCTCATAGAACAGGCCACGGTGAGGACAGCCTGCACAAAGAACAGGCGGGCGCTTAGCCACCGTAGAACTGTCATAGGAAATAGTCTCGTTTTCTTCATTTATAAGAGCCTTGCGCAGAATATCCGGGTTAAGCTCACCCTCACGTGGGATCCTGTCTTTTCCGATGCAAGTAATTCCCGCTGCCTTAATGTCATTTTCCATGACCGGCTCCAGCTCTTCTACTACGACAAGCTCATCTACCTGTGAAGCAAATTCACGTATCTTTTCAATAGGCATGGGGAAAGTAAAGCCCAGCTTCAGGTATGACGCCTTGTCACCGTAAACCTCCTTCGCATACTGATAAGCTATACCTGAGGATACCACACCTATCTTTTTACTGTTCCACTCAATATAATTGAGAGGGGATTCATTGGAGTATCTCTCCAGTTCCCTTAAGTTTTTCTCCACCTTGCTATGCAGCTTCTTGGAAATAGCAGGTATAGGGTTAAACTTATCCTTTTTAGTATATGGAACAAACGGCACCTCTGTCCGGGAAACCGAAAGATCCACAATGCTCTTAGAGTGGCATACCCTCGTGGTCAGACGTAGTAGTATGGGCATATCATACCTTTCTGACAGCTCCATGGCCACCTTTACAAAGTCCTTAGCCTCCTGTGAATTCGAAGGCTCAAGCATACCTACCTTGGCAGCCCGGGCATAATAACGGTTGTCCTGCTCATCCTGAGAAGAATGAAGGCCGGGATCATCGGCTGAAACAATCATAAGACCTCCATTCACACCTGTGTATGCACTGGTGAAAAGCGGGTCGGCAGCCACGTTTAAACCGACATGCTTCATGGCGGCCATTGAACGGCCCCCTGCAAAAGAAGCGCCGATAGCGGCCTCTAAAGCCACCTTTTCATTGGGTGCCCATTCGGAATAAATGTCCTCGTAGTTTGCCACATTTTCCAAAATCTCCGTACTCGGCGTACCGGGATAGGCTGAGGCAAAACGTATGCCAGCCTCCCAAGCGCCACGGGCAACGGCTTCGTTGCCGGTCATAAGTTTTTTCATTATGCTTCCTCCTTATGCAATTTATATGCAATCCCCGAGCTTTTTTGCTCAGTATCAGTAAATCCATATGATTTGATAATCTGG
This sequence comes from Thermoanaerobacterales bacterium UBA4877, assembly GCA_002399345.1. GTDB lineage: Bacteria > Bacillota > Thermoanaerobacteria > Thermoanaerobacterales > UBA4877 > UBA4877. The sequence continues at coordinate 64,127 of DHDL01000007.1, forward strand.
TCTTAATATTGTGCATCATATATCTTGCAAGATTTACACTCAGTATAACACATCATATCAAGATGTCAAATACCGTTTTTTATTTAATTAAAAAAACATCGGCTGCCGCTAAATCTTGCATTTTACCATAATATCTGCTACTCTTGGATTAGAATATTTTGCAAGATATAAGAAATAATATTAGAAGGTGCTTACTATGCCGACAATCAAAAAACGTTCTCTAACAGACCAGGTTTATGAAAAACTGCGGAGCAACATCATCACACTCAAGCTGCCTCTCGGCAGCAGGCTCAACGTAAACGAGCTTCAGCAGTCTCTGGGCGTCAGCTGTACACCCATAAGGGAAGCAATAAACCGATTACAGCTGGAGGGACTCGTTACCTATGAAAATAACGTGGGCGCGCGCGTACTTACCATGGATACCCACGATGTGGAGGAAATACAGCAGCTGGCCATGACGCTCCACTGCGCGGCCATCCGCCTAGCGATGAACTATGAATCCCACGATATACTTGCAGCGGAATTAGAAAAATATCTGGATGACTATAAACGTGCCAAAACGATCCAGAGCACTGTGATGTCTGTCAATCATTTTGTAGGTACGTTTTACCACCATTGCGGAAACCGCCGTCTGGACAGCAGTATGATATCTATTCAAGGGCAGCAGCTGCTGCTCCGTTATATATATGCAATAAACAAGGACAGTAAAAAAAATCCGGCTGATTTTGAGAAAATGATTATCGAAGTAAGGAATTCCGATGCGGATGCAGTGTGCCGCGCGCTTCAGACAAATGCAGATGCAAGTATGCCCGTTCTTTTAAGCTATGTACAAAAAAGCGGAGGAAAAGCCTGACGATATTCTAATTGCGGACGCCTTAATCTCTGCCAAACATTGAGGTGATTTTATGAATTTAGAACAAATGCAAAGTTTTTTGACGCTGGCAAAATTATTAAATTTCACCGATGCGGCAAACGCTTTGTATATATCACAACCTACTTTAAGCCGGCATATCGCACTCCTGGAAGAGGCACTGGGCTACAAACTGTTTGCCAGAAACAAACGCAATGTAACCCTCACCATGGCTGGTGAAAAGCTGTATAAAGAACTTAACAGCCTTTATCAACAGATCAACCAAGCGGTGGAAAATGCCCGGCTATATGACCAAAAATACGATCGGGTGGAAGGCGACCTGAGTATCGGCTGCATGGGATCGGTCAATGTGGATCTTTTTTTGCCTGCAATCATGCGGAAATTCGCCGCACTCTACCCCAACATACGCATAACTTTAGAGCGAGATGGCTTTAAGGACCTTCGTGAGAAGCTTACCGGAAAACAGCTGGATATCGTCTTTACTTACCGATATGAGCTGGAAGGTATACAGCAAATTGCACAACATACCTTATACAAAAGCCAGCCGGGATTTTATGTCCCCAGTGATATGGCTCCCTCTGGCGGCAAAACTACAATAAACGAACTACGTGATAAACGTTTCAATGTGATCTCACTAGACGAATCGCCGGGCGGATACGGTATTTTAAAGAAGGTATGTAAGGATAACGGCTTTTCGCCCATAGTCGTAAAGTACTGCAAGGATATGGAGACATTACTTATGTACCTTGAATCCGGCCTTCCCGCCGTTGCACTCTTAGACAGCAGCCTGAGGATATATAAGAAGAAACATTTCCGCTTTATACCTGCCCCGGAAGCAGGAGACGTATTTTGGATCTGCGCCGCATGGAGAAAGGACAATCCCAAGGAAGCCTTAAGCCTGTTTTTAAAACAAATGAAAGATAACTCATAAGTGTCATTTTATATATAAACCATCGTTTTTATATTACGGTGGTTTTTACTTATTCAATAATTAAATCAAGTCAATGAAATATCGAATTGGTATAACCGAATATTCAGGTATATACTTAGGGTGTATTCACTAATGATTTGTGATTATCTGTATACTTTAAAATAAAATAAAAATACTAACCAATATAAGGCAAACGATTGATAATGAAAGGAGTTTTAATAATGAGCAAACGCACGCAGCCTCTGGCAAAAAATCTGGAAATGGTAGGTTATGATGAGCTCAATGGAAAACCGGGATTCCAGATGGCCATGCAGAAAGCAGGCGGCAGGTACTATCTATACACTGCATCATTCAGGCACAACGGATGGAACATCCTTGATGTTACTGATCCTTCCAAGCCGAGGAATATAAAATGGATGGAAGGCCCGTGGGTGAGCGATATTCATGACGGCCAGTCCACACCAAAGATTCAGATTGCCGACGGCCTGATGATAACGGCCCACGGCGGTGTCATGAGAGAACTGCACGGTGTGGAGACTAATGACAACCCGTTTTTCGGCGGTATCATGATCTGGGATGTAAAAACAGATCCGGAGAATCCTAAACTGTTGTCAAAATTTGAATGTAATGGCGGCGCAGGTGTTCACAGATTCTTTTATAATGGGGGTAAATATGTATATGTTACCGGTACCTGCGAGGGCTTCTATAACTACATTTTGAGGATTGTCGATATATCCGATCCGACGCACCCGGTGGAGACCGGTAAGTTCTGGTTTGATGAGCAGTATCTTAACAACAAGGCGCAAAAGGGAGTTCCCAGGTTCGGCTCAGGTGAATTCCTTGCATCACCATTTATCCATGCCCTTACGGTAAGAGATAATATCGCTTATCTGGCTGCACCTAACAAGGGATTGGTAATGCTGGATGTCAGTGATAAAACGCAGCCCAAGCTCATCAGCCGGCTGAGTGTTAATCCACCATTCGGCGGAGGCGCTGCGGGTGCTCCCTGCCATACAGCTTTAAGGCTGGGTGACCGACCGTATGTAGTACTCACCACCGAGGGTGAAAGAGCGAGATATTTCGCCAACGAAACAACTGATGGGCTCTTTAAAAAGCTTAAAACCCAGCCCATGAACGGCCTCTTTATAGTGGAAATCACGGACATCAACAATCCAAGCTTGATTTCCGTATTCCCTTACCCCGAGGTTCCGGAGGGCTACACCCACGGCAGTAACTTCAATGTTGTAGATGGTGTAAGAGTCCCCTTTGGGCCCCACAATATTTTTGATGCTTTTGGAACAGACGTGTATAAGCCTGTTGACGACAAGGTATACTGCTGCTACTTCAATGCTGGGCTAAGGATCTACGATGTTAAGGATCCTTTCAGACCGAAGGAAATAGCCTACTTTATGCCGCCTGATCCCACAAAAATGTACTTTGACAATGCAACTCACACATTGATGCCGGGACCGGAGGTCGCCATAGCGGAGGATGTATTGGTAGACGACAGGGGTTATATCTATTTTGATACATTCCAGGATGGTTTATATATCCTGCGCAGCACAATATAAAATGACCGGGGACTTCTAAAAACAGTATAAATACAAAAAGGTCAGGAGTCCCCACAAATTTGTAAATTAAAAACCATAAATTTACTGGGAGGAAATGTATATGAAAATTCTTGGCCTTTCTGCAGGTACAAAAAATGGCATTAACGATTCAATGTGCAAAGAAGCTCTTATGGGTGCAAGGGAGTCGGGAGCAGATATAGAGTTTATCCGACTGCTTGATTTGAATATAAAACACTGCACCGGCTGTGTCACATGTTCAAAAGCTCTTATAAGCGGGCGAGGAAATATGTGCGCGCTTAAAGATGATTTTGATTGGCTTTTCAATAAGATGCTTAACGCCGATGGAATAGTCCTGGTATCACCGATCTTTGAGAGCGGTACAAGCGGCATCGTGCATACAATTACCGATCGTATTGGGCCCAGGATGGACAGGGGCATCAACGAAACCGCCAAGAAAATCGCCGAGGCTACGGGAGGCAAAGCTCCCGATGAGCGTATATTTAAGGACAAGGTCATTTCATTTATGGGTATAGGCGGATCGGACTGGGGTTCACTGATTCAGATGGATCATGCCATGCTGGCCATGTCCCCAATGTGGAAGGTCATAGACAATGACTGGTTCAAATGGGCAAAGTCAATCCTTACGAATGACAAAGATGTCATCCGCGCTCACGAGATAGGTATTCATATTGCCGAAGCGGCAAAGGATATACCAAATGCAAAATACCAAGGTAAACCGGGTGTATGCCCTCACTGCCACAGCAATAATTTCTACATTGTACCGGGCACCGACAAGGCTATCTGCCCTGTTTGCGGACTAGAAGGCAAGCTTACCGTTGAAAACGGAAGTGCTAAGGTCACTTATCCTGACAGCCAATTGCCGCTGGCACACGATACGCTCTCGGGAAAGTTCAGGTTCAAACATGCCGATGATATCAAAAACCTTGAGACTAAATATGCCAAGATCCGTAAAGACCCTGCATATATTGCCAAAGTAAATAATTATAAGTCATTCATCAGCGCTTCAAAACCTGAAAAATAAAAGGGTAAAACAGCAAACCAAAGAGAAGATGCTAAAGATTAATATATTTATGTAACACAATGGAGGAGAATTGCTATGGCCTTTGATTTTAAAATTATGCGTAGTTTGATTTACGTTGACGTAGTGAAGGAAGAATATCGTGTAAAGCTTATGGACTGGCTATACAGGCATCATGTACCGGACAGCATCTCGAAATTCGGCCCTTATGTTACGAAGTATGCTTTTTATAATGCGCTTCCCACTCCGCCGGAAGGTGATCGTTTTGGTGTTCACAGGATGCAGCTGACTGAACATTATTGGCTGGTCAACGAGCACCTTCCTGAAATGGCAAACAGCATTATGAGAGAGTATATGCCTAAGGACGTACTTCGCTGGCAGGGAAACCTTCCCGATATCGATACTAAGGAAATGCGGGAAAATACCAAAAGCGGAGATGCAGGACGTTGCAGCGGGGGAAATAACGGCTGTCAGCCGTTTATCTTTGCCTTTGTACCCATTAACTGGGAAGAGGATTTCAAGGGCGCGGGACGTACCGTTGAGGACGGTCCCAATTATCGCTGGCAGTTCCTCATTCAATACCCTGACAGCATTACCAAGGAGCAGGGTGAAAAGTGGTTCCATGACGAACTCGTACCTAAATTTAAAGACTGCCCTTATGTAAACAGGTTTGTCAGCAGCAAAATAATTGTGGACTATGGAGCAAGCAGCATGGACAGGGCCGTTGAAATGTGGTTTGACGGACCGGATGAATGGTATAAAGCCGCTGTGGAGTGCGCTTCCTCTATGAAGAAGCCGGATTGGGCGGAGCAGGATAACTTCCCCTTCCTTAAACCAAATTTCCATATAGCGTCCATGTTCCTGCCGGACATGGCTACATCCGATAACCTTACCCAGTATCACGGTTATATTACGATGCGGTAATTATTTATATGAATCTTTAAACCCTTGGCTTATTAAGACCAAGGGTTTTTTGCTACCTCCAGCTTTTAC
>DHDL01000007.1:69710-71873 GCA_002399345.1 Thermoanaerobacterales bacterium UBA4877
AGCAGATGCAAAGGTGATCTCGGTCGCATTGGCTATATCCATTTCCGGCTGTGTCTTTTCCCATGTCCTGCCACCGTCCGTCGTGGAGTATATATATTTATTGTCGGCAACAATCCAGTTATTTGCATCAATAAAACTCATCCTCACATCCTGGACGGCAGCTTTCAAAACTTTAGGGTTACCCCATGTTTTGCCACCGTCCGTCGTCTTATACACTGCAAACTTTTCACCGTCACCTATAGGAAGTATGCCGTTTTTGCCATTAAAGAACACGGGCGGATAAGAACTGTATTCCCCATCTGCCAACTGCTTATCCACATTAAAAGAGGCATCCTGCCAGGCCTGGCCGCCGTCTGCCGTCCTATAGAGATATACCTTGCCGTCTACGGGCATATAACCCGTGACATATCCAATATCCTTATCCACAAATGTAAAACCGGATTTGTGACCGGAAAGCGGCAGGTCACCCTGCTTCTCATTCTGAGGGTTGGTCTCGCTTACGGACTCCCATGTGCTGCCGCCGTCTGTGGTGCGCAGGACAGCCACAGCCTCATGCATCATGGCCGCATCCCTGTGATTTAATATCCAACCGTTGCTTTTGTCTAAAAAGTACATCTGCGGGCTTACAAGTCCAGCTGCATCGGATTTCTTCCATGACGAGCCGCCGTCATGGGTTACAAAGACCTTTCCCTTCTCTTCGCCTGAGTTTTGGTCCGCCGTGCCTGTACAAATCCAACCGTTGTCCTTATCTATAAAAAACAGCGACCGCTCATTTATACTTCCTGCGCTATCGGGCGTGATATCTACCCATGTAGCACCGCCATCCTGCGTACGATAGGCCTTACCTCCCGAAACGGTCAGGCCGTTTTGCTCATCTATAAACTTTACATAGTCCACACTCTTTAGTTTTTTACCTGTAGGCTGCGCAGGCGGGGCTTCTTCCCGCTGCTGATCCTCGGCCGGCGGGGACGAAGGCGGCTTAACCGCCTGCTTGGGTTCCTTAGCACTGCCACATCCGGCAAGCACCATAATTATCGATAAAAGAATAACTGTCATCTTAAAATACTTCATACAATCACCTCATATTTTTGGTTTACATACATATCATATCACTTTGATACGTTTAGTTTGTTAAAATAAGGTTAAATCTATTAAATGACACTAAAGCCTTGCACGCCTTATCACCATTTGAGACCAACCAACGATATTTTAACCAAAATATACAGAATTCAATCCCATTATGATATAATCTAATAAAGGTGGTGCGGCGTATGAAAAGGAGTATCATACATATGGATATGGACGCCTTCTTCGCGTCCGTGGAACAGAGAGATAATCCCAATCTCAAGGGCAAACCGGTGATTGTGGGCGGCATATCGGGAAGAGGTGTGGTCTCCACCGCCTCCTATGAGGCCCGTAAATATGGGATTCATTCTGCCATGCCCATGTTCCAGGCACGCTCCCTCTGTCCAGAGGGAATTTATCTGCCTACCCGGCATGCCAGATACCAGGAGGTATCGGGCGCCGTATTCGGCATATTCCGTTCATACACGAAAATAATACAACCGCTTTCCATCGACGAGGCATATCTGGATGTCACCGGGGAAGACGCCGTTTCCGTGGCGCGGTCAATTAAACAAGATGTATTAAACAAAACCTCCCTAACCGTATCCGCCGGTGTATCATACAATAAATTCTTAGCCAAACTGGCATCCGACTGGAACAAACCCGACGGACTGATGGTGATAACAAAGGACATGGTACCGGATATTCTGCGTCCCCTTCCCGTGGGCAAGGTATACGGCATCGGCGGGAAATCGTCACAAAAACTTAATAACATAGGGGTATATACCGTGGATGATATGCTCAATCTGACTCGTGGACAGCTTACCGGGCTATTTGGAAAATTTGGCTCGGATATATACAACCTGATACGCGGCATAGACAACCGGCCGGTAAAAGCGAGAAGTGAGACTAAATCCATAGGCAGAGAGACCACCCTGGAGAGCAACACCGCTGATAAATCCAAGCTAGAGGTATATGTACGGTACTTTTGTAAAGAGGTGGCATCCTCACTTAAAAGGCACGGTCTTTATGCGCGGACGGTTACCATAAAGTACAAGACGGCCGACTTTAAGACATATACGCGCGGCAAAACCGCAG
>DHDL01000007.1:72132-79628 GCA_002399345.1 Thermoanaerobacterales bacterium UBA4877
CGCCATGCATGACGGACGTATAAATACCATTGTCAAAGAAATAAATCAGCAATTCGACAGGGAGGTCATATTCCCCGGCAAAAAGCTGAAAAAAAGTAACCCGCAAAAATAATCGGCAGGTTACCCCTTTTATTAATTCATCCAGCATTTAGTTATCAAAGACAATATGAGGGCCATACCTCCAATGGATATTGCAGCCAGCGGAAGAAGTATTTCCAGCTGGGCGATTATCATCGCCAATATATCCTTCTTCTCCGGCCCGGCATCCCCGTTCTCCCGTTCATCCTTCAATTCCATCGCCTCCTATACCAGGTGGCAGGCAACAAAATGTCCGCCTCCCACGTCCTTATATTCAGGTTTCTCCTCACTGCATTTTTTCATCGCATAAGGGCAGCGGGTATGGAACTTGCAGCCAGACGGTGGATTCGCCGGGCTGGGAATGTCTCCCTCTAATAATATCCTATCCCGCTTTATCGTAGGGTCGGGTATCGGCACTGCCGACAGCAGCGCCTTGGTATAAGGATGCAGCGGGCAGGTATACAGCTCCTTTTTATCCGCCATCTCCACCAGTGACCCCACATACATCACACCCACCTTGTGGCTTATATGCTTTACCACGCTCAGGTCGTGGGAAATGAACAGGTAGGTGAACCCATAGCTTTGTTGAAGATCCATCAGAAGATTGACGATCTGCGCCTGAATGGAAACATCCAGTGCAGACACCGGCTCGTCAGCCACGATGAAATCGGGATCCAGGATAAGAGCCCTGGCAATTCCTATCCTCTGCCGCTGGCCCCCTGAAAACTCATGGGGATATCTCTTGATATGATACGGGCTGAGCCCGCACATCTTCAAAGCCGCAAGCACCTTTTCCTCCACATCTTTGCTTGTCGCCATGCCGTGCTCTACCAAGGCCTCCCCTACAATCTCACCAACGGTCATTCTCGGATTGAGCGAGCTGTAGGGGTCCTGAAATATTATCTGCATTTTAGGACGTAATTTCCGTAGTTCTTCCTTTTTCAGGTCGAAGACCTTCATTTCTTTAAATGTTACGTCCCCCTCCGTCTTATCCTGCAGCCTTAGTATCGTCCGTCCTAATGTGGTCTTGCCGCAACCCGACTCGCCTACTAGGCCGAAGGTTTCTCCCTTATTTATTTCAAAGGATACCCCATCCACCGCCTTCACATATCCGACGGCATGCTGGAATACACCCTCCGTTATAGGAAAATACTTTTTAAGATTATCCACCCTTAGCAATGCCTCGCCCATTATTTCACCCCCTCATACAGCCAGCAGGCTGTCTTATGTCCCTTGCATACCTCTTTAAGCAGCGGCCGGCTCTCTCTGCACTTATCAGTCGCAAATTCGCAGCGGGGATGAAAATAGCATCCCGCCGGCATATGCAGTGGATTTGGCACCTGGCCGGGTATGGACTTCAGCCTGTCCTCGTCTCTCACTATGACGGGTTTGGACTGCAGCAGCCCCGAGGTATACGGATGCTTAGCATGTTTAAAGAGCTCCGTCACCTCGGCCTCTTCGACTATTTTGCCTGCATACATCACTATCACGTAGCTGGCCATCTCGGCAATCACGCCGAGATCATGGGTAATGAGCATGATCGAAGATCCCAGACGATTTTGCAGGTCCTTCATCAGCTCCAGTATCTGCGCCTGTATAGTTACATCTAATGCCGTCGTGGGCTCGTCAGCAATGAGCAGCTTAGGATTACAGGATATGGCCATGGCTATCATCGCCCTCTGTCTCATGCCTCCGGAAAGCTCATGGGGATATTCATCCACCACCTCGTTTGCCTGCGGTATGCCTACGGTATTCAACATCTTTACTGTCGATTCCCGCGCCTTTGCCTTATCCAGTCCCTGATGCAGCATTATGGCCTCCTCTATCTGTTCTCCGATAGTGAATACCGGATTGAGCGAGGTCATGGGTTCCTGGAAGATCACGGATATGCTTCCCCCCCTGATCTTCTGCATTTCCGTTTCTTTTAATTTTGTCAGGTTTACACCGTCAAACAATATCTCGCCTGATTCTATCTTTCCCGGCGGGTCGATAAGTCGCAGTATGGACATGGCTGTCATGCTCTTGCCGCAGCCCGATTCACCGACGATACCCACTATCTCTTTCTTTTTTATCTTAAAGCTTATCCCGTCCACGGCCCTTACCAGGCCATCCTCCGTTGGGAAATAAGTCTTCAAGTCGTGTACGGTAAGCAGGTCCTCTGTCAAAGTCCATCCCTCCTATCTATTCAGCCGCGGGTCTAATGCATCCCTGAGGCCGTCTCCGAAAAGATTGATTGCCATAACCGTAAGGAATATGCATATGCCCGGCGGCACCCATAGCCACGGCTGTGTCTGCAGTGTATATACATCCCTTGCCACCTGGATCATCTGTCCCCACGACGGCGTGGGTGGCGTTACCCCTAATCCGAGAAAACTCAGTGAAGATTCGGTGAGTATGGCACCACCCAAACCAAGGGTGGCCGAAACTATGATGGAGGCATATGTATTTGGCAGCAGGTGCCGGAATATCTTGCTCTTATCCCTTATACCCAAAGCCTCCGCCGCCTGCATAAATTCCTGTTCTCTAAGGGACAGTATCTGGCCCCTCACTATCCTTGTAAGGCTAGGCCAGGACAATACGCCTATCAGTAACATTACCACAAACATCCTGTATTGCGGAGGTACCTTCCAATCCGACATCACCGCCGCTATGGTAATGAGCAGCGGCAAAAACGGGAACGACATAAATATATCCACGATACGCATTATCAAGGTATCGACGAATCCACCATAGTAGCCCGCTATCCCGCCAAGAGCGCTGCCTATGACGGTACTTATAACCACGGCAAACAGCCCCACGGAGAGCGATATCCTACCGGCATAAAATAACCGTGTCATCTCGTCTCTACCCACCTCGTCTGTACCTAACGGATGTTTGAAAGACGGCGGTGATTGTATATTTGAAAGGTCCATCTCTTCCATCGTGTATGGAGATAAGAGCGGCCCTATCACCGAAATCAAAACCATAAACGCGAGTATGTAAAGTCCAAGCATGGCCAGCTTATCCCTCTTAAGCCTCCTCCATGCTAACCTCCACGGGCTCATTATCCCCTCCTCACTCAGCTTTACCTCTTCACTAATCTTTGCTTCCATATCCTATCATCTCCATTCTCATTTCAGCCTGATCCTGGGATCAATCAGCGCATAGGTAATGTCAGCTATCAGATTGCCCAGCAGGGTAAGGAGGGCAAGTATGAGGTTAATGCCCATAAGCAGCGGATAATCCCTGTTGTTTACCGCCAAAAGCTCAATAGGGCCGATACCCGGCCAGTTGAATATGGATTCGGTGAGTATGGCGCCGGAAAACAGGCTGGGCAGCCACATGCCGAATATAGTCACCACAGGTATCATGGCGTTCCTAAGGGCATGCTTATATATGACGACCTTTTCCTTAAGCCCTTTTGCTCTGGCAGTTTTAATATAGTCCTGTTTTATGACTTCCAACATGGATGAACGGGTGTATCTCATAAGCTCCGCCACGCTACCGAGGGTAAGCACTAAACAAGGCAGGAACATATGGTAGAGCATGTCCCCGGCCGCACCGATACCTTTTAGATTTGCCCCCGGCGTCGACATCCCCGATACAGGAAATAGGTGCAGGTCAACGGCAAACCACTTTATGAGGAGCAGGCCGAAATAGAAGGCGGGAATAGATATGCCTATAAGAGCCAGCACCGTAAAGAAATAGTCGAACTTGGAATATTGCCGGGTGGCGGATACCACGCCTATAGGTATGGAAATAATAATACTCAGTATAAATGACACAAGAGAAAGAATAAATGAATTCCATATATAGCTCTTAATAACCGTAGTTACCGGTTGTTTAAAATAGTATGAATCCCCGAAATCTCCCTTCAGCACTCCCTTAATCCAATAGAAGTACTGGACGTATGTAGGCTGGTCCAAATGCATCTGATGCCTAAGTTCTTCTTTTATCTCCGCGGTCATATGCGGGTTTATATTGGCTGACAATATATCGCCCGGCGCCATCTGCAGTATGCAAAAAAGGAGAATAGACACGCCTATCAGTATGGGGATCATCTGTATAAGCCTTCTTGTAATGTATTGCCGCAAATGTCTCACTCCTTTGAAAGATGTACCCGGCCTAAGGCCGGGCGCAGCCTGTTTTATTCATTTACTAGTTCGGTCTGATAGACGTGATATGTCCAGTCTTCATATGGGCTTACCACTAAATTCTTCACCCTGGAGCTTACACCGTATAAATCGTCGGAATACTCCAGGAAGATGTAGGGAAGATCATCGTTTGCAACTTCCATCCATTTCTGGTATATCTCTTTCCTCTTCTTCTGGTCGGTCTCCCTGAGACCTTGTTGTATCAGTTCTTCGCTCTCTTTATTATCCCATCCTCCCGCGTTGAAGCCACCCTTCTCCGCCTGCTTTATGGAGAATATTTCAGAAGGATCGGGGTCTATGGACAGAGTCCAGGCCATGTTAAACAGCTCGAATTTCTGCTGGTCGTATACCTTGGTAGAGAGTGTGGAGAATTCCATAAGCTCCGGCACTACCTCTATGCCCAGCTTACCCCAGTTGTCCTTTACTATCGGTATCAGAGTATCTACGTACTTGCTACCGGTATATGTCATCCAGTGTATGACGAACTTCTCGCCGTCTTTATACCTGAAGCCGTCGTCCTTCTTGACCCAGCCTGCTTCATCCAAAAGCTTATTCGCCTTGTCAGGATCGTAGGGATATCCGTTGAGCTTATCGGTATATGCCCACGATACAGGCGATGCCGGCGCATTGCACGGCTGACCGTAGCCTTTGAAGTATGAGTCGATGAAACCCTGACGGTTAAGCCCGTACATGAGGGCCTGCCTCACCTTTTTATCGCTGAATTTATCCAGCCGCAGATTCATGCCGATGTAGCCGTAGCTGTTGGCAGGAAAATGTACGACATTCAAAAAGCCTGCATCTTGAAGCAGCTTGGTATTTTCCGGCCTGGCCGCAACTATATCCACATCAACCCCGCCCGAAGTGAGCTCCTGAATCTGTGTATCAGCATTGGTGACCTTTATTATGATGTTCTTTATCTTTGGGGCGCCTTTCCAGTAATCAGGCCTGGCCTCAAAGTCTATCTCCTGCCCCGCCTTGTAGTCCTTAAACAAATACGCTCCCGAACCCATCGGTTTCAACAACAGATCCTTGAGTTTCTGTGTGTCGCCCTTCTTAAAACCATAGTAGTCCTTGCTCATAATACCGTAGCCAAAGTTATTGGTCAGTGCGGCTGCATTAGCTTTGTCAAAGGTAAAAGAAATCGTATAATCATCTATGACCTTTATTCCCTGCAGATTGGTCACCTTGCCAGCCTTGTCATTATGATAATCATCGTATCCCACAATATCCAATACTACATCTATCCTAGGACCGTCATAGTTGGGGTCCGCTATAGCATTGTATGTAAATGCCACGTCTTTTGCCGTAAGCTCTTTACCGTCGCTAAACCTTACGCCTTTCTTGAGATGGAAGGTGTATGTCTTGCCATCCTTCGATATGTCCCAGCTTCCCGCTACGTTGGGAATTGCATTGCCCTTGGCATCATTCATAAGAAGCGAGTCAAAGACAAGATCCGTCACCCATGTGTCATACCGTGAATCACTATAGATTGGGTTGAATTTGCCCGATGGCGCCGTAGTGCCGACAATCAGCGTATCCTTCCTATTCTTGGCAACATCAGGCAGCTTGGCCGGGTCGGATGCCGCAATGACCTTCACCACCGAGGACTCGGCTTTGGATACGTCCGTAGGGGCAGACCCCTTGGCCGTATTTTTAGTATTTGTTTCCGTAGAAGTACCGCACGCTGTGAGAATCATAGCAAAGATAAGCAATAGAGCGCAAAACATTGATGACTTCTTTTTCATATTTCCCTCCTCCTTATTATTAATTCAAATTAGCTTATCTCTTTCGTATACTTTTTGCAAATATTGGAATGTAGCTAAATAAAGCCTTTAAAATAAAGAACCTTAATATTGCTATTATTTTTTGCATATTACCTCATGTTCTCGTTTTGACTTACTATAATATTATTAAATCGCTAAACTTTAGATATTATATTACAATTTACTAATTGAAACATTTAAAGAAAAGTGTCCACATATAGACATCGCAAAGCAGCTGAAACCAAGGGTCCACTATCTATGGCAGGAAAAAATAGCCGCTTTGCAGGTATAATATTAATAACCACCTTAATTATATTTATGATAAAGCTCAGAAAGGTATTCAGGTTAAAATGAGTACATATGTAAAAATGTGAAATGTTTATTGGAAGCGACATTGGCCTGGCCGTACATCGTATTTAAAGCCCTCAAATACAGGGGCCCTCATCTTCATATTCTCTGACCATTCCATAAACCTCACCCGGCATACGAGCGCCGGCTCTAACCACTGTATATTATCCTTTTTTTCTTGTTTTATATCCCCGGCCGCCTGCATGAATGCGGCAAGCTCCTCATGAGACATGCCCGATTCAACACTGCCAATGGTTATGAGTTTGTCCCCTTCATCATATAATCCGACAACCAGCGCGGTTTTGTCCACCCTGTAGCCCATGATTACGGCATCTATGGCAATAAGGTGTTTAAGCTTGAGCCAGAGACTGCTCCTCTTGCCTACATAATACTTAGAGTCGGCTTTCTTAGCCATCACGCCCTCCAGGCCTCTCTTCCCTGTTTCCTCAAAAAGCATTTTACCCTGCCCGGGTATAAAATCAGAGATGGCCAGGCCGCCTCCCGGCTGCACGGCGGATGTCAGTATTTCCTTGCGCTCCATGAGCGGCAGGTCAATTAAAGACCTACCATCCGCATACAAAATGTCCCAGGTTATAAACATAGCGGGCATAGACTTGCTTAAAAGTTTTATCTTAAATGTATCCTCCCTGTTCTTCCTGGCCATGATGCTCCTAAAATGAGGCTTATTGTCCCGCATGACCACAAGCTCGCCGTCCAGTACGGCTTCCTTGACCTTAAGGCACCTATTTATATACATAAGCTCAGGGAAATGGCTGGTTATATTATTAAGTCTCCTGTCCTGCAACCTAACATCACCTGATAAGAATACGATGGTACGAGAACCATCCCATTTAATTTCATATATCCAGCCGGGATCGTCGAAGGGCGTCCCTCCCTGTGACGCCAGCATCGGCGATATCCTTTCATCCATCATAGACATTTATCCTTATGCCTCTTTTCTCTTATGTCCCTTGCTCTTGGCCTGGCCTCCCTTATCAGCCGCATCTATACTGGCTTTTAAGGCAGCCACCAGATCCAGGGTATTATCCTGCTTCTCTGCCTTTTCGGGTGTAACCGTCTCCTGTCCCTGTATCTTGGCCTCTATTACCTCAAGCAGGGCCTTTCTGTAGGTATCGTCATATTTCTCAGGTTCAAAATCGGATTTCATGGTGTC
>DHDL01000007.1:79927-80782 GCA_002399345.1 Thermoanaerobacterales bacterium UBA4877
TTAGTCTTCTTCATGGCATCCCTGAGAAGTACGTACGCCTTCGACCCTATATCCTCCGGAGCCATATAATAGGTCTTGTCATAATATATGGGATCTATCCGGCTTATATCCGTAAAGTCTATGATATCAACGCTCTTAACACTCTGCTCTGGTATCCTCTCCATGTCCTCGTCGTTTACAATGACAAACTTGCCCGGCTGATATTCATAGCCGCGCACAATCTCATCCTGGCTTACGGTCCGGTTGCATACGGGACACACCTTCTCATATTTTATGGGAGTCTTGCACTCTTTATGAAGCTGCCTAAAATGAGTGGTGTGGTCTTCCGTTGCGGCAAACAGCTTAATAGGAATACTGACCAGGCCGAAGCTTATCGCCCCTTTCCACAGTGAACGCATAAAATCACCCCGTTTTATTGTTACCGGTTATTATAAATATATCCCGGACCGATGACAGTTTGTCTGCAGTCCGGGATATATATCTCTAAATCCATTTATTTCTTCATTTCATAAATATATGACCTTGTATCCTCGCCATTTAACTGGGAATTATTTTTAAAGTACAAGCGATTGCCCTTTTGCCCTGCTTAAGAAAATCTCCCCTGTAGGGTATGTCGTTTGTCTCCGCGTAATCCTGCTCATCCTTATCAAGCAGCTCCTTATAAAGCTGTACCTTCTCATGGCTTTCGAGGTCTACCAGCATAAGTATACCGCCGCTGTTTGGCCGGGCAATCATAAAACCGCCGCACATGCCGGAGTAATTATGGCCATTATAAAAATTCCCGGGTAAATAATTATTTCCCGGGAATTAATACCTCTATCATCTATCATCAATCATCTATCATCTATCATCTAT
>DHDL01000031.1:0-1371 GCA_002399345.1 Thermoanaerobacterales bacterium UBA4877
ATTCAGTGCCATGCGGCACGTCACAAGGGAGTGACGCTGGGATGAGGGAAGTTTACATAAAAACACCATTGGATGACGAGACGGTGTCACAGCTTGCGGCCGGTGATAAGGTATATATTTCCGGGGTAATATATACCGCAAGGGATGCTGCCCATGAGAGGATGGTAAAACTTATAAGGGAGGCCAGGCCGCTTCCCTTTGATATAGCAGGCCAGGCCATATACTATGCCGGCCCTGCACCGGCAGCTCCCGGACATGTAATAGGCTCGGTCGGCCCTACCACCAGCAGCAGGATGGATGTCTATACACCCATGCTTCTTGATAGAGGTCTTAAATGTATGGTAGGTAAAGGTGGTAGATCTAAGGATGTAGTAAGCTCCATGATAAAAAACACAGCTGTTTATATGGCAGCCGTGGGCGGAGCGGGGGCAAAGATCGCACGCTGTGTAGAAGAATGCAGTATCGTAGCCTTTGAGGATCTTGGGCCGGAGGCTATATATAAGCTTAACGTCCATGAATTTCCCGCGATTGTCGCTATAGACTGTCATGGCAATAACCAATACATAAGAGGAAAACAGATGTATGGGAGGGATCAACGGTGAAAAAATGTATTATTCCAATAGCATTGGTCCTGGCTGCAGCAATGGCAATGCCTGTTTTTGCCGCTTCAGGACAAGAGGGAGACAAGCAGAGCTTTATAAATATAGATGTCAGAAAGCCGGTGTTTTATCCTGCAGGCGAGTCTGACTTAACATCACCGGCGGATTATGTATATGCTTTTTTTGATTCTATGTACTATGCGGGGAGTGAAAAAGGCGATACGGCCGGGGAGACTTATGAATATGCCTACGGGCTGCTTAGTGATTCCTATAAGGTGGGTTACAATCTGGATGATTTTATCGAGTCTTGGGAGGATACGGCAAATGTATCACTTATAAAGCTGATACCGTCAGGTAGCGAGGTGACGGATGGCGTCGTTTGCCCAAAATATTTTTATGAGACCGTAAATACGGAATCAAAGGATGGCAAAGGCGGCCTTGTAATATATAATGGATTTGTCACATTGGAAAAGTATGAGGTCGGGTATAGGATAAAAGACATTACAAAAGAAGCCGAAGACCTTTTATCTATTGTAGGAGAAGGTAATGTAGTTATAGAAAATCCTTACTATAAGGCGCTGACATTTATGGGCAACCCGGAGGACTATAAGGCTTCGGATAGTGAAAAGTATACTGTTTTAGAGGGTGACCGCGCTACGGTGAAGATAGCCGGCAGGGCTATACATCTTGCTAAACTAACAAATAATACATGGAAGATATTATATTGGGAAGACAATAAGTAAACTCAGGCCGATGCCACTCTCGCGTAATT
>DHDL01000031.1:1533-6760 GCA_002399345.1 Thermoanaerobacterales bacterium UBA4877
TACACGATTTGTCACGGCCTGACAGTTTGTATGATTCTAAGAAAAAAACATTACGGAAGGTGAAGAGAATAGTGGATAAAAAAACATTTTATATAACGACACCGATTTACTATCCCAGCGATAAGCTCCACATAGGGCATACCTACACCACTGTGGCTGCAGATGCGCTGGCCCGGTTCAAGAGGTTGACGGGTTACGACGTCATGTTCCAGACAGGTACAGATGAACACGGCCAGAAGATACAGCGTATAGCACAGGAAAAAGGTGTAAGTCCCAAGGAATATGTAGATGAAATAGTATCGGGGATAAAAGCACTGTGGAAGGTCATGGATATATCGTATGATAAATTCGTAAGAACTACGGATAAAGAGCATGAGAAGATAGTGCAAAAGATTTTTACTAAGATGTATGAAAAGGGAGATATATACAAGGGTGAGTACAAGGGCTGGTACTGTACACCGTGTGAGTCGTTCTGGACAGAGACCCAACTGGTGAACGGGAATTGTCCCGATTGCGGGCGCCCTGTAGAGATGGTGAGCGAGGAGGCATATTTCTTCAGGCTTTCCAAGTATGCGGACAAGCTGCTTAAGTATTATGATGAACATCCGGACTTTATACAGCCTGTATCCAGAAAAAATGAAATGATAAGCTTTATAAAAGCGGGACTGGAGGATCTCTGCGTGTCCCGAACCTCTTTTGACTGGGGAATACAAGTACCATTTGACCCTAAACATGTGATCTATGTATGGATAGATGCATTATCCAATTATATAACAACTTTGGGGTATTCCACCGATCATGATGAGGCATACAAGAAGTACTGGCCGGCGGACATACATTTAGTCGGCAAGGAGATTGTCAGATTCCACAGCATTATATGGCCTGCAATGCTTATGTCTTTAGGCGAGCCTCTCCCCAAAAAGGTGTTTGGGCACGGCTGGCTTGTCTTAAACGGCGGAAAGATGTCAAAGTCTAAAGGGAATGTGGTAGATCCTTTGATTCTTGTAGATAAATACGGTGTTGATGCCATAAGGTATTATCTGCTGCGGGAGGTCCCCTTTGGCGCGGATGGTAACTATTCCAATGATGCGCTTATAAAACGTATAAATTCCGATCTGGCCAATGATTTGGGTAACCTGCTAAATAGGACCATAAAGATGGTGGAGGACTATTTTGACGGTGTGATACCTGAAAAGGGCATTGACGAGGGCCCGGACAGAGAAGTGATAAACATGGCGTTAGCCTTGCCGCACAAGGTTGAGGAGGATATGGATGAGCTGCTTATAAGCGATGCGTTGGTTGAGATAGGCAAATTAGTCAGGAGGTTAAACAAGTATATAGATGAGACGGCGCCGTGGGTGCTTGCAAAAGATCCTGTAAAAAAAGGCAGGCTGTCTACAGTGCTGTATAACTGCTGCGAAGCCTTAAGGTTTATAGCCGTGCTGCTAAGGCCGTATCTGCCCAATACCACTCCCAAGATGCTGGAGCAGTTAGGCCTGGCCGATGATGATAATGACACATGGGAGTCGCTCGGTAGATGGGGCAATTTACAGCCCGGTACCAAGGTTGTTCATGGGCAGCCTATATTCCCGAGGGTTACGGAAGATGCGGATAAGAAAGATGACAACAAGGAGAATAAAAAAATGGATGATGACAAACAGATTACAATAGATGATTTTTCAAAGGTGCAGCTCAAGGTAGCAGAGGTTATAGAGGCTGAGAAGGTTGAGAAGTCAAATAAACTTATGAAAATAAAAATCAAGGTTGGTGACGAGAAGAGGATAGTGGTCTCAGGTATATCCAAACACTATGCTCCGGAGGATTTAATAGGCAAAAAGGTGATATTGGCAGCAAACTTAAAGCCGGTTAAGCTCTTTGGTATTGAGTCCAAGGGTATGCTATTGGCAGCCTCCAATGATGATACCCTTACGCTGCTCACGGTGGATAAGGACATTGAAAGCGGCGCCAAAGTAAAGTGATAGACACCCATGCCCATCTCAATGATGATGAATTTAATGACGTTAAAGAGGTTTTGAGCAGGGCCGCAGAAAAAGGGGTGAGTACCGTTATTGTGCCGGGATCGGATATTGACACATCGCGGCGCGCCGTTGGCCTGGCCGGAAGTTACAGTAATATCTATCCTGCGCTTGGTATCCATCCCCAGGATGCTGAGGGAGAAAATCTGGATACACTCAGCGATATGATATCGGCACATAAACCGGTTGCCATAGGAGAAATAGGGCTTGATTATTTTTATGATTCCTGCCCCAAGGAGATTCAGAAGGAAGCTTTCAGAGAACAGATAAGAATGGCGAAGAGATTTGACCTACCCATTATTGTGCATATTAGGGACGCCTTTGATGATGCTTATGCAATAATGGCTGAGGAGGGCGCGGAGAAAGGTGTTGTTCACTGTTTCTCCGAAAGCGTGGTGGAGCTTGATAAAGTATTGGATCTTGGCCTCTATGTATCCTTTACCGGAATGATAACATTCAAAAAGGTTTCCGCAGGTTTATTGGAGGCGGTAGCGCGTGTACCGTCGGACAGGTATATGGTTGAGACCGATAGTCCATACCTTGCACCTGTGCCCTACAGGGGCAGACGGAATGAACCGGCTTATGTAACCGAGATCGCCCGTAAAGTTTCCGATCTGCGAGGTATCACAATGGATGAGGTATCACAGGAGACAGATGAAAATGCACAACGGCTTTTTGGCATATAAGCAGCAAACAAAGCAGGTAGCGGTCTTAGGTGAGGGATAATTTCCTCACCTTTTTATTTTTAACACATATATTATTATAGAAAGTGACGAAATTGGAGGTGTAAAAATATATGTGTTATAATTATGATCCTGGTATGAATGATCCTTCATGTAATAGGCCATGTCCGCCGATGTCGGATGTGCCTTGTCCCGGAATGAATATGCCCAATATGACGGTGGCGCATATGATTATGCAGGACCCCTTCTTTGGATACTATGCAATGATGAGTGTTGAGGATTTAGTGAATGAAGCATTAAAAGTATACAATCGTAAATGCATGCAGCCGCAGCCATGCCCACCGATGCCATGTCCATCGGACCCATGCATGCCGCAGCCATGCCCGCCGATGCCATGTCCATCGGACCCATGCATGCCGCAGCCATGCCCACCGATGCCATGTCCATCGGACCCATGCATGCCGCAGCCATGCCCGCCGATGCCATGTCCATCGGACCCATGTATGCCGCAGCCATGCCCACCGATGCCATGTCCACCGGATCCATGTATGCCGCAGCCATGTCCACCGAACCCATGTATGCCTAAGCCATGCCCACCGGATCCATGCCGGCCGCAACCTTGCATGCCGCAAACACCATGCGCACCACCACCAATGCCGTGTGATACGAAGGAGAAAGAATAGAATTCTGTATAAAGGACCAGCACGCTGGTCCTTTATCATAATAAGAAACAGTAAAGCATACAGTTTTAATTTAGCTATAATTAACCCGAGGTTTTAAGTGTATAAAACCACTAAACTTGGAATATAATAGATATATGTTTATTTATATTATAAAATTTGACAAACAAATATTGATATACTAAAATAAGTTATCTCCCGAAACTAAATTAGGAGGTTGATGTATGGAGACAAACTGTACGGGCGGCAGGAAGAGATTAAATAAAGTCTTACTTGCCGCATTGGTAGTTTGTTCTGCCTTTCTTATCCTTTGCATTGGGGCCAATGCGTTAAGGAAGGATATAGAGGTCAGCACAAACGGTACAGTCCAATCTTACAAGACTTATAAAGCTACCGTAGGAGAGTTTCTGACTGAGAAAAATATAGGATTGGAACCGGAGGATGTTTTATCTCCCGGAAATAATACCAAACTAAAGGACGATATGACCATTGTTATTAAAAGGGCTGTACCGGTCGTTTTAGTGGATGGAAGTGTCAGAAAAGAAATAAAGACCGCGGAAGATACCGTAGGTGATTTGCTCTCGGCCAAGGGTATTGCACTGAGAGACAAAGATAGGATAACGCCGGGTTTGAATGATAAACTTAAGGCCCATTCCAAGATAAAGATTACACGAGTGGATGAAAAAACCTTAACGGCGCCCAAACAGCTTCCATATGATGTTACCAAAAGAAATAACGGTAATATGAAAAAAGGCAAAACAAAGGTTGTTCGTCAGGGTGAGAAGGGCCAGGCCGAGGTTATCTACAAAGTTACTTATGAGGATGGCAAGCCAAAATCAAAAGTGGCCATGACGGAAAGAGTAATAAAGCAGCCTCTCTCGAAAATAGTTGAGGTTGGCTCTCTTGTTGCAGTAAATACTTCCAGGGGAGACAACGTCAGATATACTAAACAGCTAAACATGGTTGCTACAGCATATGATGCTTCTTATAAGAGCACAGGCAAAAAACCGGGAGATAGAGGTTATGGTATTACTTGTACCGGTGCACGTGTTAGGGACGGTATTGCTGCGGTAGACCCGAAGGTTATACCGCTGGGAACCAAGCTATATATTGAAGGATATGGTTATGCCCTTGCTGCTGATACAGGAGGAGCTATAAGAGGTAATAGGATAGACATTTTCTGTAGCGATTTTAACAAAGTGAATAGGTTTGGTATGAAAAAAGTTAAGGTTTATTTATTGAAAAATTGAGAGGATTTAATTCCTCTCTTATTTTTTGGAGGCAGCTATGGAAAGCAGCAGAGAATATGCAAGTAGAGTGCTTAAAAAATATGAGTTTAAAACAAAAAAGTCTTTGGGGCAAAATTTTCTTGTAAATGATGAAGTTCTAGAGAGTATAGTATCATACGTACCGGCCGGCTCGGATGTTTTTGAGATAGGACCGGGCATAGGGCTGCTTACACGAAAACTTATAGGCACAGCATCCAAGGTGATTACCGTGGAGATTGATGACAAACTCTGTGATATTTTGAGAGAAGAGATGCCACAAAATAACCTTAAGGTTATAGATGCGGACATAATGGACATGGATATAGACTCAATTTTACCGGAAAAATCAATAGCAATTGCAAACATACCCTACTACATCACTACACCTATAATTACCAAAATAATGACATCCTCATGTATGATAACAGATGCCGTGCTTACTATCCAAAAGGAGGCTGCCCGCAAGGTTGTGGCGCAGCCGGGGGATGAAGGATATGGTATCTTAAGCCTGGTCTGCGAAATATACGGAAGACCAGAGGTGCTCTTTAATGTATCGCGGG
>DHDL01000031.1:6963-17040 GCA_002399345.1 Thermoanaerobacterales bacterium UBA4877
CCGTGGATGAGAGGGATTTATTGAAGGTGATAAAGACCTCGTTCGGCAAGAGGAGAAAGACTGTATTTAATTCACTTAGTACCCTGTTTGCAGGTGACAGGGATAGTTTCAAGGAGCTTTTGAGTGAAAATGGGATTGACCCAATGGCTCGGCCTGATTCTCTCACCTGCCGAGATTTTGAGCTCATAACGGGTATTATCTTTGATAAGTCATAATATTACGCCCCTGTACATATATTTATATGGAAAATTCATAGATACGGGGGTATTTCTATGGAAAGTTATAAAAGGAGTTATATAACCTTAAAAGTTATAGATAAAGCAGGCAGTAACTATGGCAAGGCAAGAGGATATGCAAAAATAGAAAAAAGAAGAGACAACGGGGTATTGACCATGTACGTAGAAAATCTCGAGACAAAGCTTGAATACAATGGGTTTATGGTATATGTAAATAAAGATACCGTAAAATACATAGACTGCGGCGCAGTAGAAATAGATTCTGGAGGGCTGGGGAAGCTCAAAAAGAATTTTAAGGCTGATAATATAGAAGATAAAGGATTCAGTATATATGATATATCAGCCGTCGGCCTTATAACTCCGGATTATAATATACCGCTTATCGGTTTTACGACGGGCGAGATAGCCGGTATAAAAGGAAAAATCTTAAGCTGCCTTAAGCCGAAGGTCGAAGAGCAGTCAGGTTTGCAACAGCCACAGGAAAGCGCAGAAGAAGTAGAAGATGAGAATAAAAAAGAGGATAGTGAGGCTACGCCATATTATGATGCGGTTCAGGAGGATTATACTAAGGCGGAGGATAGCCAATCGATTGAGGAGGATAACGAAGGATTTTCAGACCAAGAAGTAGAGCAAGATATCGAAAACCGAGAGGACAGTTATAACAGCGAAGTATACCAAGCTCCTAAAGATGACGAAGACGAAGCTTATGAGGAAGAGCAGCAAAGCTTCGGTATACCGGCTGAGGATAATACGCAGCAGGAGTGTGGCAGTGAGGAAGAAGAGACTGCTTTAGATAGCGGACAGCAGCCGAATGATGAAACAAATGGCCCAGCCGTGGATAAAGGAAACATTATCGAGAATTTAGAAAATACGGACACCGGTGCTAATGACGATTATATGACTGGCCTAAGGAAGTATATAGGCAACATAGTCAATTATCTTAAGGAGATAAAGCCATTTGAATGTGAAATGCCGGGTTATAAATGGTGGAGAATAGACCTGAGCTTTGCAGGCGGTGTGTATGATTACTACCTTGTGGGTTTCTATTATGAAAATGACAATATAAAATATCTGACATATGGTATGCCGGGCAGGTTCTGCATACAAGAGCAGCCGTTCGGAGGCATGACTGGATTTGTATATTGGCATCCCACCAGCGGTAATGATAGGAAATTTGGTGAAGAGGGCTACTGGATACTTCATATTGATGCTAATACGGGGCGTATAGCAGTACCGCTGATACCGACGCCGCCTCCTTTGTTTTCATAAATTCTACAGTAAACCACGGATCTTTCGTGGTTTTTTTATTTTTTTTTGTTATAATGGTATATGCGGTTTGATCATAATAGAATGGCGGGAGGCAAACATGAGACCTATAATACATGTATTGGGTATGGGACCCGGAAAGGGATATATGTCATTGGATACATTGCTGCTTTTAAAACGTTCAGGGAATGTTTTTCTCAGAACAAATATACACCCAGGAACGGAAGACCTAAAGGCTATGGGGATTGATTATAAATCCTTTGACAAATACTATGAAAAATGCGCATCTTTTGAAGAGGTATATGCAAAAATAATTGACAGTCTCTATCATCTGGTATATAAGTATGGGGAGATATGTTATGTAGTTCCGGGAAGCCCCATGGTCTATGAGAAAACCGTGACTAAACTTATGGAGACGTCACAGGAAAAAGAGGTAGATCTGGATATAAGGCCGAGTATGAGCTTTATTGATGCTATGGCCTCAGATGTGGGCTTTAATTTAAGCGATATAATGCTTGCGGATGCCTTAAATCTTGATTGCCACCGCGTAAATACATCTATGGGAGTCATCGTATCTCAGGTTTATGACAGATTTGTTGCATCCGACGTCAAGATTAAACTTTCCGGAATATATGGCGATAATAAATTAGTGACAATAGTTTCAGGAGCCGGTAATGATGATATAATTAAAAAGGCTGATATCCCGCTTTATCAGTTGGACAGGATAGAATGGATAGATCATCTGACTTCCGTATATATCGCTCCTGTCGGGTTTGAAAGCAAGAGCAGGTATGATTTTGAAGACTTCAAAGGTATAGTTGACAGTCTGCGTGAAAAGTGCCCGTGGGACAGCAAACAGACTCATGAAAGCCTCAAACGGTATCTTTTGGAAGAAACCTATGAGGTGCTTGAGGCTATAGATCTAAAAGACGACGATAATCTTTGTGAGGAATTAGGAGACCTGCTGCTGCAGATACTGCTTCACAGCAAATTAGGTGTGGAAGACGGCACATTTGGCATCTATGAGGTGATAGACGGTATAAGTAAAAAAATGATAAGAAGGCATCCTCATGTATTCGGTGATGTTTTTGCTGCAACACCTGATGACGTATCAAAGAGCTGGGCCGACATAAAGAAAAAAGAGAAGGGCTTTAGTACACAGACCGAGGTAATGAAGAGTATTCCAAGTATCCTGCCCGCCCTTATGTTATCTTATAAGGTTCAGGATAAGGCGGCCGAGGTTGGATTTGACTGGGATGATGTTAAAGGAGCTATGGACAAGGTTGACGAGGAGCTGGAAGAGGTAAAGGAGGTGTATAAGGGCAGCAAAAGGGACAGAATAGTGGAAGAGATAGGAGATCTGCTCTTTGCGGTGGTCAATGTAGCAAGGTTTTTGCAGATACAGCCGGAGTTTGCATTAAAAAAAGCGTCAGACAAATTCATATCCCGGTTTAAGTACATAGAAGATGCAGCTGGGGCAAAAAATCAGAAATTACAGAATATGTCTCTTGATCAGATGAATGTGCTGTGGGAAGAGGCAAAAATGAATAAAAATCACAAAAAGAATCAAAAATAAGTGTGGTACAAGAAGGATTTTTGGGGTTTATGAAGAATATGCTTATATGAAGCAAATGAAGAGGAGGTTTGTTATATGAACAAAGCTGATATGGTGACAAAGGTGGCAGAGAAGAGCGATCTTACTAAGAAGGATGCTGAGAAGGCTATAGGTGCTTTTGTTGATACAGTGACAGAGACCTTAAGCCATGGTGATAAGGTTCAGTTGGTCGGTTTTGGAACATTTGAGGTGAGACAAAGAGCAGAGCGCAAGGGAAGAAATCCTCAGACCAGAGAGGAGATAACAATCCCTGCTTCTAAGGCTCCTGTGTTTAAACCGGGTAAGGCTTTGAAGGATACGATAAATAGATAGCAAAATGACAAAGGGAAGTTTTCTCCCTTTGTTTTTTTGTATATTTTGCCGCAGGCCTCAAATAATATTGAGGAAAGGAGGTCTGCTGCAAAGGTGAAAAAGGTAATGTTAGTATTTTTATCTATTATGCTTGTGCTGTCGGTAGGATGTAATACTACGAACAATAGGCCGAATCCTGTTAAAAAGCCGCCCATACCTGCAAAAATAAGCAGAGGCAAGAATAAAGAACCCGCACTTAAGGTCTACATAAAACAGACCGGCAAGATTGAGGAAATACCATTGGAAAAATATGTGGCCGGTACCGTCGCGGGAGAGATAAAAAACGATTGGCCGATGGAGGCTTTGAAGGCGCAGGCCATATTGGCCCGGACATATGTATTGGATTTTGTAAGCACAAAGGAGTCAAAATATGAGGGCGCCGATATATCTACGGATTTTGAAGAGGCGCAGGCTTGGAACGAGGACAATGTAAACGACAGGATAAAGAAAGCTGTAAAGGACACCCGGGGCCAGGCCGTGGTCTATGGCGGTAAGTATATAAAGGCCTGGTTTTACTCCCATGCGGGCGGTATGACAGCAACTGCTAAGGAAGGCCTGAATTATAAGATGAAAGACCCGCCGTATATACAGGTGAAAAAGTCACCCGACAGTATGGCGGCCCGGCCTAATGACCGTGCTTGGGCTGCTAAGTTCAGCAAGCAGGAGGTGCTTGCGGCTTTAAGTGAAATAGGAGCGGGAGTAAAAGACTTTGATAGTGTCAAGGTGGCGGCCAGAGGTCCGTCAGGTCGGGCAACGGTATTAAGCTTTGACGGAGTGAAGGTCAATGCCCCCGATCTACGAATAGCACTGGGTAGTGAAAAGATGAAGTCCACCCTGATTACCAGCGTAAAAATGGATGGTGATAATCTTATCATAAAAGGAAAAGGGTTCGGACACGGCGTGGGATTTTCCCAATGGGGCGCATACGGACTGGCAAAGCAGGGCAAAACCGCTCAGGAGATAATTAAATACTATTTTAAAGATGTGAACGTAGTGAACATGTGGAAGTAAAGATCCCCCTTATATAAAATAAATGATGCTGTAGACCTATGAGAGACTATTAATTATAATGTGATTTGTACGATATATTATTATAGTTAAGATCAATCTATAAGGGGGTTTTCTTGTGTTCTTAATTTCGGGTATAAAAATGTCGGATAACAACGATATCAGTTCAAAGTGCGTAGGATATTATACAACAAAAGAGATGGCCGAAATAGCGGTCGAGGAGAATATCTGTGATATATATGAGAACACTTATAGCTATGCTGTTATAGAGGATTTTGGACCGGGTACGCATCCCGAGTGCAGAGGAAGACAGTTTTTTAGCTTCAATAAGTTTTCAAGGAAATACCGACCTGTAGATGAACCCGATGAATGCAAAAATATTGATAGGTTTGCAATATTTTAAGCCTCTTGGGGCTTATTTTTTTATGCTTATATGATATTGACTTATTTTTTATTTACTGAT
Organism: Thermoanaerobacterales bacterium UBA4877; assembly: GCA_002399345.1. Taxonomy (GTDB): domain Bacteria; phylum Bacillota; class Thermoanaerobacteria; order Thermoanaerobacterales; family UBA4877; genus UBA4877. The sequence continues at coordinate 11,903 of DHDL01000031.1, forward strand.
ATTATATCAGCATAAGGTAATTTAATAGTATACATTCATATAAATCTCACAATATGGCTGAGAAGTTTCTACCAAGTGACCGTAAATTACTTGACTATGAATGAAAAATGCACTTTAGGATTTTTGAAGGTGCTTATTTGTAATACCTTCAAATAAAAAACCCGGAGGGTAGGTTTCACTTATAGTGAAACTTACTTAGCCCGGGTTTTTTATTTTCTGAGGGGGGTGTGATTTTGAAGAGTGCGTTAAGAAGAATATTTGTGGAAAAGAAAAGCGGATTCGATGTTGAAGCGAAACAGCTCCTTAGCGATTTAAAACAAAACCTGTCCATAAAAGGATTGGATGAAGTAAGGATTTTAAACAGGTATGACATCTCGGGTATCTCCGAGGATACATATTTAAAAGCATTAAATACTATATTTTCTCAGCCGAATACAGATATAGTTTATGAGGAAAAAATAGAAACAAGAAACGGATGGAGAGTATTCGGTATAGAATATCTTCCCGGCCAATATGACCAGAGGGCGGATTCTGCCGTTCAGTGTGTCGAAATACTGGCGGGAGATGAGATGCCGGTTATAAACACAGCAAAAATTATAATCCTTAAAGGAAATATTACGGATGAAGAATTAAAAAAGATTAAGCATTATTGTATAAACCCGGTGGACAGCAGGGAGGCCGGATTAACCAAGCCGGAGAACCTGGAAGATGAGATTATTCCGCCGCGTGACGTGGAAACAGTAGAAGGATTCATTAAAAAATCTCCGGAGGAACTGGTAGGATTTAAGAATGGCTGCGGCCTGGCCATGAGTTTGGATGACATTAAGCTTTGCCAAGAGTATTTTGCATTTGAGGAAAAAAGGAATCCCACTGTAACGGAAATAAGGGTTATAGACACATACTGGTCTGATCACTGTAGGCATACCACATTTAACACAAAGATAAATTCCGTGGAGTTTGATAAAGGTATCTATTGTGAATACATCAAGAGAAGTTATCAAGAATATCTAGATGCAAGGAACTATGTATACGGAAACAATGACAGGGATATTTGCCTCATGGATATGGCTGTCATTGGTATGAAAGAACTTAAGAAAAGAGGACTTTTAGAGGATTTGGATGATTCCGAAGAGATAAATGCATGCAGTATAAATGTTGATGTGGATGTAGATGGTAGAATGGAAAAATGGCTTGTGATGTTTAAAAATGAAACCCATAACCACCCTACGGAGATCGAGCCTTTTGGCGGTGCCGCAACGTGCCTGGGAGGAGCCATAAGGGATCCGCTGTCGGGCAGGGCATATGTATATCAGGCTATGAGGGTCACCGGATGCGGCGATCCCAGGGTAAATATAAAGGACACCCTACCCGGAAAGCTCCCCCAGAGGAAAATAACCACCGCAGCCGCCCAGGGGTACAGCTCCTATGGAAATCAAATAGGCATAGCCACCGGCCATGTGTGTGAAATATATGATGAGAGGTATGTGGCGAAGAGGATGGAGATAGGGGCGGTAATTGGGGCAACCCCAAAGGAAAATGTGATTAGGGGAAAGCCGCAGCTGGGAGACTTGGTTATCTTAATAGGAGGAAGGACAGGAAGGGACGGCTGCGGAGGAGCTACCGGTTCATCGAAATCGCATACGAACAAATCTCTATTGACCTGCGGTTCGGAGGTGCAAAAAGGAAATCCCCCCACGGAAAGGAAACTTTTAAGATTGTTCAGAAACCCGAGGTTCAGCAAAATAGTTAAAAGATGCAATGATTTTGGGGCAGGGGGGATCTCCGTCGCCGTAGGCGAGCTTACAAGTGGTTTAGTGATTAATCTGGACAATGTATTAAAGAAATACGAAGGCCTGGATGGCACCGAACTGGCGATATCCGAATCCCAGGAAAGAATGGCGGTCGTTATAAACAGGGAAGACTTGCGGCCGTTGATGGAATGTGTTGATGCGGAAAACCTGGAGGCAGCCATTGTGGGGAGGGTAACGGACGATAAAAGGTTAAAGATAAAATGGAGAAATAAGCAGATAGTGGATATAGACAGGGGATTTTTGGATATTAATGGTGCCCGGCGCAGCACGGGTGCTTATATCAAGGAACCTGATATTAACCGTTACTTTGATACGCTCCCACAACGTTTGGAAGCAGGTTCCATGAAAAACGCCTTTATGGACAATTTAAGAAGGCTTAATGTGGCAAGCCAAAAGGGCCTGGTTGAAAGATTCGATTCCACCATAGGAGCCGGTACGATACTCATGCCTTTTGGTGGTCGATACCAGCTTACCCCTTCGCTGGGGATGGCAGCTAAAATCCCTGTTTTGAAGGGTGAAACAAACACATGTACCATTATGTCATATGGGTTTGACCCCGGGCTTTCTGCTTGGAGTCCATTCCATGGAGGGATGTATGCGGTAATAGATTCCGTAGCGAAGATTGTGGCAATGGGAGGAAATCCAAAGAATATAAGACTTAGCCTGCAGGAATACTTTGAGAAACTTACCGGTGATGAAGCATGGGGAAGGCCTCTGTCTGCCCTGTTGGGAGCTTACGAGGCGCAGAGAAATCTTAAGATTGCTGCTATAGGGGGTAAGGACAGCATGTCCGGAAGCTTCAACGATTTAAGTGTTCCACCGACATTGGTGAGCTTTGCAGTTTGTGCAGACAAGGCGGAGAATATAATATCCCCGGAGTTTAAAAAGACCGGGAATCAAATCGTTGTAGTAAAATCTCCACGAAATAAAGCCGGGTTACCGGACTTTAAAATACTCAATAAAAATTTCTCTATAATAAATAACTTAATCAAGGATAAAAGGATATTCTCGGCTTATACGGTGGGAATAGGTGGAATAGCCGCGGCAATAAGCAAAATGGCCTTTGGTAATAAGATAGGAATGGTATTTACCAGGGAAATGCCAAGAAAAGAATTGTTTACTCCGGACTACGGCTCAATAATTTTAGAGATAGACGAAGAAGTAAATCTAGAGGTCCTGCTTAAAAATGCAAAATATGAAACACTCGGTTACACGGATAAAAATCCCGTAATAAATGTAAACGGTACAGTGATAGATTTGGATACCGCTGTAAAGGCCTGGGAAGAGCCGCTATGCGGCGTATTTCCTATAAGGAAAAGTATTAATGATAATGCTCATGATATAACCTATCAAAGAAAACACATATCTAATGCGAGGTTTTCTGCAATAAAACCACGGGTTTTCATTCCCGTATTTCCCGGAACCAACTGTGAATACGACATGAAAAGGGCTTTTGAAAAAGCCGGCGGGGATGTAGAAATATTTGTTTTCAAAAATTTAACTCCTCATGATATTAAAGATTCCATAAAATCAATGACAAAGAAAATCAAAAACAGCTGTATTATTGCCCTACCCGGTGGATTCAGCGCAGGAGATGAGCCTGACGGCTCGGGGAAATTTATCGCCGCCGTATTTAGAAATCCATATGTGGTGGAGGCGGTAATGGAACTGCTGAATAAGAGGGACGGTCTTATATTGGGGATTTGTAATGGATTCCAGGCCCTTATAAAATTAGGCCTCCTTCCTTACGGAGAAATAAGGGAGACGGATGAGGAATCACCCACGCTGACCTTCAATAAAATCGGGCGGCATATATCCCGTATGGTCCGGACAAAAGTGGTTTCCAACCTTTCTCCTTGGCTAAAAAATACGGATATGGGAGATGTATTCACCATTCCCATATCACACGGAGAGGGCAGGCTTGTTTCCAATAAAGGAGTATTTAATGAAATGAAGAAAAATGGGCAGATAGCTACCCAATATGTGGACCTACTTGGTAATGCCAGCTATAACGGTGATTTTAACCCCAATGGGTCTTACCAATCCATAGAAGGGATAACCAGCCCCGACGGAAGGATATTTGGCAAGATGGGGCACTCGGAGCGGATAGGGGGAAATCTTTATAAAAACATCACCGGCAGATTTGACCAGAAATTGTTTGAAGCCGGTATAGATTATTTTAAATAAAAGGAGGAGACATAATGAAAGCGGCAGTAGTAATGGGAAGTGATTCAGATCTATCGGTTGTAGAAAGGAGTTTTAAGGTTTTGAAGGAATTCAGGGTTGATACGGAGGTAAGGGTTATATCGGCCCACCGAACCCCTGGCAAGGCGGCTGAATTTGGAGAGAATGCGGAAAAAGACGGAATTGATGTAATAATAGCGGCTGCGGGTAAAGCCGCCCATCTGGGAGGGATAATAGCGGCCATGACCGTCGTGCCGGTAATAGGGCTACCGATAAAGTCATCAACCTTGGACGGAATGGATTCTCTACTGTCTACGGTTCAAATGCCCAAGGGGATTCCAGTGGCCACCGTGGCAATAGACGGTGCGGAGAATGCCGCTCTTTTGGCAATCCAGATCTTATCCTTGAAAGATGAAACTTTAAAGATAAAGCTTAAGGAGTACAGAAAGAATATGTCGAAGGAAATCAATAAAAAGGATAAAGAAATCAGTGAAAAATTTATTTAATGGAGGCAGGCAAATTGAGAAAACTTGAGATGTTGTATGAGGGAAAGGCTAAAAAAGTATTTAAAACCGATTATGCAAAGAAATACATCGTGGAGTATAAGGATGACGCCACTGCTTTCAACGGAGCCAAAAAAGGAACCATTGAAGGAAAGGGTGCAATAAATAATAAGATGTCAGCTCAAATTTTTGCAATGCTTGAAAAAGAAAATATCCCCACTCATTTTGAAAAACTTTTGAGTAGCAAGGAAATGCTCGTAAAAGCTGTAAAAATACTGCCACTGGAGGTCATAGTAAGGAATGTTGCGGCAGGTTCCCTGTCAAAAAGGCTGGGCCTTAACGAGGGTACGGAATTAAATAGCACTGTCCTTGAATTTAGCTATAAAGATGATGAGCTGGGCGACCCTATGGTTAATGATTATCATATTAAAGCCTTGGGACTTGCAACGGATGAACAGCTGGATGAAATAAAGGATTACGCTTTTAAAATCAATGATATATTGATTAAACTCTTTAAAGAGAAAAATATGAACCTCATCGACTTTAAATTGGAATTTGGTTTATACGATGGAAGGGTTATCCTAGCGGACGAGATTTCTCCCGATACATGCAGGCTTTGGGATGCCGATACCAATGAAAA
>DHDL01000031.1:17250-29570 GCA_002399345.1 Thermoanaerobacterales bacterium UBA4877
GGCTGCCGGGAGGAATATAAAATGGGTTTTGATTGGACGGATGAAGACAAGTTAAAAGAGGAATGCGGGGTTATGGGTATATATTCGCAAGGGCAGGATGTATCCCGCATGATTTATTATGGACTTTATGCCCTTCAGCATCGGGGCCAGGAAAGTGCCGGGATTGCAGTGAGCTTGGATAATAAAATAGATTGCTATAAGGATATGGGCCTTGTTTCACAGGTGTTCAGCGATAAAAGCAAATTAGAAAAACTGAAGGGGAACGTAGGGGTGGGCCATGTAAGGTATTCCACCACGGGGGAGAGCCAGGCGGTAAATGCCCAGCCTCTTATTGTTAAGTGTAAAAAGGGAGAAATGGCGTTTGTTCATAATGGCAACATAGTAAATGCAGAATGCATACGAAAGATACTGGATTCGGAAGGAATACCATTGCATACTACGAACGACAGCGAGGTCATGGCTAATATGCTCGCAAGATATTATGAAGACGAAGATAATATGGAAAAGGCTGTAAAAGAGGTGATGGAGATAGTAAAGGGTTCTTTTGCCCTCATAATAATGACTGAAGACAAGCTCATAGGCGTACGTGATAACCAGGGAATAAGGCCACTCTGCCTGGGAAAAACAGAAGACGGATATGTCCTGTCTTCGGAAAGCTGCGGGCTGGATGCTGTAGGTGCACAGCTTGTAAGGGATATTGAGCCCGGAGAGATTGTCGTGATAGATAAAAACGGTGTAAAGAGCATCTTTAATGACAAATGGAACAGAAAGAAATTATGTATTTTTGAAATTATATATTTTGCCCGGCCGGATAGCATTATAGACGGTATAAGTATTTATTCCGCAAGAAAGGAAGCCGGGAGGATACTATCGCAAGAATATCCGGTGGAGGCCGACGTGGTGATATCCGTTCCCGACTCCGGCACCCCGGCTACCATAGGATATTCGGAAGAATCAGGGATACCATACGGCATCGGTTTGATAAAAAACAAATATATAGGTCGGACATTTATCAGCCCCGATCAAAAGGTGAGGGAAAAAGGTGTTGAATTAAAATTAAACGTTATAAAAGAAAATATAGAGGGGAAAAGAGTGGTCCTTGTGGATGATTCCATTGTAAGAGGCACGACAAGCAAAAGAATTGTAAATATGCTTAAAAAAGCCGGCGCCAAAGAGGTCCATCTGAGGGTGAGCTCCCCGTCTGTATCCTACCCTTGCTATTTCGGTATTGATACCCCTTATAGAAAGTACCTTATGGGTGCAAACAATAACCCTGATGAGATATGCAGTATGATAGGTGCCGACAGCCTGGGTTTTTTATCTGAACAAGGTCTTATTAAATCCACAGGAAGAACCAATCAATTTTGTATGGCCTGTTTCAACGGGGATTATCCCATGGAAATACCGCGGGAGGGGTTGGCACTGGATGTATAAAGAGAAACTTACTTATAAGGATTCTGGGGTAAATATAGATGCTGGTTATGAAGCGGTTAAGCGCATGCGCAGCCACGTTAGCAGCACATTCACGGAGGGCGTTTTATCGGATATAGGCGGTTTTAGCGGGATGTTTGAAATAAATAAAGATGAGTTTGATGATCCTGTGCTATTGTCAGGGTGTGATGGTGTGGGAACCAAACTTATGATTGCTTTTATGGTGGATAAACATGATACGGTCGGGCAGGATTGTGTTGCGATGTGCATAAACGATGTATTGTGCCAGGGAGCAAAGCCGTTGTTTTTCCTGGATTATATCGCATCCGGGAAATTAGATCCTGAAAAGACAGAACAGATAGTATCCGGTATTTCCAATGGATGCAAAAAGGCAAAATGTGCGCTTATAGGTGGAGAAACAGCGGAAATGCCCGGTCTTTATGGAGAGAATGAATATGATCTGGCGGGTTTCGCCGTAGGTATAGCAGACAGGGAAAAAATCATAACGGGCAGGGATATCAAGCAAGGTGATGTTCTTATCGCCCTTCCATCCAGCGGGTTGCACAGCAATGGTTTTTCATTGGCAAGGAGATTGTTCTTTGACATCAAGAAATATAAACCCGACCAGTATATTGGTGAACTGGGAACCACATTGGGAGAGGAATTACTGAAACCCACAAGGATATATTACCGTCCATTGACGGAACTGATAGATAAATTTGATATAAAGGGAATCAGCCACATAACTGGAGGAGGTTTTTATGAGAACATACCGCGGATGTTACCCCGGGGCTTGGCTTGTATTATAGATACTAACAGTATCAGCATACCGCCCATTTTTAAGCTGATTCAAGAGCTAGGCAATATTGACGAGGACGAGATGTATTCCACATTTAATATGGGGGTAGGTATAGTAATGGTGGTAAAAGAGGAGGATGTGGGCAGCATAATTAATTTTTTAAAAGCCAGAAACGAGGAGACTTATATTATAGGGAGCGTTGTCAAAGGAAATGGAGGACTTTCAATATGCCGCAGGTAAACATAGGGGTGCTTGTATCCGGCAACGGGACGAACCTGCAGTCATTAATTGATAATATAAATGCCGGAAATATAAATGCAAAAATTAAGGTGGTCATATCCGACAGGATAAATGCTTACGGTCTTATAAGAGCTGAGGGCTGCGGGATAGATACAGTTTATGTCGGCAGAAAAAACTTTAAAGATGAGAAAGAATTCAACAGGGCTATTATTTATGAGCTTAATAAAAGAAATGTGCAGCTTGTGGTACTGGCGGGGTATTTGAAAATATTAAGCGGCGAATTTATAAATGAATACAAAAATAAGATAATAAATATCCATCCTTCTTTAATCCCGAGCTTTTGCGGAAGGGGCTACTACGGAGAGAAAGTCCATAAGGCCATATTGGACTACGGAGCAAAGGTTACCGGGGCCACCGTGCATTTTGTAAATGAAGAGGCGGATGCCGGACCGATAATACTTCAAAGCCCGGTTATGGTAGATGAAGATGACACCGTGGATTCACTTAAAAATAAAGTATTAAAAACAGAACATAAACTTCTTCCGGAGGCGGTAAGGCTTTTTTGCGAAGGCAGAATAACTGTTGATGGAAGAAAGGTAACTATAAAGGAGTGAAGATATTGAAAAGAGCATTGATAAGTGTATATGACAAAAAGGGAGTAACGGAGTTTGCAAAAAAACTTTCCGGTATGGGATGGGAGATTGTCTCTACGGGGGGAACGGCGCGAGTTCTTTTAGATGCGGGTATCAAGGTCACGGATGTCTCGGATGTAACGGGCTTCCCCGAATGCTTTGGCGGAAGGGTGAAAACACTTCATCCTAAAATACACGGCGGGATTTTAGCATTAAGAGATAACAAAGATCATTTAGATACAATGAAAGAATTGGGCATTGAACCCATAGACATGGTTGTGGCTAATCTGTATCCCTTTAAGGAGACCATTTTGGCAGGTAAGGCTCATGAAGATATAATGGAGAATATTGATATAGGCGGACCTTCCATGCTGAGGGCGGCTGCAAAGAATTATAAATTCGTAACAGTAATAGTAGACCCGGGGGATTACAATACGGTTATAAATGAGCTGGAAACCAGCGGCGGGGTACCATATAAGACAAGGGAATATCTTGCCGCAAAGGTCTTTCAGCATACAAGCAGTTACGATGCATTGATTGCAGATTATTTTAACGAGAGAGCGAGTATTAAATTTCCGGACACCATAAACCTGGCTTTTGAGAAAAAACAGGATCTTCGGTATGGAGAGAATCCCCATCAGCAGGCAGCGTTTTATACCGAAGCGCTGGGGAATAAAGGCACAATCTCACAGGCCGTCAAGTTTCATGGTAAGGAGCTTTCCTACAATAATATAAGTGACGCAAACGGGGCGTTGGAAATCCTCAAGGAGTTCACTTCTCCCACCGTTGCAGCCGTGAAGCATGCCAATCCATGCGGAGTGGGGAGTGGGGAAAACATAGCTGAGGCTTTTAAAAAGGCCTATGAATCGGATAAGCAGTCTATATTCGGGGGAATTATAGCCGCTAATGACGAGATAGATATAGATACTGCGAGGATGATAAGTGAGATCTTTATAGAAGTGGTGATAGCACCTTCGTACTCAGAGGGCGCTTTAAAAATTCTGAAGGCTAAGAAAAATATCAGGTTGTTGAGGCTGCCTGATATAAGTTATAACAAATATAAGACCTATGACATGAAAAAAGTACTGGGGGGACTTCTTGTTCAAGACAGGGACCATGGGAAATTGTATGAAGAATTAAAAACGGTTACTCACAGGAAGCCTACAGAAGAGGAGCTTAATGATTTACTATTTGCATGGAGGGTGGTGAAGAATACCAAGTCAAATGCCATAGTACTGGCCAAAGACCAAGGAACTGTGGCTGTGGGTCCCGGCCAGGCCAGCCGTATATGGTCACTGGAAAATGCTATAAAGCAGGGAAAGGAAAATGTTCGGGGCAGCGTAATGGCATCGGATGCGTTCTTCCCTTTTTCCGACTGTATCGAGGCAGCTGCCAATGCAGGGATCACCGCAGTTATACAGCCGGGGGGCTCTATAAGGGACAATGACTCTATAGAGGCGGCTGATAAGTATAACATGGCCATGGTATTTACGGGTATGAGACATTTCAGACACTAATATGAAAAGGGGTAGGGACATGAGGGTTTTGGTTATAGGCGGGGGGGGTAGGGAACACGCCATCGTGTGGAAATTAGCCGGCAGCCCCGGAGTATCAAAAATATATTGCGCTCCCGGGAATGCAGGTATCGGGGAGATTGCTCAATGTGTCAACATAGATCCCGGCGATATTGATGCGCTTTTATCCTTTGCAGTCCGGGAGAAGATAGGCCTCACCGTTGTAGGCCCAGAGCTTCCTCTGGTTTTAGGGATAGCTGATAAATTTAATGAAAAAGGTTTAAAAGTATTCGGCCCATGTAGAAAAGGGGCGATGCTTGAAGGTAGTAAGAGATGTGCCAAAGAATTCATGGGAAAATACCAAATACCAACGGCAGGATATGCCGTTTATGATAACGCGGTTGATGCTATAAAGGGCCTAGGCCGTTTTACCTTTCCTATAGTAATAAAAGCCGACGGGCTGGCAGCGGGGAAGGGTGTCATAATATGCAAAGATACTAGTGATGCCAAAAAGGCAATCGAAGATATACTCATAAATAAAGAATTTGGCGATGCTGGAAATGAGATTATAATGGAGGAATACCTGGAAGGACGAGAGGCATCCCTAATGTGCCTGGTAAATAATAACGGGATCATACCTCTGGAGAGCGCCATGGATTATAAAAAGGCATCGGACGGTGATACCGGACCTAACACTGGAGGGATGGGCAGCGTGTCCCCTAATGAAGTGTTGGATAAAAAACTGATGGGCGAAATAAGAACAGGGATATTAGACAGGATATTTGCTGGCCTCCACCAAGAAAGAATCTGTTATAACGGGATATTATATGTGGGACTTATGATTACATTAAAAGGCGCTAAGGTCTTAGAATTTAATGTGAGGTTTGGCGATCCGGAAACACAGGCCGTCATCCCGCGGTTGAAAAGCGATCTTCTAAATATATTTTTAAAGACCATAGATAATACCGTTTCGCAAGAGGATTTGAAATGGTCGGATAAGTTATGCATGTGTACCGCACTGACCTCAGGCGGTTATCCGGCAGCCTATGAAAAGGGAAAAGCCATACGCGGCCTGGACCTTTTGGATAAGGACATATTGTTATTCCATGCGGGAACGAAAAAAATCGATAAAATTGTTACCAATGGAGGGAGAGTACTCACCATAGGCGCCCTCGCAGACAATTTCAGCGAGGGGCGGGAAAAAGTATACAAAAATATAGATAAAATATATTTTGATAACATGGCTTACAGGAAGGATATAGGAGCGGATTTTTGATTGGATAATTTTATAAATAGTTTGCCAAAACTCGTCCCCGTAGCAATATCGCTATAAACTTTATTTTTAAACGCATAATATGATATAATCTTACTATATACATAGAGAAAGGGGTTAAATATGGGTAGATTATTTGGAACCGATGGGGTTCGGGGTGTAGCAAATGATGAATTATCTTTGGAATTAGCATATAAATTGGGAGAAACCGTTTCATATACATTGAGGAAAGAGAAGGACAAGAGACCTATTATAACACTAGGAAGGGATACCAGGGTATCTGGCGATATGCTGGAATCAGCGCTTATGGCCGGTATAATGGCCGGCGGGGGCAATGTTTATTATCTCGGGATAATATCAACACCGGCGGTAGCTTACCTTACGAGGTATTATGATGCCGATGCGGGCGCCGTTATTTCGGCATCTCATAATCCTATGGAGTTTAACGGTATCAAGTTTTTCAATAGGGATGGTTTTAAGCTGCCGGATAAGATCGAGGATGAAATAGAGGCCGGCCTTAAGGAAGATAAGGGCAAGAGGCCCACAGGCTGCGATATAGGCAGAAGGTATGATATGAAGAATGCCGAGGCGGCTTATATATATTACTTAAAGAGGATTGAGAAACTGGATATAAAGGGAATGAAGATAGCCTTGGACTGTGCCAACGGGGCAAGCTTCCGGGTGGCACCCGCGCTTTTTAAAGCATTAGGTGCTGATGTCAGCCTGATAAACGATGTTCCTACTGGATTTAATATAAATGACGGGTGTGGTTCAACACACATTGAGGCGCTGCAGAACTTTGTGAAAGAGTGTTCTGCCGAGATTGGCCTGGCCTTTGACGGTGATGCCGATCGGCTTATTGCCGTAGACGGCAGGGGCAACGTGGTAAACGGTGACAGCGTCATGGCTATATGCGGCATCGACCTCAAGGAGAGGGGACTGCTAAACAAGGATACCGTGGTGGCCACGGTAATGAGCAATCTGGGGCTGGAGGTAGCCCTTAAAAAGCACGGTATTAAACTCCTGCGGACCAAGGTCGGTGACAGGTATGTACTGGAGGAAATGCGCAAAGAAGGATACTCCCTTGGAGGAGAGCAGTCGGGTCATATCATATTTTTAGACAGCGCAACTACGGGAGACGGAATGATTTCTGCACTGAAACTGCTGGGAGCTGTGACCAGGAGTGGGAAAGACCTTTACAAGCTCAGCAGTATTGTGCCGAATTTTCCGCAGACCCTCATAAACGCTCATGTGGCCAACAGTAAAAAGGCCGATTATGTAAATGACAAGGTTATAACTACAGAGATTGAAAGGATAGAAAAAGAGTTTGATGGCAGGGGCAGGGTTGTAATAAGGCCGTCGGGAACAGAGCCGCTTGTCCGGGTTATGATTGAAGGGGACAATGAAGGGGAAACAAAAAAAGAGGCCGAAGGCCTGGCCGCACTTATAGAAAAGAGGCTTTCGTAGCATCAGCCCAGCCTTAGCGGATTAGTATGGCTATATAAATGTGGTATGGAGGGCCAGGATTGCTTTCTCCGTGTCCTCCTTTTTTACCAGGCATGTTATGACATTGCCCTGATCTTGGGTCTGCAACGGTTCTATCTTTTTTTCGGACAGTGCTTTTATCATCCGGGTGAGCAGGTTGTCGTTTTCTTTCCTGGTGCCGGTTACAACAGATACCCTGCTGCAGTTTTCGGCTATACCATAATTCAAGTTGTACTTTTGTAGGATATCTTTGACCTTCTCCGCTTCCCCTTCTTTTATTGTGAACATCAGGTTATATGGAAATATATTTATCATATCGAAGCTGATATTCTCCTTGGCAAGGGTATTTATTATCTCGTTGTACAACGGGTTTTTCTCCGGGGACAGGTTTAAGTTTATCCGGGCATATGCGGGCAGATGGGTTATTCCTATAACTTCTTTTGCGGGAACATCATAGGTGATTAAAGTACCATCGTCATTACTTAAGATATTTTTTATGACGATGGGAATGCCGTCTTTCATGGCTATTTCTACGCATTTTGGGTGTATTACCCCTGCGCCTCGCCGAGCAAGTCTCATGATTTCCTTATAGTTTACCGTCGGCAGTATTTTTGCATCGGGAACTATTCTAGGGTCGGCTGTAAATATGCCGTCCACATCGGTGTATATCTCTATTCTTTTTGCCTTGAGGGCCCTGCCCAGAACGGATGCCGTTATGTCGCTGCCACCCCTGCCCAGGGTGGTTATGTCTCCCGAAAGGTCGGTCCCTATAAAACCGGTCACCACCGGTATATAACCGCTACATAATAGGGAAGTGAGGGCGACGGGATTTACCTTGCGTATTTCGGCAGACCCATAGCTGTCGTCTGTGATTATACCGGCCTGGCCACCTGTAAGTGCAGCCGCTTTTAGCCCAGCCTGCCTCAGACACCCTGCCATGACGACCGCGGATATGGTCTCACCACATGACATGATGAGGTCCAGTTCTCTCTGCGGTACGTTGTTGCATGATCTTTTTGCCAACTTTATCAGGGTATCCGTGGCATACGGGTCACCATACCGACCGATGGCGGATACGACGACAACCGGCCTATAACCGTTATTTACGGCATTTTTAACTTTAGAAATGCATCTTTCCTTCATTGTTACCGAACTGCCACCAAACTTCTGCACCAGTATGTTTCCGCTTGCCATACATATCGCCTACTCCGTCAGAATTATGGGCTGTAGCTGTCTTCCGTTTACTGCTTCGGAGACAGTGGCCTCAATCAACCTCATTTTTGCAACTATTGATCTCGGTTTAGCCAAAGGATTATCCTGGGAAAACGGTACGAAATATATATTCTTGGTATTCAGCAGCTTGCCGAGATTTTGGGCATTCATGCCCAGCCCGTCATTAGAGGATATGCCTATGACTATTGGCCTGTTGTTTCTCATGTGGGACTTACATGCCATGAGCACCGGAGTATCGGTGATGGCATTGGCCAGCTTTGCCAGAGTATTGCCTGTGCATGGGGCGACAACCAGGCAGTCAAACAATTTCTTAGGGCCTACCGGCTCTGCGTCAGCTATGCTCATTATGGGTTCTTTGCCTGTTATCTTCGTTAGTTGTTCGATAAGCACGTCGGCTTTGCCGAAACGTGTATCCATGGTTGAGGCATTTTCTGATAGTATAGCTGTTACGTCAGTCCCTTTTAAAACAAGATTTGCCATTTCCGGCAGTACCTTGTCTATGGTACAGAATGAACCGGTAAGGGCTAATCCTATATTCATATCTGATACATCCATTATCAATCCCTCCTAAAAATTTAATTCCTGCAGTATATTATTTATTGTTTGCATTATATAGAGTGCAGCGGACCGTGGAGCAATCTTTCCCGGTATACCCGATGCGTGTATTGCTTTTATGCCGTGTGTTTTACAGGCATCTGAATCAATCCCGCCTTTTCCGGATGCTACGTCAATTATTAATGTATTCCTGTTTAGATATTTTATCTGATCTTTATCCAAAATCATTGCTGGTACTGTATTGACGATAAGGTCGGGATATCTCATAAAACCTTGAAGCTGGGACATAGGGAGGACATTCATTCCCCGCGACCTTATCCAGGCAAAGTCCGATGGTTTCCTTGCCGACACCCACACATTGGCACCCATATTTTTAAGTAGAGTGGAGACGGTTTTTCCTATCCTGCCGTATCCAAGGACAAGGCAGAGGCTTTCACTGATTGTGATGGGCATTTCTCTTAATGCTATATCTATTGTTCCCTCGGCTGTCGGTATGGCATTTAATATGGAGAATTCCTCTCTTTCCATAAGGTCATATGCTCGTATACCCATCTTCTCCATCCTGTGATTTACATCATTTGTAATGCTGCCTGCGAAAAACGGTACTGTTTTTGGATAAGAGCCTATAAACTCTTCTATGGTTATGTTTGGCTTGGTCTCGGAAAAGATGTTGATACCATCTTTTGTAAAGGGGGTTGGCCCTATACAGATATCAACATCACTTAGTGTGTCGTTTAAGGTGGGAAGTGAAAAAATGAAATTACTGGTCTTTATGTCCTGGACCTTATAGGTGTTCACATATACGCCGTCGTTGGCATATGCAGCGGCAAGTTCTAGCTGCCTGCGGTCACCGCCCACCACCGCAATTTTTTTTAAGTTCATAGCAATCCCCCCCTCTATAACTAATTTCATATTATGGTTACATTTTCTAATAAGTGTATGTCCACTGCTAACCTGGGCGTTTCATTTTTTTACTGATAGTAATATAATAGTGAATGTAATTTTTAAAGGAGAGGGGGAACAAGTAAATACGATAATTATTTTATTATTATAGAGGGGAGGTATAATATTTTAACAACAAAAGCGTCTGGGCCTTACAGGCCTACGAGGACGGGGTTTATCGAAAGATAGGCGGGTGCCCCGCGGCAGGCCGCTGCCGATAATGGACCGACAAAACTTGCAGTAATGCAGGCACAAACCGGGCCGGGCGGTCAGTCAACAAAAGGAGGACTACTTTAATGTGCGGTATTGTCGGTTATGTAGGTGAAAAAGACGCCACCGATATATTGATTTCCGGTCTTAAAAGACTTGAATATAGAGGGTATGATTCATCGGGTGTAGCCGTATATGACGGAAGAAATATTAATGTAGTGAAGACAAAAGGGCGGCTTTTGGCATTGGAGGGAAGGCTCAAGGATAACCCGTTATCCGGGAGACTGGGTATAGGGCACACGCGCTGGGCTACCCACGGGAAACCGTCGGATATAAATGCACACCCTCATCTTAATAAGGATGGCAGCCTGGCCGTCGTTCATAATGGTATAATTGAAAACTATGTCGAGCTAAAAAACTGGCTTACCGGCCGGGGATATAAATTTGTCTCCGATACGGATACGGAGGTTATCTGCCATCTGCTGGATTACTTTTATGAGGGTGATGTGCTTGAGGCGGTATTAAAGCTGGTATCCAAGATAAAGGGTTCTTATGCTTTGGGAGTGCTGTCAAAAAACGATCCGGACAAGATTATAGCTGTGAGAAAGGACAGCCCGCTCATCGTAGGCCTGGGAAAAGGAGAGAACCTAATAGCATCCGATATACCCGCCATCCTTCCTTACACCAGGGATGTGGTTATAATGGACGACGGAGATATTGCGGTACTCACCAAGGACAACGTTACGTTTTATGATTATTTGGGAAGAGAAGAAGAAAAACCGGTAACCCATATAGACTGGGATATAGCTGCAGCTGAAAAAGGCGGATACAGGCATTTCATGCTGAAGGAGATAAACGAGCAACCCCGGGCTATAAGGGAAACGCTCAGGGGAAGAATGACGGAAGGCGGGTTTAACCTGGACGGTATCGATCTTCCCGAGGAATATGTAGAGGGTTTATCCAAGATACAGATCGTGGCCTGCGGGACGGCTTATCATGCCGGCCTGGTGGCCAGGGAGTTTTTTGAAAGGTATATACGCATACCCACCACGGCGGATATTGCATCCGAATTTCGCTACAGGGATCCGCTTGTTGATGAAAATGTACTTACCATTGTCATCAGCCAATCGGGTGAAACGGCGGATACCATAGCAGCTATTAAGGAAGCGAAGAAGAGGGGCTCCAAGATCTTTGCCATAACCAATGTCATGAGCAGCACCGTGGCACGGGAATCCAACTACGTACTGTATACACTGGCCGGCCCTGAGATAGCCGTTGCTTCTACAAAGGCATATATAACCCAGTTGGCGGCGCTGTATATGCTGGGCTGCTATATCGGCCTTAAGAGGGGCAGCGTGGATACTCAATTTGCGAGGAAGCTGCAGTTGGAACTAAATGCCATTCCGGACAAGGTGCAGGAGATATTGGATGAGCAGCAGGATATACAGAGGATTGCCGATGAGCACTATAACTCCAGGGATGTGTTCTTTCTGGGCAGGGGCCTGGATTACGCTGTGTCTATGGAGGGTTCGTTAAAACTGAAAGAGGTTTCCTATATACACTCGGAAGCCTACCCTGCCGGGGAACTAAAACATGGTACGCTGGCTCTGGTAGAAAAAGGCACGTTGATAATTGCTGTGGCTACACAGAGCACGCTCTACGAAAAGACCCTAAGTAATGTAGAAGAGACCAAGACCAGGGGAGGATACATTATTACACTAACGCAAGGTGATAAGGATGTATTCGCGGATGTTACGGATGAATTTATTAAGCTCCCTAAAGCGGCCGACTTCATAATGCCTATACTCACGGTGGTGCCCCTTCAGCTTCTGGCATACTATATGGCTGTGGCCAGGGGCTGTGATGTGGATAAGCCGAGGAACCTTGCTAAGAGTGTTACAGTAGAATAGTTTTAGATAGTGCGGAGCAGGTATATATGCCTGCTCCCTTTTTTAATTGCTATCTTTCTGCTAAAATATATGTAATTGATATTGTCGGAGGTAAGA
>DHDL01000031.1:29803-31754 GCA_002399345.1 Thermoanaerobacterales bacterium UBA4877
GGGTAAAAAAAAGATAGATTGTATAATAGACGACGGACTCCTGATCAGGAACAACAGGATAGTGGCCGGAGTTTCAGCTAAAAGGGAGAAGAGCAAGCTCGCAGCGGTGCGGCGGGCTATATTTATGAATGAGGAACACGCCCATGAGGTAAAGTCAAAGATAAAGAGGCTGCATCCCAAAAGAATACTTATACTTGGAACTTCACGCAAAATGGTCGATAAGATAGTCGATACCCTCGGCCTGCCTCAGGTGTCTGAGGTTATACACATAGAGGATATAGCCACACCGGAGGAGATAGAGGATGCCAAACGTACACGCCAGTCTGAAGGTATACATGTGATACCTGTGCCTACCTTTGAAGTTAAAAAACAGTTTTCAGGATATTTTATAGATGCAGTAAAGATGCTGTTTACAGACAGCAAGAATAGAAATAAGCTTGTAGAGAAATCTGTGGTCAGGCCAACCTACAGTTATATGGGGAAATATACAATCTCTGAATCTGCCATAAGGGCAATTGCGGCCCATGCAGCGCAGGGAGTGGACGGGGTAGATAAAATAACCAGGGTTAGTTTGAAAAACCATCCTGACGGTATTGATATTAACCTAGACATCATCATGGATTATGGCGTTAATATAGTAGGTGTACTGACAAGGGTACAGGCTTCCGTGAGGAAGACAGTAGAGTATATGACCGCACTCAATGTGCTTAATATTGATGTTGTGGCAAAGAGCCTGACCGTTAAAAAATCTAAATAACCGGAGGGTACAAATGAGTAAGACAACTCTTAAGTTTGACAAAGTAGAAAAAATACAGCCGGAATGTCCACATTTCGCGGAGTGCGGAGGGTGTGCATACCAGGACTATCTTTATGACGAACAGTTAAAGGCAAAGCAGAGATATATGATGGGATTGCTAGAAAAGAACGGCCTGGCCGTGGATATGTATGAAGGTATAAAACCCAGCCCGATGATATATGAATACAGGAACAAGATGGAGTATTCATTCGGGGATTATATTAAAGGGGGAGAGCTCACACTTGGTTTACACAAAAGCGGGAGGTTTATGGACATACTGACTACCGATGAATGCAGGATTGTCGACAGCGATTTTAATTCCATAGTTAGATGTACCCAGGAATATTTCAGGAGTAAGAACATATCCCATTACAACCGGAAGACCCAGCAGGGATACCTCAGATTCCTTGTAGTCAGAAAGGGCAAGAATACTGGAGAGATTCTCATAAATCTAGTAACCACATCCCAGGAGACCAAAGATCTTACGGAATATACCGATATTATAAATGGACTGAATTTTACAGGCAAGCTATGCGGGGTACTGCACACCGTCAGCGACAGCCCTGCGGATGCCATATTGCCGGAGAATATGGAAACACTTTTCGGCAGGGACTATATATATGATAAAATTCATGGGCTTACATTTAAAATATCACCTTTTTCTTTTTTTCAGACAAATACCCTTGGGGCGGAGGTTCTCTATGATACAATAAAAGAGTATGCGGGAGATATAAAGGATAAAAGTATCTTAGACCTTTACTGCGGCACGGGCAGTATAGGCATAACCCTGGCAGAACAGGCCAAAGAGGTAATCGGGGTAGAAATAGTGGAGGAAGCTGTGCAGGCGGCTAGAGAAAATGCACGGATAAATGATATTGGTAATTGCCGGTTTTTTGCTGGCGATGCCGGAAAAGTTTTAAAGAAAAATGAAATGAGGCCGGATATTATCGTGGTCGACCCGCCCAGGCCGGGCATCGGGGAGAAAACAGCGGAAGAGGTTGTCGGCCTGGCCGCTGAAAAGATAGTATACGTCTCGTGTAATCCCGCCTCACTCATGGATGACTTAAAGCTGCTTAAAGGAAAATATTCAATAAAGAGGATGGCGAATATCGACATGTTCCCGCACACCAAACATGTTGAGTGCGTGGTATTGAT
>DHDL01000032.1:0-1622 GCA_002399345.1 Thermoanaerobacterales bacterium UBA4877
ATCGAATATATAACTTCCCACGCGAGATTGAGCCCGAGTGCAAACAATGGCATGCCGCAGGTTTTATCCCGAAAACCACACCGAATCAAATCGATATACACAATTGTCCAGCAAACCCCGCTTATTAACGTAAGAAATACGCCCATTCAAATCACCTCTCCGTATATGATTCGTTTAAATATTTTCCATTTTACCTTTTACTGACAATCCCATATATGAATTCATAAATCATAGTACCCTTCTGTGTAAAGATCTGTAACACTTAGTTTAAATAAATATAGAATAGCAATTATCAGCTCCAATTATTAAGCTGCCATGGGCCAGTATAGGGATCAGCGTGCTGAGTGTACTTCTTGTTATACTTGTCACTATGATGTACGCTGTAAGGCAGATAAAAAAGAAAATATCATTGATGCTCTTAGGGATGATACGGCTTAAATATGGAAACGGCACAAGGGCACAATAGAGTCATCCATCTGTGTCTTGATGCACTCAGAGACGATATAACTTAAATATAACGATTAATGATATAATAACCATAGTAAACAAAAAATAAAAGGGGATGGGCTTTTTGTTCATCTTCCTTTTGAATGTAGCCAAGAACAGCCATCCCTCCGTATCTTTTTCCACAGTTTCCACAAGATCAGACCAATAATCATTCATACTGCCGAACATTTCACTTGCATGATTTATAATAAACCCCTTCAGCTTTTCATTATCAACCTCTCCCATCATAAACACCAAAACCCTATCTCTTACTTGCTGTAAAATGTCTGTCAGATTTTCCTTATCTATATTCCTAAACAGATTGGAAATCTCCATCGTAAAATTATCAATTTCTTCCCGGCTATGTATAATCATATTAAATCTATCATTAGCTCCTGATAGTCTGCTGCAATCCGAAATAATTTTTTCTTCGATAGACGTTAGTATTTTATTATTGTGTGTATAATATTTATCTATCAGTTTAACAAAATCTCCTTTATTTGTCTTATCAATCAGGTTTTCCGCAAAGTATCGGAGTGCGGTCACCGAACTTTCCAACCCCAGACGGGCTTCGTACAAATCCAATAGCTTACCATGAAAATCAAGCTGTGCATTATGTCCCCACATAAACACATTATCTAATTCATCAGTTATATTCATCAATAATTGTTCCATGGTTTTTATATCTTCGCCAGACATTTTATCATAAAGCCCGGTATCATATAGAAATTTATTAAAAACAAGCCACTGATCATTTCCATATACGACAAACTCATCACTGCCTACGTCATTTAACCGGGCCGCCATTTCCGTCTGATAGAACTCTTTATACGACAATGTCATCTTCGCCGCCGGCTTTTCTTGCAAACTGCTCTTATTAAGCCTCGCGGTAATTTTTACTTTACCCTTAGCCTGCATATGACGATTGACGTTTTGATACATGATTCTCTGTCTATATGCCTCTATGAAATTATTGCTTTTCTCAACGTACATACACATATCCTCCGATTTCATCTCTCTTATTAATTAATAAGTAAGCGGCAATATAACAAGCAAATCTTTAACTCCAGATCCATAATAAAAGTTTAAAATAATAATAAAATGAGGTATATTTATTTAACTCTAAAATATCACGT
>DHDL01000032.1:1764-14016 GCA_002399345.1 Thermoanaerobacterales bacterium UBA4877
TTGATGCAGTCCTGAAGGAAAAATTCTTGTATATATATACATATTGGTGTATTATTATTCTATAAAGAAAGGAAAGGTGATACACATGTCAACAAGGGAAAAAGTAGTTCTCGCCTACTCAGGTGGATTGGATACTTCCATCATTATACCCTGGCTGAAGGAAAACTATGACTATGATGTCATTGCCGTTGCAGGAAATGTGGGCCAGGGAAAAGAATTAAATGGCCTCCGGGAAAAGGCGCTTCAAACAGGAGCAAGTAAGATATATATCGAAGATCTTCAAGACGAATTCGTCAATGATTATATCTTTCCCACGTTGAAGGCCGGTGCCGTGTATGAGGGAAGATATCTGCTCGGCACCTCCTTCGCCCGTCCGGTGATTGCTAAAAAACTGGTGGAAATTGCCGAGAATGAGGGCGCAGTCGCCATCTGTCATGGAGCCACCGGAAAAGGAAACGATCAGGTACGGTTTGAGCTATCAATCAAAGCACTAAATCCTCATCTGAAAATCATTGCGCCCTGGCGTATCTGGAATATCAAATCCCGGGAAGAGGAAATCGAATATGCCAATGCTCGGCATATCCCGGTACCAGTTTCCAAAAAAGACAACTACAGCATGGATCGAAACTTATGGCATTTAAGCCATGAAGGCAGTGATCTGGAAGATCCATTGAATGAGCCAAAAGACGATCTTCTGATGATTTGTACTCCACTGTCCAAGACACCAGACAAAGCGGAATATGTGGAAATCGATTTTAAAAAGGGAATTCCTGTAAAAATTAACGGAACCGCTTTGGACGGTGTTGCCCTGATTAAAAAGCTCAATCAGATCGGTGCTCGGCACGGTGTTGGAATTGCCGACATCGTGGAAAACCGACTGGTGGGAATGAAGTCCCGAGGAGTTTATGAAACGCCGGGAGGAACCATCCTTTATGCTGCCCATCAAAATTTGGAATCCATTACCCTAGACCGGGACACACAGCATTATAAACAGATAGTCAGCATCAAATTTTCCGAATTGGTTTATGATGGCAATTGGTTTACCCCGCTGCGTAAAGCCCTTTCCGCATTCGTCGATTCCACGCAGGAAAAAGTCACCGGAAAAGTACGTCTAAAGCTGTACAAGGGCAATGTGATCCCTGCAGGTGTAAAGTCTCCCTACACCCTCTACAGCCCGGAATTTGCCACCTTCGGAGAAGATAAGGTTTACAATCAGAAAGACGCAGAAGGTTTTATTAATCTTTTTGGTCTGCCGCTGCAGATGCAAGCTCTGCAGGAAGAAAAGGAAAAAAGAGAAAGGGATAAATTTCTGTCATGAAGCTATGGGGAGGACGTTTCGAAAAAAAGACTGCGGAAGATGTGGATGAATTTAATTCCTCTATAAACGTTGACTGTCAGATGGTCCGTGAAGATATACTGGGCAGTATCGCTCATACCCGCATGTTGGGTCGCCAGGGCATTATTCCTACAGAAGATGCAAAAAAGATATGCACCGGATTGGAGCATATCCTAGAGGATGTCCAGCGAGGCAAAGTCAAATTTCAGGTGGAGGCAGAGGACATTCATATGAATGTGGAAAATCTTCTGACAGAGCGGATCGGTGAAACAGCCAAAAAGCTCCATACCGGAAGAAGCCGAAACGATCAGGTCGCTCTGGATTTGCGGATGGTTTCCATGAAAGAAACGGAACATATCCTCTCCCTGCTGGCTGCTCTGGAGTCCGAGCTGCTTTCCATTGCGGAAGCGAACACAAAAACCTATATGCCCGGATATACACATTTACAGAAAGCTCAGCCCATTACCTTGGCGCACTACCTACTGGCATATTTTGAGATGCTCCGAAGGGATATTGAGCGCCTAAAGGATTGCCGTAAGCGCACAAACGTCATGCCCCTTGGCTCCGGTGCCCTTGCCGGAACCACCTACCCCTTAGACCGGGAGTGGGTCGCCGATAACCTAGGATTTGACGATATCACAAAAAACAGTCTGGACGGAGTTTCAGACAGGGATTTTGCCATAGAAGCATTATGCTGTTGTTCAGTGATTATGATGCATCTGAGTCGGTTCTGTGAAGAATTAATCCTGTGGTCCACAGATGAATTCAGTTTTGTGGAAATGGACGACAGTTACAGTACAGGAAGCAGTATCATGCCGCAGAAAAAAAATCCGGATGTGGCGGAATTGATCCGCGGAAAAACAGGACGGGTGTATGGGGACCTGATTACCCTTTTGACAATGATGAAGGGTATTCCCTTGTCATATAACAAAGACATGCAGGAAGACAAGGAAGCTTTGTTTGACGGTTTTGATACGGTGCAGCAGTGCCTCCACATTTTTACCGATATGATTTCCACCATAACCTTCCGGAAAGGCAGGATGGAGAAAAGCGCCCTGTCTGGTTTCTCCAATGCCACTGACGCAGCGGACTACCTGGTCCGGAAGGGAATACCCTTTCGCACTGCTCATGAAATTACAGGCCGACTGGTCCTTTACTGTATCCGAAAAAACAAAGCGCTGCTGGATTTGCGGCTCGAAGAACTGCAAAGTTTCTCACCACTGTTTGGAGAAGACATCTACGAAGCCCTGTCCCTGGAAACATGTGTCAACCAAAGAAAGCTACCGGGCGGCCCCGCACCGGAAACCGTACAGGAAGCTATACGGCAAAACAAAACCTGGCTGTCCGAAACCTTTCCGGGAACCAGCAGCTATTAACTTTGGTGAAATTAAAAAAGTAAAATCCACCATAATGTAAGATCAAATAAAAATGTACAATAAATAATATATATTGTTGTAGTTATCATTATCGTTTTGGTATAATAATGATAGAAATAGACAGAATTAAATCAGCAATGTTCAAACTTCCTTTGATGATACCTATTTAAGAAGAGCTATTTCATAAGAAGTTCTGGTTTCAATATCATCTCATTGGGTGGTATGTGAGCAGATCCAAACTTCTTAAGGATATTAGTTCCGTAGAGGGCGCTGAATACCCGGCATGGTGGCCGGTTATTCAGCTTTTTTCTTGAGTAAGAATTTATGTGACTTATCATGATGTTAATATCATATTGATTAAGATCATCAAAACTGCACCCTTTAGGAATAATTCTGCGTATCAACGCGCGGATGGATCGCAATAGAAAATATAAGTTCATTGATTACCCTTAGCATTTCTACGGTATCCATTTCTATAGTAGACACATCTTGATATGCGTATATATAGCCATGATATCCCCCTGTTTTCATGGCATCACAAATTTGTCTACTAAATCATACCAGATAAAATCATAAAAGAGTATTATTTTGTATAATTTATTTCCACCTTATTTTTTGCAAGACTAAGTCTAGCTGTTAGATTATGTTGGGGTGGAAGTTACTTTTTTAATTACAGAATTAATTAATATACTAATAGGTTCATTTTCACTATACCTATATGAATTACTTAACAATTAAGTATTTATTAGCAAAAAAATTTATTGACTTATTTTGTAAAATCTGGTATCATATAATATATAAAGTTGTCGAATTTTGGAGGGGAGATTATTATTATGAAATCAACTGGAATCGTGCGAAGAGTAGATGAGCTTGGCAGAGTGGTTATACCCATAGAGCTGCGCAGGACACTGAACATAGCGGAGAGAGATGCTCTCGAGATATATGTTGATGGTGAAGAAATCATGCTCAAAAAATATGAACCTGCTTGTATATTCTGTGGTAATGCTAAGGATGTTATTAATTACAAAGGTAAAAATATTTGCAAAGATTGTTTAGAGGAATTAAAGAAAGAGGTTTAATCCTCTTTAAATAGATCATATACCTCTCGTTTAGGAATGCCTGCGTCTTTGGCGGCCTGTTTTACTGCATCTTTCTTGGTTACACCGAGACTCATGTATTTTATGGCCTGGCCTCTGGCGTATTCAATACCAAGCGGGAGGTTTTCTTTTTTTATCCCTTCCATAACCAGCACAAATTCTCCTTTGGCACCTTTCATCTTAAAATATTCAATGGCCCGGCTTACCTTTCCCCTGAATGTCTCTTCATAAAGCTTGGTCATTTCTCTGCTTACCGATACATTCCGGTCTCCGAGAAGGCTTAATATATCCTCCATGGTATTTATCAGTCTTTTTGGCGATTCATATATAATAATGGTACGTGGTTCATTCTTCAGCTCTTCAAATAAAGCTTTTCTGTTATTTTTTTGACGGGGAAGAAAACCCTCAAAGCAGAATCTCCGCGTGTCCAGGCCGGACATGGCCAACGCCGCGAGGGAAGCAGACGGCCCGGGGATCACCTCGACCTCTATCTTCTCTTCTATGCATCTTTTAACGATGACCTCACCGGGGTCGGATATGCATGGCATACCGGCATCGCTTACTACAGCAACATTAAACCCATTTTTTAACGTATCTATTATTTCATCTGATACCTTGACCTCATTAAATTTATGGTAGCTTATGAGTTTACTATGTATGTCATAATGATTAAGCAGCTTGATGGTGTTCCTGGTGTCTTCTGCTGCAACAATATCGACTTCTTTAAGTACATCCAGCACCCTAAACGTGATATCCCTAAGATTGCCTATGGGGGTAGCACATATATATAGTTTTCCGTTCATTTACTTTCACCACCGTAGTATATTTTCAAATAGTCATCGGTATAACTACCATCAGCGTTATATATAATAAGAGGTTTTTCCACAATCATGTCCGGATTGCCACATTTTACGCAGTAAACCAGAAAAAGATCGGGCCGTCTATCCTCCTTGGGATAAATCATATACAACCTCTTGGGTTCCAGCCGCAAACTTTTACATTCGTATAGC
This sequence comes from Thermoanaerobacterales bacterium UBA4877, assembly GCA_002399345.1. Lineage (GTDB taxonomy): Bacteria > Bacillota > Thermoanaerobacteria > Thermoanaerobacterales > UBA4877 > UBA4877. The sequence continues at coordinate 6,584 of DHDL01000032.1, forward strand.
ACCTCGGCCAGCCTTTCCGTTCGGTGTACCATAAAAAGTCCACCGCTGTATCTCAATACCTTGAAAGCAGCAGCGAGGACGTCTTTAAGCGTGCAGTATATCTCATGTCGTGCTGCAGACTTCATTGTATTTGGGCTTACCGCGCCGGTGTTTACCTTCAGATAAGGTGGGTTTGCCGTTACAAGATCGAAGGTTTCATAGCCAAAATATCTCTCTATTTCTTTGATATCACCGTTTATAATGTCCACGCCGGCCAGGCCATTGAGTCCTAAGCTTCTGCCCGCCCTCTCCACCTCTGCAGCATTAATATCTATGCCACACACGCTCTTTACCTTTCTCTTTCCCGCAAGCAGTATGGGAATAATACCGTTCCCACAGCAAAGGTCCAGAGCCCTCTTTACCCCGCTTAAAGGTGCAAGGTTTGCCAGCAGCACCGCATCCATTCCAAACCTGAAGCCATCCGCCGCCTGAATAATCTTAAGGCCATCGTATTGCAGGTCATCCACCGTCTCCATAAGCCAACACTCCCGAAATCATCTTCTTTAAGCTATAACTATATTACCACATTATACGATAAAATAGTAAAACTGCCGCCAAATCAGGCAGCAGTCTTTAAATTCCCATCATAATCTTTCACCATTGGACTCTATAACATCCTTGTACCAGAAAAATGAATCCTTCTTTAATCGCTTAAGGCTTCCTTTGCCATAGTCATCCTTATCCACATAGATAAAACCATATCTCTTTGACATCTCCGATGTGGAATCGCTCACTAAATCAATAGGACCCCATGTCGTATACCCCATCACATCCACACCGTCTTCTATAGCCTCTCTCATTTGAATTATATGCTTTCTCAAATAATCAACCCTGTAATCATCATGTATGCTTCCATCTTCCTCCACCTTGTCATATGTGCCCAACCCGTTTTCCACTATAAAAATGGGTTTTTGGTATCTGTCATATAAATCATTTAAAACCCATCTCAGACCCACAGGATCTATCTGCCATCCCCAGTTGGTGGTCTCCAGATAAGGATTTTTCACTCCGGTAAATAAACTGTCCGGCAGCCGCTCGGCGTTGGCATCCGTACCCTCAGAAACAGACTTATAGTAACTTATAGACACAAAATCCACTGGATAGAGCTTTAAAATCTCATCATCACCCAACTCTTTCTCTATGGAAATATTATTTTCATTAAAATACCTCATCATATATTCGGGATACTTCCCCCTCACGCAGACATCCGTAAAAAACAGGTTCATTTGATTGGATTTCTGGGCTTTGATGATATCCAGCGGGTTATTGGTTTCTGGATATATCGCATTCCTAGATAGCATGCATCCTACCTTATTGTCGGGATTTATTTCATGGGCTATCTTGGTAGCCAACGCACTTGCCACAAACTGATGATGCGCAGCCTGATAGCGCAGGCTCAATGGGTCTTCGCAATCATCTGTAAACACACCGCCACCGGTATAAGGATTCTTAGCCATGACGTTGATCTCATTGAAGGTAAGCCATATATCCACCTTATCCTTGTATCTTTCAAACACCGTACGGGCAAACCTTAAGAAAAAACCGATCAGCCTTCTGTCCGCCCATCCGTTATACTTCACCGCCAGGTTTAAAGGTGTATCATAATGGGATAATGTAACCAGCGGCCGCATATTATATTTCCTGCACTCGTCAAATACATCATCATAAAATTCCAGCCCCTGCTCATTAGGTTCTTCATCATCCCCATTGGGGAAAATCCTACTCCAGCTTATTGATAGCCTGAAAACCTTGAAACCCATCTCGGAAAACAGCTTTATGTCTTCCTTATATCTATGATAAAAATCTATACCGTATCTTTTAGGAAAATAATAGTTTTTTTCATTCTTTAATATTTCTTCAATTTCTTTGCGTGTTATACTTGGGGGCTTATCGCCACTTCTCTTTTCCTTTGGTACAAATCTCACCATATCTGCTATAGAGAGTCCTCTTCCACCTTCATCATAAGCACCCTCTATTTGGCAGGCTGATGTTGCACCTCCCCACAGAAAGCCTTTTGGAAATCTACTATAAACCATATTTACCTCCGTAAGATATTATTCGTCTTTGAGCAACTTCTTGGCCTGGTTCAAAACTTTTTCCCCGTCCATCATTCCATAAGCAACCATATCCACAATATCCACAGGAACATCCTTAACGGCCTTTTCTACCCTCTCCTTGTCAAACCTGACCTGAGGAGCCAGCAATATTAGATCGGCCTGCTGCTGTACCTCTTTTAAATTAGCTAATGATGTCGCGGTAATTTCATATTGGCAGCCCTGCTTCTTTGCGGCTTCCTTCATTTTGTTTACCAATAGACTCGTCGACATACCTGCTGAACACAATAAAAATATCTTCTTCATTTATTTACCCCCTTGATTCTTTTATTGTTTTATATAAATCTATTATTTCCCGCGCAGTATCATTGAAGGTTATGCAATTCATCAAATGATCCTGGGCATGAACAACCAGTAAATTCAGCTTAATACCTTGTCCATTGGATTCTTCAGCCAATAAACTTGTCTGCGCATTATGAGCGGAAAGCTCAGAATCTTTAGCGGATTTATATTTCTCTTCCGCTTTTTCAAAATCAAACTTTTTAGCAGCCCTTATAGCATCCATTGCATAAGATTTTGCATTTCCTGCATTAATTATAATATTCATTACAACTTCTGTTAAATCCTGTTCTGCATTTTTCCCCATCTGACCACTCCTAAAAGTCTTATCTAATTATTAACTATAATAAAATTAAACTTTTGGTAGGGCTTTATATAGTCCAATATAAAAACCTCATCCTGCTTGACTTTTGCTATGACATTGGATTTGCCGGTGTTTTTAAAATCCTTTAAAGCTATTTCCAGCTCTCCTTTGTAGTTTCCATAATCATCACTCTCTATAAGTATATCTCCCCTCTTTATATCACGAGGAGCATTGTGTAGTGCGAAACTCTTATCACTGTATTTATCTCTGCTATTCTTGGTAGACCTGATGACTGTATCGGAAATATCCCCCCTCCTGAAGTGGATCTCATCCAATAATATTGTTTTTTCCAACTCCATAATATCATCCTTTAATGCGACCTCAAAAGAAACCATATCCAGCCGCATATTTTTTATCCTTGAAAACTCATCTTCAGTCAAAAAGCAATTGGATACAATAACATCATCAATTTCATTTAAGGCTATCATGTGTTTCAGCTGAACCTGCACCGGTAAATGCCTGTGCATCTCCAGAGTCGGAAGCTGCCTGCCTACAGGCCAAGGGCCAAACGCATTTTCGCTCTGCCCGGTAATAAAGGCTGCCGTATTGAGACCGTATTTCTTAAAACGCCGGGTGCATCTCTCGAAATATTCCAGTGTAAGCCCGGTATGTTCATGTGGATAAAAATTATGGCAACCCACAAGATTATATTTATTGGGCACATTGTCCATAATCGTATCTATATAACTAGTATCATTGCTCATGTTGATCTCAATCTTTAAATTATAATCATTGTATGTCATCATGGCTTCTTCATAGCCGGAGTAACCATTGTCCAGCCTAAACCCACTTGCCTTGATATCTTTAAAAAAGGACAGATCATCTCCACTTACATTAAGTTTTCTAAGTACGGACGGATTTACATCAACAATGGTTTGAAGTCCTTTTTTATTTGCATAATCTATAATGCCTGAAAATCTATCCACAATATCCTTCTTTGTTCCTTGTGCTGACAATAAGCAGGAAAATATTCTTTTGAATCCGGCATCTGCTGCCATGTTGATATAATTAATCAACTCACTGTCTGTAGATTTCTCAGGATAAATAGATATACCTAAATTCCTCATTGGTAATACCCGCCTTTTTAATATATTTTGACATCTCCAATTTTAAAAGAAAATCGAGGACTTCAACGGAAGTCCTCATCTTCTTATTTTACTTCGCTTGATGCAGACTGTTTTTCCAGCTCCAATTTATCAATAACTCTAAAAAACGGGTAATAAATGAGTCCATCTATTAATATCAGTATCGCCTGCCACAGTGCGCCCCGCCATCCGCTGATAATCAAACCGGACAATATGGGAGGCGTAGTCCACTGCAGATTAACTCCGTTAGCCAGCGGTACAATACCCACTGCCATTACAAAATACGTCAGAAACACATTTACCAACGGTGCTATTAAAAAAGGTATAAATATGATTGGGTTTAGCACGACCGGCAGTCCGAAGATTATCGGTTCATTGATATTAAATATGCCCGCGCCCACCGACAGCTTACTTAAGGATTTGTACCTTTCCGACCTGCCCCAGAACAGCATTATTAAGACCAATGCCAATGTTGCGCCTGCCCCGCCAATACATACATAGTTGACATAAAATTGATAGTTTAAGATATTAGGCAGTGCCTTGCCTGCCTCAAAGGCTGCAGCATTCTCAGCTGTTTGTGCAAACATTATAGGCTTGGTTATTCCATCCGTTACGTTGGAGCCGTGTATTCCAAACAGCCACAATATCTGCTGGATTATAACCACTATAATAAGGAAGAATAAATTCCCGCCTATATTGGTTAACGGTTTTTGAAGTATGGTATATATAAAGGCCTGCACCGTACCATAACTCGTAAATGAAAAGACAATGCTTATTATTGTAAATACTATAAATACAATCATTTCAGGTACTAAAGCACTGAAAGAAGTTGCTACATTGCCAGGAACATTGTCCGGCATCTTTATAGTCCAACCCTTGTTATTTATTACGGAAAATAATTTGAGTGCCAACATCGTTGTAAATATGCCCAAAAATAATCCCACCGCCGTGAAATTGTCAACAGGCAGTGCCTTGGCACCATCCTTACCGAACTCTACCGTAGGTGTCAAGATGAAAAATGCCACCAGGGATGTCACAATGCTTGTTACGCCATCAATATTAAAAGACCTTCCCAGGCTTTTGGCCATACCTATGATTACAAAGATGGTCATTAAATTCATTGTGGCATTATAAGGAATCAAAATGTAGTCAGACCAATTTTCTCCCAGCTTTTCAATCATAAAATCCTGGTATGCCACGATTGGGATATTCGGTATCAGCAGAAATAACGATCCTATAATCAGCAGTGGCATAACCGCAAAAAAACCGTCTCTTACTGCCGTTAAGTAAATATTCTGGTCCAGTTTCCGGGCTACCGGAACTAACTTAGCCTCCAAAAAACTCATTAATCCTTCCAAAGCACACCCTCCTCAAACATATAATTAATTTAAGTCCATACTTGATATGAATTCTTGAAAATTCGTAGACCTCGATATATCTTCTATGATATCTTCTGACTCGGCTATTTTCTGAAGCAGCTTATATAATCTCTTTATTTTTTCGTCTTCCTTCACATTAAAAGCAATCAGCAGAATTATTTTAACTTTTTTCTCGTCATGCACGACAGGATTTTTAAGTACCCCTACCGCAACCACCGTCCTCTTGGACATGGACTCCATGGAATGCGGTATTGCCACCATATTATCCAAAGCGGTTGAAAACAATTTCTCCCTTTTGACAACTGACGAATAAAAGGACTTAATATCATCTATATACCCCTGCATTTTTAATTTTCCCGATAGCTTTAACACAACGTTATAAAAATCGGTTTCCTCTTCAAAAAAAACAAATAAATCGTTCCTAAAGAACTCTCGGCTTACACCATCTTCATTCGCCTTATTGGTAATCATCCGGGGGTTACCTATATAATACTTCAGCCTGTTTAAGTCGTCGTCAGTAATCAGGGGATTCACCTGTACCACTGGTATATTCTTTTTTGTCACTAATGGTATGGTTGAAATTATTAAATCTACCTGCCCGTATTCTCCTTCTAAAATGCTGTCTAGTTTATATACGGGATAATATCCCAGTATATTTACCCGCTCGCCATAGTAGGATTCTACCTTGTTGTTTACAAACTGGGCCGTGCCTAAACCGGAACCACATATGATGACAATGTTCGTTTTATTGTCTATTTTATCTAGAGCTACGGCGACATGCATGGCTATATACGAAACCTCGGCTTCATTTATTATTACATTTAATTCCCCTTTGATTATCGGAACTATAAGCGTAGCGATTTCAAAGGCAAAGGGATAATTTGTTTTTATTTGGTTCTTAAGTGGATTCTCCTCAAAGTAATCCGCCTTTATTCTTTCAATCATAGGGCTTATATGAAGCAAAAGGTTCCTCTTAAAATCAGCATTCCCGGCAAAATCGATATTGAATTTATTTTTGATCACATTTATAAATTCATCTACTATATCCTCTGCGTCTTCCTTTAAGACACCTTCTCCGGTAATGTCCAGCACCCTTTTGGTATTAAAACTCTGCTGAATGTATTCAAGCTCACCTCTATCGAGAGAAACATTAAAATAGCCTTCAATATCATGCTTTATAGCTTTTGCGATGGTCAGGTCTTCATCTTCTGGCGTCTCATCTTCTATAGCAAAACCCATTTCGATTCTTTTTATACTGATAAAGATATCTTTTACCAGCAGGTTTACATCATCATCAGTCAGGATATATCCAAATTTATTTAAGATATTAATTATAGTTTCATACAAAAATAATATATCCTTATTTAAATTTTTATCATCAGCAAAAATATAGCAGAGGCTTCTGCCCAACATGAGCTTTTCATTTCCCTTATCCCTCTTAAGTACATTAGAAATTAAAAACCTCTTGGCCCTTTCATCTCCATTTAATCTAAGTCCTTTTATCGGGGAAATCTCCAGCTGTAAATTTACATAGTCTTCTAAAAAACTGATTATATTTTTTACATCAAGATAGACAGCTGTCTTTGAAACAAAGAGCATTTCCGCAAAATCTTCCATGGATATATTATCCTTTGCAAAGGCCAGTTTAAGTAATATAAAGATAAACCTTTCCGACGGGGTAACAGGAAGTTTAGCCAGTGTCTCTTCCTTTCCAAAAACCTCTTGGGCTATCGACAATGCTATGTCCTTTTGGTCACTCGGAATAAAATATCCCTGCCTCTTTGAAGAACAAATCCTGATGCCGTATCCTTTTAAAAAATCATTCAGGAATTTAACATCTGATCTAATGGTTCTGGAACTCACGCCAAACATCCCGGCTAGTTCTTTTCCCGATAATCCTATTAATGAATTTAACAGACATAAGAATATATTCTTTTGCCTTCCGTATTCCATTTTATCACCGGATCCTTAATTAATATCTTATATCAATTATTAGAATTATACCATCAAATTAATTTCCTCCTATATAGGAAACCTTAAAGCATGGACAATATTAAAAAAAAGCAAAGTACCATCATGATACTTTGCTTTAAGATTGAGTTTGTCTTAACTTTAAAACTATTTTGCTGAAAGTAAATTATTAGGTCAGACTATAAGGTGTGATGATTGGTCC
>DHDL01000032.1:14163-16619 GCA_002399345.1 Thermoanaerobacterales bacterium UBA4877
GGTCCGTACGGTGTAATGATCGGACCATAGGGTGTAATAATCGGGCCAGCCAATTGCATGTTATGCCCATAAGGTGTGATGATTGGGCCTGCAGTTTTTGCGCCTACTGCCGGAAATACCGCCAGTGCGACAAGAAGCAGTACAGTAAGTATTATAAGCTTTGCTTTCATATTAACAACCCCTTTCTTTGTTATACTATTATATTACATAAACTAGATATATTTGTCAACATATCTAGCAATAATTATTTTAAAATTTAAAATGTTATATGAATAATACATTAATAATATTGTTCGCTGAATGTTCATACCCCATAATGTTTCTTTTTATAATTATATATAAATAAATTGATATGATGCTTACGATTGTGTACATTAAAATAACCTCCATAGAAATAAAATATTTTTCCCATAATTTACAATATGTGATATAATGATAATTATAAATAATTGTTAAATGGGGGATAGATTTATGGAAATGAAAGATATAGACCTTAATCTTATAATCGACTCCAAAGAAATTGGGCGAAGAATACGAAAAAAAAGACGTGCGCTCAAGATGAGGCAGCGTGATATAGCAGGCGATGAATTTACTGTGGGCTATATAAGCCAGCTCGAAGTAGGTAATATTTATCCCTCCGTAAAAGCGCTTACCTATCTGGGCAAGGTACTAGGCGTACCTCTTTCATATTTCCTCGACCCCGAATATGACGAAAAATCAAATCTGCAAAGCAAGCTTAACAGTTTAAACAATAGTTATCTTTCATACATTGAGGCTGAGCGGCTTGTCGGCAACAAAGATTATAAGGAAGCCCTTCCTGTACTGGAAAGTTTCCTTAAAGAGTTTGACCCTAAGGATCCCAGATATATTAAAGCAAAATCTCTTATTATTTTTTGCCATACCGAAACAGGAAGCTATAAAATAGCTACCGAGATGTTTGATGAGTTGATTGATACCCTGACTGAGAGTGATGACAACCTGCAATATGCCGCATGCCTATACTATAAGATGGGAACGTGCTATTGGATGATGGAAAGATATTTAAAAGCCCTAAGATACCTGGAAAAGGGCGTTGATTTGATAGATAAAAACAATCTTGATCTGGATGATCTCAAAGCAAAGATGCTGCTTAACATAGCTAATTTGCTAATTAAGATAGATAATTATGTAAAAGCCAGGGATTACTTTATGATGTGCATAAGCTTTTCAAAGGAACACGGTCTTGTAAAGTATATAGGGTCATGTTATCACGGCATAGGCTTTACAAGTTACTATCTTAAAGAATACAAGGACGCCGTTAAAAATATAAGACGTTCTATATTTATTAACAATATATTCGGCCTCAAGGAAGAGATAGCTAAAGAATATAATTATCTCGGATATATATACATTGATATGAAACAATATGACTTTGCCTTAAAAAACTTTGATAAGAGCATGGAAATATATAAGGAACTGGGTGAGCTTAAGTTTGCCGCCTTTAATTTAACGGAAATAGCAAGAATAAATATAATTCATGGCAATTATGATCGGGCCTTAAAGCAGCTTGAGAATGCTGATAAATCGCTTTCCTCATCCGAAGGCTGTCTTGAAGAAAGGTGCAGGGTATACCGGCTGATGGGTGATACATACACCGGGCTCAAAGAATACGGCAAAGCGGAGAATATTTACAAGACCGCACAATCCATTATAAATGATATTGATGCGGAAAGGGAAAAGTCACTTCTAAATGAATCTCTGGGTACGCTGTATTATAAAACAGGCAGAAATGATGAGGCGCTGAAATACTTCTCCAGTCTGAAAAGCAGCGGAGAGTAAAAAATATTTCATCGAATATTGATTTTTCCCATTAAATATGATAATATATTTATAGATAATTATTATTATATAGTAATTATCGTCCAAATTTATATGATGGGGTGATAGATATGTTGATTCCCGGAATGACGGCTCCTGATTTCAATCTTTCTAGTACAAAAGGGGATATTAAGCTTTCGGATTATAAGGGAAAATGGGTGGTGCTGTTTTTCTATCCCCAGGACTTTTCCGGCGTATGCAGTACGGAGATACCTGAATTCAACAAGAAACTTAATGATTTTAAGGCTCTGGATGCCGAGGTGTTAGGCGCCAACACGGACAGTGTCTATTCTCATGAGGCATGGATAAAAGAACTGGGAGGTATCGACTACCCCTTAATCTCCGATTATAACAAGACCATGGCGGAAAGCTATGAGATTTTGCTTAAAGATGCGGGCATTGCCCTCCGGGCCGCCTTTATCATAGACCCCGAAGGCAAAATAAGATATTCCGTAGTCCACGAACCGGCTATCGGAAGAAACGTAGATGAGATACTTAGGGTGCTTGCTGCACTGCAATCCGGCGGTGCATGTCCTGTAAACTGGCAAAAAGGCCAGGCCACGCTTTAAGCGAACATAATATAATAAAAGCCGCAGGAA
>DHDL01000032.1:16777-25466 GCA_002399345.1 Thermoanaerobacterales bacterium UBA4877
TTCCTGCGGCTTTTATTATATTACTCATCCTTTACGCCAGGCTGCATTATTACAGTAATCTCACACGGTTTAAAGACATGTGAAAACTCAATACCTTCCTCATTAGGCACAGTAACCTTAAGAGTCTTGCTTAGGACATTTATTTCAGTTACCTTGCCTTCTCCCTTAGGTGTAAGCACGATGCTGCCTTCCACAGGAAGGTTTGACCGTGCCTCGTCATAAGATTGTTGTTCGTACTTTAGGCAGCACATCAGCCTGCCGCACAGACCCGATATTTTAGTCGGATTCAATGAGAGGTTTTGATCCTTTGCCATTTTGATGGACACGGGATCGAATTCACCTAGAAAACATCTGCAGCAAAGCGGCCGGCCGCATGTACCCAGGCCACCTATGCATTTTGCTTCATCCCGTACGCCTATCTGTCGCAGCTCTATCCTGGTCTTAAATATGGCGGCCAGTTCTTTTACCAGTTCTCGGAAGTCAACCCTGCCGTCCGCAGTAAAATAGAATATAATTTTATTATTGTCAAATGTGTATTCCGCGTCAATAATTTTCATTTCCATGTTGTGCTGCTCGACCTTTTCTATGCACTTTTTCATTGCATCCTTGGCATCTCTTTCATTTTCCTTTTGATGGATAAGGTCAGCCTCGTTTGCAATCCTGAGCACCGGTTTTAATGTATTTACCACCTGGTCATCCGGGATTTCTCTTTTCTCTATGACAACCCTCCCGAATTCCACGCCCCGGGCCGTTTCTACAATAATATTGGTCTTGCATTTTAAATCTAAATCCCCGGGATCAAAATAATATATTTTACCTGCCTTTTTAAATCTCACTCCTACAACACTTGCCAAATTCACACCCCCAGTATATCCAAAAATAGCACATCGAATGTAAGCTGTATATTTGTATTATGCGAAATATACCTTCCGGTTTCTTCTATTCTACTAATTATGCGGATAAGCTCCTCATCGGAAAAACTACCGTAATTTTCAATGTAGCTTTGTTTATCCACATTAATTATAAGCATATTTTTATCATATTTTATCATAAGCATGTCTCGATAGAAAGATTCCAATATATTAAGCATGTCACCAGCCGTTGCCCTGTCCGGCTTCAGTGATTTATATATATCAAATGCATCATAAGGTTTCATATCTTTAAGACTGTCTATTGCATCATACATCCTGCGTCGAAACTCTAAATACTCAGGCTGTATAAGCTTTACCGCTCTGCCCACTACCCCTTTGGAAAATCTTGCGGCAAACAATGCCTGCTCTCTGCTTGTATCGTATCGTCTCATGAGAAGGCTTACCAGCTCCTCCTCCCCCGCTCTTTTCATGGAGAGGATCTGCGCTCGTGACCTTATGGTGGGAAGGACGGCGGTTATAGAGTCTGTCAGCAATAAAAAGATGTTGCTTTTCTTGCACTCCTCCAAGGTCTTTAAGATGGCGTTTTGTGCCTCGGGTGTCATGTCATCTGCTTTATCTATAATAAATATATTATACCTGGATGCATACGGCTTTACTGCTGCCCTTTCAATGACATCCCTTATTTCATCCACGCCGATGGATTTATTCCCGGTGACCGTATACACATCGGGATAGCTGCCCGCCTCAATAGACACGCAGCAATCGCATATATCGCACGGTTTATCTTGTCCCGTGCAGTTTAAGTATTTAGCTGCTTCTTTTGCTGCCAGGCCCTTTCCCGAACCCTTTTCGCCGGTTATTATATAGACATTGGAAAGATGATCCTTATCTTTAAAACGCTTAAATATATTATCGGCTCCCAGAACATCTTTAAAACTCATAATTGACACCTCAGTCGTACATATCTACCAAAAGCCCTTTTATCTCATCTATCTTTTTCAGGACATCGAAGGTATCCTTCTCTTTCTTCATGAAATCCTCAGTCATTTTGCTGAGCTTTTTGTTTACCTCTTCTATTATAACATAAATCTTGTGTCTTCCTCTATAATCCATGTATTCCCTCTTTGACGCGTCATAAGCGCAAAGCATTTCTTTCATAAAAATACTCACCATTTCTTTGTACTCCATGAGGCTACCAATATCAAGCGTGTCTTTAAGCTTCCTGGACTTTTCGTCTATATCCTGCATGAGGTTCTTTAACTTCTCACGGTCATAATCGTCCTCGGCACTAAAGAGATTTTCTTTAAAGTCACTGCCGGTATTTTTATTTTTTGTTACCATAGGTGTGTTCACTTTATTCATCCTTATGTTTTCTACCCTCACCTACATCACCTCATCCTCTTTAAAACCTCGTGTGCTATCTCTTCATTGAGCCTTTGTTTTTCCTTAAGCGCATCCAAAATCACATATCTCCCGGTGTATCTGCGAGCCAGTATACTATATCCCTCCCGGGCTCTTTCCTGGAAGGCCCGACCTTCTCCCTCAATTCTGTCCGGGGCGGCCTCCGACCGGCAGGCAAGCTTAGATGCAGGAGCATCCAGCAGGAAGGTGATATCGGGGAAAAGACCGCCTATTGCCGGAGCGTTTATATTGTATACGGTATCTATACCCAGGCCTCTGGCCTGGCCTTGATAGGCCAGGCTGGAATCTACATATCTGTCAGCCAGGACAAAATCATAACCGGCCAGGCCCGGCTCTATCACCTGCCTTACCGTAAGTGCCCGGCTGGCGGCATACAGATATGCCTCTGTAAGTGCCTCCATTCCCGCATTTTCCTTATCCAGCAGTATATACCTTATCTTCTCGCCGACAGGTGTCCCTCCCGGCTCTCTTGTGGTTAATACCTTATATCCCAAAGCTTCAAGCTTATTTTTAAGCATAATCATCTGGGTGCTCTTGCCGCACCCGTCTATACCTTCAAAGCTGATAAACAAACTCAATTTCCGTCCTCCTATGCTTCCAGTATTTTCACATAACCATCGTCATATCCTACAACTTCTATACCGCTTAAGGCCAGCTCAGATAGTTTTTGGCATGTATCCTCCGTGATGAGCTCACCGGGTACCACATACGGTATTCCCGGAGGATAAGGTATGATAAAGTCTCCTGCCGTCCTGCCGGCGCTATCCTTTAAAAGTACCCTGGATTTTTTCATAAAGTATGCCTCCCTGGGACTAAAAACCATCTCCGGAGCCTTATAATCAAAGCTTAAGGGTATGGCCTGGTCCTCTTTATCCTTCTTAAGCTGCAGTATTGCGTCGGTCAACTTAATTATATCACCTTCACTATCACCTGTAGTTATCATCAAAAGTATATTATACATATCGGAAAGCTCCACCTGTATATTATATCTGTCCCGCAAAATTTTCTCCGCCTTGCGGCCGGTCATATTAAGCCCTCTTACGTTTACCACAAGCTTAGTGGGATCTATATCCGCAATGCCGCACTTACCTATTATATCCTTACCTATCACACGTATATTCCCGGCGCCAGCCAGTCTGTCCCTGGCCATATACGAAAGGTCCACCGCCTTATCCAGTATTTCGGGATGGTCCTCCATTTCCTCCCTGGCTAAATCCAGCGAAGCCATAAGCAGATAAGACGGGCTGGAAGTCTCCATAAGACGCAAAGCAGCCTCGACGCTGCCTGTATCTATCCTGTCACTACCCACATGCAAGATAGAACTCTGCGTAAAAGACGGCAAAGTTTTGTGGACACTCTGAACCACCATATCCGCTCCTGCCTCCAGTGCAGTAACAGGTAAATTTTTATTAAATGCAAAATGCGCTCCATGAGCCTCATCGACGATGAGAATCTTGCCGTAACGATGCACTATATCCGCTATGGCTTTTATGTCCGTACAAAAACCATAATAGTTGGGATATGTGATCAATACCGCTAAGGCATCGGTATTATTTGACAGAACCCTGCCTACACTCTGCTGCGTGACACCTGCAGGTATACCGTCTTCATAATCCACAGCCGGCTCGATATATGCAGGTATAGCTCCCGTAAGTATCAATCCGCCAAAAACCGAGCGGTGAGCACTCCGCTCCACAAGGACTTTATCTCCGGGATGGAGTACGGACATCATCATGGCCTGAATACCACCTGTGGTTCCGTTTACCAGAAAAAATGACTTCTTTGCACCAAAGGCTGCAGCAGCCATCTTTTCCGCCTCCAGAATAATCCCCTTGGCATCGTGGAGGTTATCGGTATCCAAAAATTCGGTAAGATCTATCTTAAAAATATTTTCTTCTAATTGGTCAGCCCTCATTATGCCCTTTCCCTGCTTGTGCCCGGGCATATGAAAGGGTATCACCTGTTTTTCAATATATCTCAACAAACCATCAAAAAGCGGTGCAGTCATAAAAGACCTCCTTTTATACAATTATAGATTATAAAATAATATAATCAAAAGAAAATAATAATCTTTGCAAAATCATCTTTTTAAAGAGATAAAATAGTGTTATACTAATTATGAATTAATAATTACATTAGACTTATCTGCCGGTTAAAGATAGAATCATCAAAATAATTTTAATAATTTTGTCAAAATATGTTAAGGACTATTCAAGGTAAACCTGATGATAACGTGTTCCTACATATTTGCAGGTATCAACCAACAAAGTCTTGATAGGTGGTCATTATTGGCCCACCCGGGACAATTATAACCCCGCTTTGCATATACCTGTCCAGCAAGGGTAAGAGTAAAAAAGCGCCAAAAACGCTTTATATAATTCCAAGATTATAAAGGAGGTTATGTAGTAATGACAGGAAAAAAGTATTTATACATGTTCGAAGAGGGTAACGGCTCCATGAAGGAACTTCTCGGTGGCAAGGGAGCCGGCCTGGCTGAAATGACCAACATCGGTCTTCCGGTTCCTCCAGGATTTACTATTACCACAGAGGCTTGCACAGCTTACAATCAAAATGGTCAGAAGCTTCCCCAGGAGATAGCCGACGACATTATGAAATATCTCACCAAGCTTGAGCAAAAATCAGGAAGGAAACTAGGTGACCGCAATCATCCCTTGCTTGTATCCGTGCGTTCAGGTGCAAGGATTTCAATGCCGGGCATGATGGACACCATACTCAACCTGGGACTTAATGATGAGACGGTGGAAGGCCTGGCCGCAGAATCTGATAACCCGCGGTTTGCTTATGACTGCTACCGCCGTTTCATACAGATGTTCGGCGATGTGGTCATGCATATAAACATCGATCTTTTTGAAGGTGAATTGGAAAAATTAAAACAAAAGGCAGGGGCAAAGCTTGATACAGAGCTTACCGCAGAAAACCTTAAGCAGCTAATCGAAACTTATAAGAAAGTAGTGAAGAAAAACATAGGAAGAGACTTCCCTCAGGATGTAAGGGAACAGCTGCTGATGGCCGTAACGGCTGTGTTTGAATCATGGAATACTCCCCGGGCCAAAACATACAGAAAATTAAACAAGATACCCGAGGCATGGGGCACGGCGGTAAACGTGGTCATGATGGTCTTCGGCAACATGGGTGATGATTCAGGCACCGGCGTTGCATTCACAAGAGACCCCGCTACCGGAAAAAAGGTCTTCTATGGCGAATATCTCATCAATGCCCAGGGAGAAGACGTGGTAGCAGGTATAAGGACACCTAAACCCATAGCTAAGCTTAATGATGAAAAACCTGAGCTGTATAAGCAGCTGCTAAATGTTGCCAGTACACTGGAAGATCATTATAAAGACATGCAGGATATGGAGTTTACGGTGCAAGAAGGTAAACTTTATATGCTACAGACCAGGAACGGCAAGAGGACTCCTCAGGCTGCCATAAAGGTTGCGGTAAACATGTATGAAGAAGGTATCATCGATAAGGAAACAGCCCTCATGAGAGTCGATCCGGAGCAAATCTCAATGGTCATGCACAGGCAAATCGATCCAAATTCTGAAAACGACATAATTGCAAACGGCCTGGCCGCATCTCCAGGCGCAGGCATGGGCGAAGTTGTGTTTGATGCCGACGAGGCGGTTAAAATTACCGACGAAGAAGGCAGAAAGGTCATATTGGTAAGACCGGAAACCACACCAGACGATATCCACGGACTTTATGCAGCGGAAGGTGTGGTTACCAGCCGTGGCGGTATGACGAGCCACGCTGCGGTTGTGGCAAGAGGCATGGGTAAACCCGCTGTATGCGGATGCGAAGACATAAAGATCGACTTGGACAGTCAATCTTTCACAGCAGGGGACATTACAGTTAAGAAGGGCGATATCATATCAGTAGATGGCACCACCGGTAATGTTATATTAGGAGAGGTCAACTTCGTAGACCCAACCTTCTCCGAAGAGTTTAAAAAACTGCTCGCATGGAGTGACGAGGTTGCTGAAATAGGAGTCAGGGCTAATGCCGACACACCTGTGGATGCCACCACAGCACTAAAATTCGGAGCCAAGGGCATAGGGCTTTGTCGTACGGAGCATATGTTTATGGCTACAGACAGGTTGCCTATAGTGCATAGCATGATACTGGCACAGAATTATGAAGACAGAAAGGTCGCACTGGATAAGCTATTGCCGATACAACAGGGCGACTTTGAAGCCATCTTAAAGACCATGGAAGGCCATGAGGTAATCATAAGGCTACTGGATCCGCCGCTGCATGAGTTTCTTCCTAACGAGTTGGATCTGGCAATAAAGCTGAACACTTTGAAGCTAACCGGCGGCAACCAAGTAGAGATTGAAAAAACAGATAATCTACTGAAAAATGTCAGAGATCTGGAAGAAGTCAACCCTATGCTAGGCTTCAGAGGATGCCGCTTGGGTATGATTTACCCTGAGATTTACGAAATGCAGATAAGGGCTATATTAAATGCCACAGTGACCCTTATAAAACAAGGTGTAGATGTTATGCCGGAAATTATGTTTCCATTGGTAGGTACCCAGGAAGAGATGAAAAGGCTGAGAGAAATGGCTATAAATATCGGTAAGGAAATCATGGACTCCACCGGTGTCAAGCTCAACTATAAGATGGGCACCATGATAGAGGTCCCGAGAGCCGCACTTTTGGCTGATCAAATAGCCGAGTATGCAGATTTCTTCTCCTTTGGAACCAACGACTTGACCCAAACAACATTTGGTTACAGCCGTGATGATGCAGAGCATATGTTCCTGTATAAGTACATCAATAAAAAGATACTACAGGACGACCCGTTCGCCACTCTAGATACAGAGGGAGTCGGCCGGCTTATAAAGATAGCTCACGACAAGGGACGCAGCGTAAAGAGTAATCTTTCTCTGGGTATATGCGGTGAACACGGCGGAGATCCACGTTCCATAGAATTCTGCTATACCGCCGGTCTGAACTATGTAAGCTGCTCGCCTTACAGGGTACCGGTTGCAAGATTGGCTGCAGCTCAAGCTACAATAAAACATAGAGATAAATAAAGGAAACAGCTACAATTCATACGCCGATGCCGTAAGTGAATATAAAAATCATGGTATTGATACGTATTCTTTTATGGATATAGATAAATATGGCATCTTTAAAACATTCGAAAACTATAGGATAGGCATAATTTACCGGGTGAAATAATGGTTTTGGCACAATTATGCTAGCAATGGCACTCGATTATGCTAAAGAAGTCCTTGGACTAAAGAAAGTCTTAATTACATTTATGATGACAATATCAGATCCGTCCGCGTTATAGAGAAAAACAGCGGATTGCTGCAAGATAAGATCGTAAATGTTATTAGCGGCGTTGGAAGACTGACAAGAAGATATTGAATCACTATCTAAAAATTAAAAAGGTACTGTCTCCTGGCTATATAAGAGATGGTACCCTTTATTTAAGATACATAATTTTATTTTAATCTGTAATCAAATCATTGTGATAAACCCGAGGATTATAAGCACAATACCCGGCAGGTATTCCAGCCTGTCTTTCTCGGCCATATCTATCTTCCTACCGACAAATTCACCTAAAAGAAGAAAGAGCATATTGAATACACCAATTGCAACGGGAAGGCCGGTTATCTCCATACTACTCATGGCAGCTCCCAACCCTGCCCCAAATGTGTCTAATGCCAAAGCAATGCCAAGAAATATTGCCTCAGAATTGCTTATTGTGCCGGAATTATCCAGGTCTGCTTTGAGTGGCTGTTGTATTACCTGTATTGTAATCTTAATAAAGTTAAGCCTAATCGACAGGATCTCCTTGTCCTCCGTACCTGCGTTTTTGTCCCTGATGGTCGAAATGAATATATATAGGCCCACACCTATAAGTATTACGGCTCCTATTATTTTTGCATAATGCGGGCTCAAAAAAACGGCCAGGCCGTTTCCTATGTGTATGCTTATATATGCACTGACTCCTGAAATAAGGCTGATGAAAGTCAAAGGCATGAATGGAATCTCAATCCTTCTCATCCCATACGAAAGACCTACGCAAAGGCTGTCTATGCTCAGTGCCAAAGCCAGAATCAACATAAACTCCATGTGCCCACCCCATTTGTAGTAAAAGCTACATATATACTACGCTTGCGGGCATAGTTATGTGACAGGTAGGGAAGCGGGCGCAGATCATAAACCTAAATCTTCATCTATTAATATAACCTCTGATTCAACAAAATCGAGCTTCTTCAAATAAATATTAAGTGTATTACAGATTCTATCAGGGCTTGAACAGTTATAACAATGGTCGCCCTTAACCGCACACGGTGTTTTATAGCCAAGCCGTTTTGCATTCTTCGGCGCTGCAACGTTTCGTGCACGCCAAA